>NZ_SMKM01000290.1 GCF_004348665.1 Actinomadura sp. GC306 | reverse complement strand
GATGACGGGCGGACGACGGCGGGGGAGGGGCGTGATGAGCCGGTCCGGAGCGGGCACGGCGGAGGCGGAGCACGCCGGGGCAAAGCGGCCCGGGACGCCCTGATGGCGTGGGCGGTCTGCCTCAGCCTCCTCGCCGCGTTCCTGTTCGCCGCGGCGGCCACGCTCCAGTACCGCGCGGCCAGGCGCGCGGCGGGCGGCGGCATGGACGCCGCGGCCGCGCACGGGCTGATCCGCCGGCTGGTCCACGACCCGGTGTGGCTCACCGGCTGGGTCGTCAACCTCGGCGGGTTCCTCGCGCAGGCGGCCGCGCTGCACTTCGGGTCGACCGCCGTCGTCCAGCCGCTGCTGGTCACCCAGCTGGTCTTCACCATCCTGCTCGGCGCGGCCGGGGCGGGGGAGGGGCTCGTCCGGACGGACCTCCCCGGCGCCGTCGCCGTGTCGGCGGGCCTCGCCGTGCTGTTCACGGTCCCGGGCGCGATCCCGCCCGCCGGCGAGCCGTCCCGGCCCCGGCTGTACGTCGCCGCGCTGATCGCCGCGCCGCTGATCGCCGTGCTGTCCCGGGCGGCGTGGCTGCGGAAGGGGCCCGTGCGCGCCGCGCTGCTCGGCGTCTGCGCGGGGCTGTGCTTCGCGGCGAGCGCGGTGCTGATCAAGCTCACCACCGCGAGCCTCCTCGACCACGGCGTGGCCGCCACCGCCGCCGACTGGCCGGGCTACGCGCTGGCGGGCAGCACGCTCGCCGGGCTGCTGATCGAGCAGCGGGCGTTCGCCGCCGGGTCGCTGCCCGCCGCGATGACGGCGATGACGATGACCAACCCCATGGCGTCCTACCTGGTGGCCGTCCTCGCCTTCGACACGATGCCGCCCAGCACGGCGGCGGCGTTCGCCGCCCTCGCCGGCAGCGCCGTCCTCCTCACCGGCGGCGTCTTTGTGCTGTCGCACTCCGTGGCCGCCCGGCGCGGCGACGGCCGCAACGGCCGCTGACCCGGCCGGGCACCCCGGGCGCACGCCCGGGGTGCCCGCCGCGCTCAGACGACGCCGGCCTCGGTGAGCCAGCGCCACAGCCGCGCCTGCTCCACGACCGCGACCCCGAGCTTCTCGGCCTTGGCGGTCTTGGCGGCGCCGACGTTGTCGCCGGTCAGCAGGTAGTCGGTGCCGGCCGAGACCGACGTGGCGGCCGTCGCCGCCGCCCGCTCGACCAGGCGGGTGACGTCCGGCCGGCTGACCTTCGCGCCGGAGCGCGGGTCGGTGAACGCGCCGGTGATCACGACCGTCGCGCCCTTGAGCGGCGAGTCGCCCGCGGCGGCGGTGTCGACCGGGCGGTCCTCGGGCAGGACGTCGAGGCCCACGCCGCGCTCGCGCAGCGCCGCGATCTCCCGCCGCACCTCCGGGCGGGCGAAGAACGCCACGATGCTCTCGGCGGCCTTGGGCCCGATGTCGCGGATCGCCACGAGGTCCTCGGCGGTGGCCGCCGCGACGTCCTCGATCCTTTGGTAGCCGGCCAGGCACAGGCGCTTGGCGGTGCCCTCGGAGGCCATCGGGATGGCCAGTCCGATCAGCGCGCGCCGCAACCCCATCCCCTTGGAGGCGGCGATCGAGTCGACCATGTTCCGGGCGCTGACCTCGCCCATCCGCTCGTAGCCGAGGAGCCGCTCGGCGGTCAGGTCGTAGAAGTCGCTGCGGTGCCGCAGGACGCCGTCGTCGGCGAGCTTCTCGATCCAGGTGTCGCCGACGCCCTCCATGTCGGCGGCCTTCCGCGAGGCCCAGTGCATGAGCCGGCGCGTCGCCTGCGCGGGGCACTGCAGATCGAGGCACCAGCGCTCCTCACCGGTGCCGCGGACCTCCAGCTCGGAGCCGCACGACGGGCAGTGCGCGGGCGGGACGATCTCGGTCTCGGTCCCGTCGCGCCGCTCGGGCAGCGAGCGGCCCGCGAACGGGATCACGTCGCCGCGCCGCACGACCGCGACCGTGTCGCCGATCCGCAGGTCGCGCTCGCGGATCAGGCGCGGGTTGTGCAGGGTGATGTTCTCCACCGTCACGCCGCCGACGAACACTGGCGCGACCTTCGCGCGCGGCGGGACGCGGCCGATCTTGCCGACCGGCCATTCGACCGACAGCAGCGTCGTGAGCTTCTCCTCCGGCGGGTACTTGAACGCGATCGCCCCGCGCGGCTCGGCGCTGTTGAAGCCGGCCGCGTCGAACGCGGCCGGGTCGTGCAGCCGCACGACGGCGCCGTCGATGTCGTAGTCCAGCCCGTCGCGGCGGGCGCCGATGGCGTGGACGGCGTCCATCACCTCGCCGGCGTCGGCGCACACGTACTGCGCGACCGTCTCGAACCCCGCGGGGACCTCCACCGCGGTGCCGTCGCGGTCGGCGCCGAAGGCGAAGAACCGCAGCAGCCGCCGGGCCTCCGCGGCGGCGGCGGGGTCCTTGAGGACCAGCGTCCCGGCGGCGCCCGACCGCGGGTTGGTCAGCGTCCGCTCCGGGTGGGCCTCGTTGTAGGCGGACCACACCGACCGGAGCATCACCGCCTCGCCGCGCACCTCGACGCGCCCGGCCGCCTCGATCTCGGCCGGCAGCCCGGGGATCACGTGCCGCACCTTCCCGGTCACCAGCTCGCCGACCGCGCCGGTGCCGCGCGTGGCGACGTAGTCGAGCCTCCCGTCGGCGTAGACCACGCTGAGCGAGAGCCCGTCGAGCTTCTCCGACACCCGGAAGACCTGGCCGCCGAACCGCTCGCAGAAGACCCGGACCTGCTCCTCGCCCGTCGCCTTGGCCAGCGAGAGCATCGGGCGCGCGTGCCGGACGGTCGGGCCGGTCAGCTCCGCCGGCGCGTTGACCCTGCCGAGCGGGCTGCCGGCCGGCTCCAGCTCCGGGTGCTCGGCGACCAGCGCCGCCAGCTCGTCCTTCAGGGCGTCGTAGTCGGCGTCCGGCAGCGGGCTGTCGCCGGCGCCGTAGTACAGGTCGTTCAGCCGCCTGACCTCGGCGGTCAGCTCGTTGATGCGCTTCGCAACGTCCACGCTCCGATTAAACGGCACGGCACCGACAACGGCACGGCACCGGCAGCGGCACGGCACCGGCAGCGGCGCTAGGCGGGCTTCTCGGCGCGGGCGGTGCGGACCAGCCAGCTCAGCATGAGCATCAGGTCGAGCCTGCCCTCCGGCTCGGTGAACCGGCCGCCGGTCAGCTCGCCGATGCGGCGCAGCCGGTAGCGGACGGTCTGCTCGTGGATGTGCAGCCGCTCCGCCGCGACGACCGCGTTGTCCCCGCACTGCAGGTAGGTCAGCAGCGTCTCGGCGAGCGGCAGCCGGCGGGCGGGCGGCAGGTCGAGCAGCGGCCCGAGCACGGCGCCCGCGGTCGCGCCGACCAGCTCCTCCGCCGCGTGCGCCGCCAGCGGCGCGATGTGGTCGACGCAGCGGACCGTGGCGGCGTCGCCGGGCAGCAGCCCCCGCTCGGCGAGCGTGAGCGCGTGCCGGGCCCAGCGCAGCGAGACCGCGCCCTGCCGGAGCGGGACGGTCGGCCCGACCGCCGCCGTCCCGAGCCTGCGCAGCACCGGCCACAGCCGGTCCTGGCCGGGGCCCTCCGGGTCGGGCACCACCAGGTACGGGATCGGCGCGTCCCAGTCGGCCAGCACGGCGGGCGGCAGGATCCGCGCCCCGGCCGGCGCGCCCTGCGGCAGGGCGACCAGGCCGATGCTCTTCGGCAGGTCCCAGCGGGCGGCCACCGCCACCTCGGCGATGGTCTCCGCGGCGGCCGGCGGCTCGGCGACCAGCAGGTCCCGCAGCCGGTCGCGGCGCCGCTCCCGCTCGGTCGCGAGCTGCCCCTGCTCCCGCGCGTACCCCTGCGCGGCGGCGTCGGCGACCCGCGCCAGCAGCATGAACAGCGAGTCGGTGAGCCGGCCCAGCGTCTCGCGCGACCAGCCGAGCCGGTAGGCGTCCATGATGAACCGGCGGCACGCGACCTGGCTGCTGATCCGCATCGCGTTCTGCAGGGCGTCCAGGCTCCGGCCCTGCCGGGCCTCCTGCTCCCCGAGCTGCATGTACAGCTCGGTCAGCTTGCGCGCGTCGGCGTTCGGGTGGTCGACGGAGTCGACGAAGAACGCCACGGTGTCGCTGACCGTCCGCTCGACCCGCTTGGCGTACTCGCCGCCGTCGTCGCCCGAGTACTCGGGCACCTGGTCGCGGATCTCCCGCTCCATCTCCGCGACGGCGGCCTGGAGGTGCTGGCGCAGCATGTCGGGAAGCTCGGCGGGCATGGATCCCTGTGTCATCGGCCATCCGTTCCCGGCGGGGGTGGGTGGAACGGCCTCACCTTAGGCAATGAGGGGAAAAGCTGTCATCACACCCGTCCGCCGGCCGGGACCTCCCGCCGCCGGGTCAGCCGGCGCCCGAGCCGCTGCGCGGGGAGCTCGACGTAGCGGTACGCGACCGCCGAGGCGAGCAGGACGGCCGTGACCAGCACCGCGCCCCAGCCGAGCCGGACGACGCCGGGCAGCTTCTGCGGATCGCCGCCCGCGGCGTACCAGACGAGCTGGATCACGAGCGGGTGCAGCAGGTACATCGAGTAGCTGACCAGCCCGGACCACACCAGGAACCGGGGCATCGCCCTGGCGCGCAGCGCGAGCCCGGCCAGGAAGGTCAGCCAGGCGGCGCCCACGGCGATCGACCAGTCGGCGCCGAGCGGGTTCGGGTTGGCGTGCAGCGCCCAGCTCGTCGGGGCGCGCAGGCCCGCCGCGAGCGTGAAGACGGGGACGACCGCGACCATCGCCGCGGCGGGCCAGGCGCGCAGCCGCCCGTCCTGGATGCCGCGGACGGCGGTCCCGGCGAACATCGTGGCGATGATGCACAGGCTCTCGATCGCGCCGATGCGGCTGTTGAGGACGAGCAGCGTGAGCGCGAGCGTCGCCACGACCACGACCCCGGCGCGGCGCACCGGCCGCGGTCCGGCGATCATCGCGGCGAGCCCGCCGGCCATGAGCAGCACGGTGACGAGGATCGTCCCGTCCGGCCACCACGACGCGAGCAGCCGCGACGGCAGCGCCACGCCCATGATCGCCGCGCCGACGCCGAACCCCAGCGCGACCCGGGCGCTGGACCGGTGGACGCCCGCCACGAACATCGCCGTCACCAGGAGGTAGAAGACCATCTCGTAGGACAGCGTCCAGAAGACGTTGAGGACGTTCGGCACGCCCAGCAGGTCCTGGAGCATCGTCAGGTGCGCCACGGCCGACGCCCAGGGCCGCTCGCCGAGCCCGCCGGGCAGGCCGTAGGAGACGCCGGCGGCGCCGAGCGCCAGCGCGAGCAGCACCGCCACGCCCCAGAGCGGGTACAGCCGGAAGAACCGGCCGGTCCAGAAGTGCCGGACGCTTCCGCGCCGCTCCAGGGAGAACGGCACGACGTAGCCGCTGACGAGGAAGAACACGAACACGCCGTACCGGCCGAAGTCGAACCAGGGGCTGGCCGTGTGCCGGACCTCGGGCAGCAGCACGTCGAGGGAGTGCTCGAAGACGACCACCATGGCGGCGAGGCCGCGCAGGGCGTCGAGCCAGTCCATCCGGGGCGCCGTCTCCGTGCGGGAGCCGGTCTTTCCGTGCGGTGGGGTCAGGGTGTTCGCCGCCATCCGGGCCACCCTAGGCGCCGATCGCACCTGGTTCTGAACGGGCGGAAGGGGCCGGCCCGGGCGCGGGCGCCCCGGCGGCCGGACCGGTGCGGGGGCGCGGAGGCGCCGCGAGCAGGGCTCCCGCGGGCCCGGCGGCGGTGCGGCCCGGCGGCCTGCGGTGGCGACGGAGTGTGACCGACCCCACACTCGCCGGACGGTCCGGGAAGGCGTCAGCGGACGCCCACGACGCCGTATATGACCGGCTCGTGGGCCTTCGTCCGGAACGCACCGTCCGGCTGCCCGCTGGCGCGCGGACGATGCTCCCGGCCGGTAAGCGGCGGGCGGCGGTGCCGGGCAGGCGGCCCCGGGTTCAGCAGGCGCGGCCCCAGCGCCGGGCGCGGGCGCGGCCGAGTTCCTCCAGCAGGAGCGCCGTGCCGATGCCGATGAGCCAGGTGTCCTTGGCGAGGCCGATGCCCTGGGCGGTCGGGCGCAGCCCGCCGGGCTCCCGCATGCCGGGGATCCGCAGGTACAGGCCGGTGAGCCCGCCGGCGAAGGCGGTCAGCGCGGCGCCCGCGACCGCCGACGGCACCACCGGGAGCATCAGGGCGCCGCCCAGTGCGACCTCGGCCCTCCCGAGGTTGCGCGTGAAGTCCTGCGGCGTCTGCGACTCCAGGACCGGGTAGGCCGTCTTGGCCGTGCCGTGGGTCTGCTCGGCCGCCTCCTCGTCGCCCTTGAGCTTCGACAGGCCGGAGTTCAGTACGAACGCCCCGACGATCAACCGGACGGGCATCTGGTGAGCGCGAGCGAGAAAACGCATCGTTCCCCATAACGATCGGGTGTGTCGGGCAGCCCGGATGATTCCCGCGCTGCGCCCGCTACACCTGGAAGCGGGTCAAATTTCGGCATTCCATCCGCTACCCCCTGGGGAGCAGGTACGGGGTCCCGGACTGCGCCGCGGGGAGCAGCGCGGTTGCCTCCGGCCGTCCGACGACCGGCCCGGTGACGTCCGTGGACGATCGGGACGTCGTCGAAGAACCAGGGAGCGTTCACGATGCCCGTCCTGCAGACAACGCCGGCCGCCGCCCCTGCGCCGCAGCGCTGGCGGCCCCGGCCGGCCACCCGCAAACTGCTCATGATCGTGCACATCGTCTCGTCCGTCGCGCTGGTGGGGGAGGTGTGGGGCCTGGTGCTCCTCAACGTCACCGCGACGCTGACCGGCGACGGGACGCTCGCGAACTCCGCCTACCGGCTCATGGGCGTGCTGGTGTTCGGCGGCGGCATCCCCCTCAGCGTCATCGCGCTGGCCAGCGGGATCGCGCTCGCCCTCGGCAGCAGGTGGGGGCTCGCGCGCCACTACTGGGTGTTCGCGAAACTGCTGCTGCTGGTCGGCGTGGTCCTCGCCGGGATGCTGCTGTTCACGCCGGAGGCCATGGCGGACGCCACCGCCGGCGGCGCGCCGCCGCCCGCCGGGCGGGGATGGTGGCAAGTCGCGGTCGTCTCGGGCCAGCTCGCGATGCTGCTCACCGCCACCGCCCTGTCGGTCCTCAAACCGCGCCGCCGCATCGCCTGGCGGCGCACCCGGGCGGCGGAGCGGTCCTGAAGCGACCCCGCGGCGGCGCGCTCACCTGCGCATGTAGACGCGGATCGCGGTGCCGTCCGGGCCGGTGTGGACGCGGACGAGGTCGGCCAGGTGGTGCACCATGAGGATGCCCCGGCCGCCGTTCGGGCTCATGTCGGCGGGCAGGCGGCCGGCGAGCGGATCGGTGATCGTGCCGGCGTCGCGGACCTCGCAGAGGACGTGGCCGTTCTCCGCCCACAGCCGCGCGGTGCCCGAGCCGCCGCCGTGCAGGCAGGAGTTGGCGGCCAGTTCGTTCACGGCGAGCTCCAGGTCGCCCACGGTGGCCGGGCAGAGGCCGAAGTGGGCGGCCCAGCGGCAGGCGAACTCGCGGACGAGGGGCAGCGCGTCGAGGTCGAAGCTCATCGAGACCGCGTCCCGCGGTTCGGGGAACGGCCGGTTGTAGGCGTGCACGACGCGGTCCGGCGCGTAGTCGCCGCTCACCCGCTCGCCGCGGCGGTCGATCACGACGGGGTGCGTGGCGCGGGCGTCGGCGAGCACGACCGGATCGAGGCCGGTGACGTCGTACGGGCACAGGATCGACACCTCGCGGCCCGCGAACGCCAGGTTGATCAGCGCCTCGTGCTGGGCGCAGGCCGGGTACTCGTCGGCCGTCCGGCCGGGCCAGATCGGCTCGCCGATGATCCGCACGCGCCCGGTGGTGTGCCGGTCGGCGAAGTCGCGCAGCACGCCCGGGATGATGCGGCCCGGGTTGCGCCCGGCCTCGGACATGTCCAGCCAGGTCACCTCGGCGGCGGCCGCGCCGAGCGCCTCCCGCAGCAGGGCCAGGCGGGGCGGCGGCACCGCGACGGCGACCGGCGCGCCGGCCGCGTGGCCGGCGCGCAGGAACGGGACCGTCCCCGCGAGGTACTCCTCGGCGTCGCGGTAGAAGAGGGCGGGGTGGACGAACGCGCCGCGCCGCCC
>NZ_SMKM01000028.1 GCF_004348665.1 Actinomadura sp. GC306 | reverse complement strand
TTGGAGGGGTGGAGGGTCGGGGGTGGTCAGGACGTCGATGCGGTCGCCTGGGTGGAGGAGGCGGACGGCGTCGGCGTCGGCCATGCGGACCGGGGTGGCCACCGTGTCGTCGCCGTAGCCGCGCAGGAGGCCGTCGCCCAGCACTCGGGCGTCGGTCAGGGGTTCGCCCTTGCGCATGGGGGTGGCTAGGACGCGGCCCCTGCCGGTGCGGAGGGCGCCGGACGGGGCGGCGGCGGTCGGTAGGGCCACGCGGCGTAGGTCCGAGGGTGTGAGGGTCTTCCCCGCGGGGAGGTCGCGGGCCGCGGTCAGAACGCGGACGGACGGTGGCGGGCCGGGGCGCAGGGCCAGCAGGGCGAGGCCCGCGGCGGCCGCGGCGAACAGGGCCGCCAGCGGCCGGCGCAACCGGGCTAAGCGGGCGTTCACGGCAGTTCCAGGGGGAGCTTCATGCCGTCCAGGGCCTTCGCGCAGGGGCAGGTGCGTTCGCCGGGCAGCGCCTTGACCACGTCGCCCACCAGGGTGCGGAGACGGCCGATGTTGTCGCCGAAGACGCGGAGCACCTCGTCCATGGTGACGCCCTCGCCCTCCTCGATCCCGGCGTCGAGGTCGGTGACGAGGCACAGGGAGGTGTAGCAGAGCGCGAGTTCGCGGGCGAGGACGGCCTCCGGGTGGCCGGTCATGCCGATCAGCGTCCAGCCTTGGTTGGCGAACCACTGGGACTCCGCGCGGGTCGAGAAGCGCGGGCCCTCGATGACGACGAGGGTGCCGCGTTCCGCGAGGTCCCAGCCGGCGGATCTCGCGGTCTCCGCGGCGGTGTGGCGGCCCACCGGGCAGTACGGGTCGGAGAACGACACGTGCACCGCGGCGCCGTGCTCGTAGTAGGTCTGGTCGCGTCCGGACGTCCGGTCGACGAGCTGGTCGGGGACGGCGAGCGTCCCGGGGCCGTACCGGGGGGTGAGGGAGCCGACGGCGCTCGGCGCGAGCACTTGGCGGACGCCGAGCGAGCGCAGCGCCCACAGGTTGGCCCGGTACGGGATCTTGTGCGGCGGGAAGCGGTGGTCGCGGCCGTGCCGGGGGACGAACGCCACGCGGCGGCCGGCGAGTTCGCCGACCGCGACGGGTTCGCTCGGCGGGCCGTACGGGGTGTCGACCCGCACCTCTTCGATGTCGTGCAGGAACGAGTAGAACCCGGAGCCGCCGATGACCCCGATCTCTGCGGCGGATTGCTGAGATGACATGGCGCCGACATTAGCCAGGCCGCCCCGGCGCCCGGGAGACCGTCCGCGGATTGTGGATAACTCAGAAGGCACCGGCCGGGACCGGGCCCGTTCCGCGGCGTGCCCATCAGCCGACGGGCTGCCGGACGAGCCAGGCCCATCGGCCGGCGACACGGCCGGTGCCTGGGCATGGCGGAAGCCGGGGGAGCCCTACGGCGTCCGTGTGCGACGGACGGCGGATCCCCCGGCGGAGGCCCTAAGGAATCAGGCGACCTTCTCAGAAGAAGAAGAGGAGGACGTGCTGGAAGACGACGAGGAGTCGCCCCCGGAGGACGACGAAGAGGTGTCCGACTTGGACGCCCCGGAGCCATTCCCGCTAGAGGAGGACTCGGTCGACGAGGACCCGTTGGACGAGGAGCCCACCGTCGAGCTCTTGCCGGAGCCGCGGCTGTCGGTGCGGTAGAAGCCCGACCCCTTGAAGATGATCCCCGCGGCGGAGAAGACCTTGCGGAGCCTGCCGCTGCACGCGGGGCATTCGGTCAGCGCGTCGTCGCTGAACTTCTGCACGATCTCCAGAGGCTCGCCGCACTCGGTGCAAACGTACTGATACGTCGGCACGGTTCCTCCTCGCTGACTCAGCCCGGCTGAGCCCCGGACTGGCACTCACTATGAACGACTGCTAATGGTACCCGGGGCTGGAACACGATTCGCCCCCGGCCTGTTCCCGGGCCGGTCTCCGTCCGGTAGGCCGCCGGAGCCCGATTCCCCGGCCGGACCCGGTCACAGGCCCGTCTCCCCGAACCAGCCGGCCAGCCGACCCTTGCGGCTCACCGCGCGCAGGCGGCGCTCCGTGGCCTCCCGCACGTTGTCGGTGGTCACGACCAGGAGCGTGTCACCTGCCTGCAGGGGCGTCGTGGGCTCCGGGACGAAACTGGACCCGTTGCGCACGATCAGCGTGACCGACGCGCCCGGCGGCAGCCGCAACTCGAAGATCTCCACCCCGCTCAGCATGGAATCGCCCGGAATCCGCACCTCCAGGAGGTCGGCGTGCAACTGCTCCAGGGGCGCCGCCTCCACGTCCAGCTCCCGCGTCTCGCCGTCGCTCTCCAGCCGGCACAGGCGGGCCGCGAGCGGCAGCGTCGGCCCCTGGAGCAGCGTGAACACGACCACGATCGTGAAGACGAGCGAGAAGATCCGGCCGGACTGCTCGACCCCCTGCACCATCGGGATGGTCGCGAGGATGATCGGGACGGCGCCGCGCAGCCCGGCCCACGACGCGAAGATCTTCTCCCCCCACGACATCTTGAACCCCATCGTGGAGAGCGCGACCGAGACCGGGCGGGCGACCAGCAGCAGCACGAAGCCGATCACCAGCGCGGGGACGATCTGCCCGGGCAGTTCGTTCGGGGACGCCAGCAGCCCCAGCATCACGAACACCCCGATCTGGGCGAGCCAGGCGATTCCCTCGGCGAAGCCGCGGGTCGCGGGGCCGTGCGGCAGCCGGGAGTTGCCGAGGACGAGTGCGGCGACGTACACGGCGAGGAACCCGCTGGCGTGCAGCAGCGACGCGACGCCGTAGGAGGTGATGGCCAGGGACATCACGGCGATCGGGTAGAGGCCGGAGGCGGGCAGCGCGATCCGGCGCAGCCCCTGCGCCCCGAGCCAGGCGATACCGACGCCGACGATGGCGCCCGCGACGAGCTCGTAGAGCATCAGGCCGCCGAGCGCGGCGAGGTTGGGCGCGCTGGGAGAGGTGCTGAGCGCGATCACGATGATCACGACGGGTGCGTCGTTGAAGCCGGACTCGGCCTCCAGCAGGCCGCACAGCCGGGACGGCAGCGGCAGCCGCCGCAGGACCGAGAACACGGCGGCCGCGTCGGTCGGGGCGAGCACCGCGCCGAGCAGGAACGCCGGCCGCCAGGCCATGCCGATCAGCCACATGGCGGACAGCGCCACGATGGCGATGCTGATCAGGGTGCCGATGGTGGAGACGACGATCGCGGCGGGCACCGCGGACCGGACGCGCCGCCAGTCGGTCGTGACGCCGCCCTCCGCCAGGATCACGACGAGGGCGGCGAACCCGAGCATGTGGGCGAGTTCGACGTCCTCGAAGGCGATGTGCAGGGGGCCGGCCTCGCCGATGAGGAGGCCGAGCCCCATGTAGACCAGGAGGGACGGCAGGCCGGCCCGGTGCGACAGCCTTACCGCGAGGATTGCGCTGAGTACGAGGGTGGACCCGAGGAGTAGCCAAATGTCGAGATGCACATCCCACCCTTCACGGGGTCCACAGCAGATCGTTTAGCAATCCTATTCATTCACGGGACGAACACATACGTGCGGTTGAGGGATGGCCCGCTGCGGCCGCCGGTTATCGCCGGGTGACCTGCGGTTCCAGACCGTTGATCACGTTCTGCACTTTCTGTCCCTGAACGGCCGCGCTGACGTTGTCGCGCACCAGCGACACGAGGTTCAGCTGAGACTGGATGGACGTCCCCGCCGCGTGCGGGGACAGCAGGACGTCCTCATGGCTGCGCAACGGGTGCCCCTCCGCGAGGGGTTCCTTGTCGAACACGTCCAGGGCCGCCCCAGCCAGCCGTCCCGAGTCCAGAGCGGCGAGGACGGCGTCGTCAGGCACGATGCCCCCGCGCGCCACGTTCACCAGCAGCGCACCCTCCGGCATCAGGGCGAGGCGTTCAGGGCCGATCAGACCGCGCGTTTCGTCCGTCAGCGGGAGAGCGAGCACAAGGATGTCGGACTGGGCGAGCAGATCGTCCAATTCCCGGTACGTGGCCGCGGCCTCGGGACGCGGGCGCCTCGTCCAGTAGGAGACCGTGCAGCCGAGTGCGGCGAACAGCCGCGCCGCCTCCGCGCCGATCGCGCCGAACCCCACGATGCCGACGCGCTGCGTGTGGACCTCCCGGGGCCGCCGGGCGACCACCTCCATCTGCGGCCAGCCGCCGGCGCGGACGCCCCGGTCCGCCCAGGCGAGGTGGCGGCACAGCGCGAACGCCGCGCCCACCGCCCACTCGGCGACCCCGCGCGCGTTGAAGCCCGCCGCGTTCGCGACCGGCACGCCCGCCGCCGTCAGCGCGGCGACGTCGAGGCTGTCGGTGCCGACCGCCGGCATCTGGACGAACGCCAGGCGCCGCGCGGCCCGCACCGCCTCGGCGTCCAGCGCCAGCTTGGCGCTGAAGTCGCCGATCACGATGTCGGCGTCCGGAAGCGCGGCGAGCAGCCCGGCACGGTCCCTGGGCTGCGGGAACGCCACCTCGGCGGCGTCCCCGAGCGGTGCGAACAGGCCGCGGACGATCTCGTCCGCGATCGGGGGCAGCGACAGGATCCGCCACGGTGCCGTCATCGAGAACCTCCCGTTCCGCCCCGGCATGGCCGCCGCCGGGCGATCTCGCCCCAACTCTAATGAGCCGCCGGGAACGCTCCGTCAGCCGAAGCGCAGCATCCCCTCGGCCGGGGTGACGGCGGCCCGGACGCGCTGGTCGTGCGGCTCGGCCGGGACCGACCGCAGGACCTCGTGGTCGTACAGCGGCGTCACGGTCAGGATCGCCGGGCCGACCCGGGCGAGCGCCCGGTCGTAGGAGCCGCCGCCGCGGCCGAGGCGCGTCCCGGTCCGGTCGGCGGCGAGCGCGGGGACGATCACGACGTCCGCGCTGGCCACGGCGCCGGGACCGCGCGGCGGCTCGGACGGCTCCAGGCAGCCGCGCCGCCCCGCGACGAGCGAGTCGGGGCCCTCGTAGGACGCCCAGTCGAGATCGCCGTCCGGGAGCAGCAGCGGGAGGATCACGTACGCGCCGCGCTTCCACAGCGCGAACAGCAGGCCGCGCGTGTCCGGCTCGTCGTTGATCGAAACATATGCCGCGATGGTCCCGGCCATTTCCACCTCGGGAACCGAAAGCAGGGCATCACGGATCGATCTGCCGGCCGCCGCGCGGGCTTCCGGCGTCATCGCCGCACGCCTGCGCAGCAGTTCGGCTCGTAGGTCGCTCTTGGAAACGATGTCCTGCACGCTGCCGTCCTCGTGGGTGGCTAGGGTCTGTACATGGCCGACAATGCACCTGTGCTCAAGGCGGTCGTCCCGGCGGCCGGGCTCGGTACCCGATTCTTGCCCGCCACCAAGGCGACTCCCAAGGAAATGCTGCCCGTCGTCGACAAGCCGGCGATCCAGTACGTCGTCGAGGAGGCGGTCGATGCCGGCCTCAGCGACGTCCTGATGATCACCGGCCGGAGCAAGCGGTCCATCGAGGACCACTTCGACCGGGCGTACGAACTGGAGGAGGCGCTGCGGGCCAAGGGCGACGACGATCGCCTGGAGGCCGTGCACGAGTCCAGCGACCTCGCCATCATGCACTACGTGCGCCAGGGCGAGCCGCGCGGCCTCGGGCACGCGGTGCACTGCGCCCGCCAGCACGTCGGCCGCGAGCCGTTCGCCGTCCTGCTCGGCGACGACATGATCGACGCCCGCGACAAGCTGCTGCGGCGGATGATCGAGGTGCGGCAGCGGCACGGCGGCAGCGTGGTCGCGCTGATGGAGGTCGAGCCCGACCAGGTCTCGGCGTACGGCTGCGCGGCCATCGAGCCGACCGACGAGGACGACGTCGTCCGGATCTCCGACCTCGTCGAGAAGCCCTCCGCCGAGGAGGCGCCCTCCAACTGGATCATCATCGGCCGCTACGTCTGCGACCCCGCGGTGTTCGACGTCCTGGAGAAGACCCCGCCGGGGCGCGGCGGCGAGATCCAGCTGACCGACGCGCTGCGCACCCTCGCCGACACGCCCGCCGACCAGGGCGGCGGCGTCTACGGCGTCAAGTTCCGGGGCCGCCGCTACGACACGGGCAACAAGCTCGAATACCTGCGGACCGTCGTCCAGTTCGCGGTGGAACGTCCCGACCTCGGGCCCGACTTCCTGCCGTGGCTGCGCGAGTTCGTGCGCGAGCACGACGCGAACGGCGGCGCGGCCGGCTCCGGGGACGCGTGACGGCACGCCGTGCTGGGGCCGTGGTCATGAGATCGGTCGACGAGCACCTGGCGGAGATCCTCGGCAGCGTCGGGGTGCTGCCGCCGCTGGACATGGCGCTCCTGGAGGCGCAGGGGACGGTGCTCGCGGAGCCGGTGTCCGCGCAGGTCCCGCTGCCGCCGTTCGACAACTCCGCGATGGACGGGTACGCCGTCGTCGCGGCCGACATCGCCGCGGCGGCCGAGACCTCCCCGGTCGCGCTGCCCGTCGTCGGGGACATCGTCGCCGGCGACACCGGCGTGTCGGCGATCCGGCCCGGCCTGACCGCCCGGATCATGACGGGCGCGCCGATGCCGGCCGGTGCCGACGCGGTGATCCCCGTCGAGTGGACGGACGGCGGCAACGCCACCGTCCGGATCTCCCGCGCCGCGCCGCCGGGGCACTACATCCGCCGGGCGGGCGAGGACGTGCGCGCGGGCCAGGTCGTCGTGGACGCGGGCGCCCGCCTAGGCGCCCCCCAGATCGGCATGATCGCGGCCGTGGGCAGGGCCCGGGTGATGGTGCGTCCGAAACCCCGCGTGGTCGTGGTCGCCACAGGGGACGAGCTACGCGAGCCAGGTTCCCCCCTTGGGCACGGCCAGATCTGGGAATCGAACGGCTACATGCTCACCGCCGCTGTGGTCGAGGCAGGCGGAGTGGGGTACCGGCAGGCCACCGTGGAGGACGAGCCCGGCAAGGTGCTGGAGATGTTCGAAGACCAGCTCGTCCGGGCCGACGCCATCGTCACCACGGGCGGCGTCTCCATGGGCACCAAGGACGTCATCAAGGAGGTCCTGTCCGGCACCGGGACGGTGAACTTCCACAAGGTGCGCATGCGTCCGGGCAAGCCGCAGGGGTTCGGCCTCCTCCAAGGCACGCCCGTCTTCACCCTCCCCGGCAACCCGGTCAGCGCCTACGTGTCGTTCCAGATCTTCGTGCGTCCCGCCTTGCGCGCCATGCAAGGACTGGAGCCCGACCCACTGCCGATGGTGAGCGCCGTCCTGGCGGAGGACATCAAATCCCCCGCCGGCCTGCGCCACTTCCTGCGCGGCGACCTCTCCTTCGATCACGGCACGTACACCGTCACCGCGGCAGAGGTGCAGGGCTCACACCAGCTGGGGTCGCTCGCCACCGCGAACTCGCTCATCCAAGTGCCGGAGGACATCGAGACCCTCCCCGCCGGCTCCCGCGTCGACGTCATGAGGTTGCCTTCTTGAGTGCCAAGGGCTCGGAGTTCACGCATCTGGACGAGACGGGCGCGGCCCGCATGGTCGACGTATCGGCCAAGGACGTCTCGGCCCGCACCGCGACCGCGACGGGATTCGTCCGCCTGTCTCCCGAATGCGTGGCCCTGCTGCGCGCCGGCGACGTCCCCAAGGGCGACGCGATCTCCGTCGCCCGCATCGCCGGGATCATGGGCGCCAAGCGCGTCCCCGACCTCGTCCCGCTGTGCCACCCGATCGCCCTGCACGGCGTCAAGGTCGACCTCGACGTCCAGGACGACGGCGTCGCGATCACCGCGGTCACCCGCACCGCCGACCGCACCGGGGTGGAGATGGAGGCGCTGACGTCGGTGACCGTCGCCGCGCTCGCGCTGATCGACATGATCAAGGCGGTCGACCCGGCCGCCGTGATCACCGACGTCCGGGTCGAGGAGAAGACCGGCGGCAAGACGGGCGGGTGGCGCCGGTGATCAGGGCGATGGCGGTCACCGTCTCGAACCGGGCCGCCGCGGGCGTCTACGCCGACAAGTCCGGCCCCGTCCTCGTCGAGATGCTGCAGGACCTCGGCTGCCAGGTGGACGGCCCGGTCGTCGTCCCCGACGGCGAACCCGTGGCCGAAGCGCTGCGCGACGCCGTCGCCGCCGGCTACGACGTGGTCGTCACCTCCGGCGGGACGGGCCTCACCCCCACCGACCAGACCCCCGAGATGACCCGCCGGATCATCGAATGGGAGATCCCGGGCATCGCGGAAGCGATCCGGCTGGAGGGCCGCGACAAGGTCCCCGCCGCGATCCTGTCCCGCGGTCTCGCGGGCGTCGCGTCCGGCACCCTCATCGTCAACCTGCCGGGCTCGACGGGCGGCGTCCGCGACGGCATGGCCGTTCTCGGCCGCGTCCTCGCCCACGCCATCGACCAGATCAAGGGCGGCGACCACCCCCGCTGAGGGGCCGTCCCGCACGAGAACGTCCCGCGTGACCGTTTTCTCGGGGAGAATTGATGGCGTTCAGACGTCCGACCAGGGAATCATGGAACCGTGGAACGTTTGCGGGGATGGCCCGCAACCCTGACCGAGGGTCCCGTCGGGCTGCGCCCGCTACGGCACCGCGACGCCGCCGCCTGGCGTGAGCTGCGCGTCCGCAACGCCGACTGGCTCCGCCCCTGGGAGCCCACGAACCCCGAGACGCCGCTGTTCCGCAGCGGCCTCGGCCCCTACGTCAGCATGGTGCACACCATGCGCCGCGAGGCCCGCCAGGGCCTGGCGCTGCCCTGGGTCGTCACCTACCAGGACGATTTCGCAGGCCAGCTGACCATCGGCGCGATCGTCTGGGGCTCCGCCCGATCCGCCCAGATCGGATACTGGGTCGACAAGCAGGTGGCAGGACGCGGCGTCATTCCCACCGCGGTCGCCCTCGCCGTCGACCACTGTTTCTTCACCGTCGGCCTCCACCGCCTCGAAGCGAATATCCGCCCGGAGAACACCGCGAGCCGCCGCGTCGTGGAAAAGCTCGGATTCCGGGAAGAGGGAATTCGGCGCCGCCATCTGCACATCGACGGAGCCTGGCGCGACCACATCTGCTACGCCCTCACCGTCGAGGACGTGCCCGGTGGCCTGCGCGCCCGCTGGCTCGCCGAGCGCAAACAGGCATTTCCCCGGCGCACTTGAGTCCGCCGTGGCTTTCCCGCCGTAAAAATCCTGCGATCGAGAAGCCGCGGTAAACACAGAGTAACGGCGAGATCGATCTCGCGACACACCGCCCCTTATGCTCGTCAACCTCTGACACGCCCTCGTACCGTGCGGGGCGTGACCCTGCTCCCAATGCACGTTCGCGCGCCGAAAGTCGGCCCGCCTCTTGAGCGTGCCCTGGGACGGTGGTACCGATGAGCAGCGCGGTCCTTTATCTCGCCATCGTCGCCGTCTGGGCCATGGTCCTCGTGCCGATGTGGCTGCGCCGCGACACCGAGGCGACCGGACTCACCCGCCTCCTCCACAAGCGCTCCGACGAACCCCTCGTCGAGGACGTCGAAGAGGAGCCCGTGGACGTCCCGGCCCCCCGGCCCCGCCGCCGGTCGAGCCGCGCCGCCATCATCGCCCGCCGCCGCCGCCGCACGACGGGCCTGGCCACCCTGCTCCTCACCACCACGGCCGTCGCCGCCTCAGGCCTGGCCCCGTGGTGGATCACCGCGCCGCCGACCGTCCTCATGGCCGGCCACCTGGCGCTGCTCCGCGTGGCCGTGGGCATGGACACCGCCCGCCGCCAGGCCGCGGCCCAGTCCCGCGCCAGAGCACGCGCCCGCGCCCGCGAGGCCCTCCTCACCACCGAAACCGCCGAGGTCATCGAACTCCCCACCCCGGAGGAGGTCTTCGACCAGTACGCCCCCGACCGCCGCGCCGTCGGCGAATGACCCGTGCACGAACACCCCCCGAAGTTTGCTAACCTTACGGAGTCCTCGGGGCTGTGGCGCAGTCCGGTAGCGCACCTCGTTCGCATCGAGGGGGTCAGGGGTTCAAATCCCCTCAGCTCCACCGAGAGACTCCAGGTCAGGCCCTGTTCGGAGCTACTCCGAGCAGGGCCTTGATCGTTTGTCATCACGTTGCCATCAGGACTCTCTGCCACCAGATGACACGCCTGCCCTGCGCCGCGACGTCGATCGCGTCCCGCGCGCTCACTTGAGACTCCCCGGCCGGACCGTCGCGCTCCTTCCCCAGGGCCTCCGCTGGCCGGCGGGCCTGGGATGACAGTTCGGGGGCGTGGGGTTCCGGGGGATCTGTCGGACTCGATCTGTACTGTCGGCGACGTTCGCAGAGTCAGGTGATCGAGAGGCTGGGATGGCGGAGCACCGTACGTACCTTGAGTTGTCCGAAGACGACGCCACCGCTCACAAGTTCTACGAGGTGGTCCGCTCCGGTACTCGGGTCACCATTTCCTATGGGCGGATCGGTTCCTCCGGTCAGACGAAGGTGACCGATTTCGCGACCGAGGCCAAGGCCGAGACGGCCGCCGCCAAGAAGATCGCGGAGAAGACCAGGAAGGGCTATGCCCCTGCGGTGCGGGGCGTGCGGCAGGCCCGTCCGGTCACCAGGCGCACCATGGTCAGCAGCAGGTCGACGGCCCGTCAGGCACCGGTGCTGTGGCGGTTGGCCACCGGCGCCGCGGCGTTCGGCATCTTCGTCGACCAGGACCGGTGCTGGGTCGGCAACCAGAACGGCGACGTGTACACCGTCTCCACCGACGGCACCGTGACCGGCCATTACCGGCTGCCCAACGGGGTGAAGTGCATCGTCGCCGACGACTTCTGGATTTACGCCGGCTGTGACGACGGCAAGGTGTACGACCTGAGCGGCAAGGTCCCGCACGTGGCCTACGAGATTTCCGCCGACGTCGACATCTACTGGCTGGACATCGACGACGCGATCCTCGGAGTGTCCGACCGCAACGGCCGCATCACGGCCGTCGACCACGAAGACGAGTACCAGTGGTCGCGCGACGTGGACGGCGACTCGGCCTGGATGGTGCGATGCGATGCCGGGAGCAACACCGTCTTCCACGGCCATTCACGCGGAGTGGCCTGCTATTCGGCCACCGACGGCAAAGTGGTCTGGCAGACGCCGGTCGGCGGCAACGTGCTGTTCGGCTGGCAGGAGAATCGCTCGGTATACGCCGCGACCGGCAACAAGGAGGTCTACAGGCTGGCCAAGGGCGACGGTGCGGTCGAAACGGTGTACCGCTGTGACGCCGCCGTCTTCTCCTGCGCGGCCTCGCCCGACGGGCGCTACGTGTTCGCCGGCGACAACCACTCGTCCATCTACTGTTTCGACGAGGACGGTACTCGCCTGTGGAAACTCGGTACGGGAAACGGCTCGGCTTATTCGATGCAGTTCCTGAACGAAAGGGTCTACATCGTCACCACCGACGGTTCGCTGCTCTGCATCGACGCGTCGGAGACGGCCATCCACGCGGCTCAGCAAGGGTCGGTCCCCAAACCCGTTGACGTAAAGGTCGCCTCGTCCCTGCCGACGTCCGAGCCGGTGGCGGTGCTGGAGACCACCTCGCAGCCCGGCGACGCCGTCGTCCTGGAGTGCTACCAGGACGGTTCCCGCCTCCGGGTGCGGGTCATCAGCGAGGGCTACGAGCAGTCATGGAACGTCCAGTTCCCCAAGGAGATCCGCCAACCCGGCGCCCGCTACGCCGTCGAAGGCGTCCGCACCTCCGGACGGGGCGGCTTCTACCGGGCCTACGGCGAGATCAGACGGCTCACCTGACCACCGCGGATGTTGTGGGTGCCGCGTTCTCACCGTGCGCTGCTACTGCGGGGTGAACAGGACGGAGTTGATGTAGCGGTCGCCGGGGTGGAGGGCTCTGCGGATGAAGCCTCGGTTCAGGTCGTGGACGGTGGCGCGCTGGTGGGTGCGGAGGTCGAAGTCGGACAGTAGGGTCCAGCCTGCACTTAGCAGGACGTGGCCGGTGTAGCCCCAGCTCTTCATCAGGGCGATCAGGTCCGGCATCTGACCGTGCCGTTCTTCCACTTCTACGATCAGGGTGGGCCGGTCGCGTGCGATGGTCTCGGCGGCACCGAGCAGCGCGTTCAGTTCGTGTCCTTCGACGTCGATCTTCATGAAGTGGACGTCGGTGAGCTTGAGGCTGTCCAGGGTGATCCGGGTGGTGGTCACGGGACGGCCGGTGCCGCCCGCCACCGAGGAGATTCCGGCTAACGCGTGGCCGTCCGGGATCCATAGGTCGATCTCTCCGCACTCGTCGGAGGCGGCGGCCTGGACGACTTCCACCCGGGGGAACGCCTGGCGCAGCAGTTCGGCCAGTCGCGGGTCGGCCTCGATGGTCACGACTCGGTCTGCTCGGGCCGCGAGGCGTCGGGTCCATGGGCCGAACCATCCGCCGATGTCTACCGCTGTGCCTCCGACCGGCATGTATTCGGGCAGCCGCCTCAACTCGGGCTCTAGGCGTGGGTAGACCGTCCGCACCAGACGGCCGACCAGGGCCGGCGGCAGTGCCTCCGCGAGCCAGCGTCCCGAGGACGCCCGGCCGGTTTGTGCCGGCGGCGATCCGGCGGCCGGTTCCGCCCGTTCCGGGGTCGGGTCGAGGACGTCGTCAACCAACTGCCCGCTCCGTAACATTCGTAGCGCCCGGAGGAATCCGCCCATGTCAAAGGGAATGGACGGAGCCCTAATGTCGAGGGAGACCACCACGTCACGGAGTTCTGCCGGAGCGAGCGAGAGACCGGGCCGGGTCAACGCTTGGCGATCATGCGTGATGATACTCCGAAGCGTGCCCGATGCAACTAGTTTGCGGACGCCCGACGGCTCGTCTATAGCTCGATGACCTGGGGTTGAGGTCAGGCCGACTTTCGGTCGAGCCGTTTTCTGGCGGCGTGCGGTCTGTATTGATGGCGGGGAGTGAGAGGTTGTAGTCGGGGAGTGGGGACGGATTTACGATATGTGGCCGACGCCGTTATCGGCTGCGCCTTTTCGTTTCCGTGCCAGTTGAGTCGTCCGGCTACTGGACGGGCGGGGGGCGTCACGGTGGGTGGCTCGGTCATTAGAATTCGCGCATGACGGAACGACGGGTGATTCTCAGCGGTTCGACGTTCGAGGAGCGGATCGGGTACGCCCGCGCCGTGGTCGACGGCGACCGGGTGCATGTGTCCGGGACGACCGGGTTCGACTACGCCACCATGACGATTTCCGAGGACGTCGTGGAGCAGGCCGAGCAGTGCTTGCGAAACGTCGAGGCTGCGTTGGCCGAAGCGGAGTGTACTTTCGCCGATGTGGTACGGGTGCGGTATCTGCTGCCCGAACGTGCCGACTTCGAGCCTTGCTGGCCCGTGCTGCGGCGTACTTTCGGCACGGTACGGCCGGCCGCCACGATGATGGTGTGCGGACTCGCCGATCCCCGCATGAAGATTGAGATCGAGGTGGACGCGCGGCGAGGCGCCGCGTAAGGGCCGGCCGTCCACCACCACGCCTCAGCGGCCGACGTAGCGGGGCTCCCGCTTCTCCAGGAAGGAGCGCACGCCTTCGCGGTGGTCCTCGGTGGTGAACAGGTCGCCCAGCGTGGACGTGACCCAGGCGCCCAGTTCGTCCCAGTCGGGGTCCAAGGCCCGCCGCAGTCCCCGCTTGAGGGCGGCGACGGCCAGCGGCGGGTTGGCCGCGATCCGTCCGGCCAGCTCGACCGCCGTTTCCAGGACGCGGTCGTCGTCCACGACTCGCCCCACGAGACCGATTCGTTCGGCCCGTTCAGCGTCGATGACGTCGCCCGTGAGCAGCAGTTCCGCGGCGTGCTCCCGGCCGACGAGCTGGGCAAGCCGGGAGATTCCGGCCACGTCGCTGCACAGCCCGCGCTTCACGAAGAGCTCGCCGAACCGGGCCCGCCGCGCCGCCACCCGGAGGTCGGCCATCAGCGCCAGCTCCATGCCCCACCCGACCGCCGGACCGTTCACCGCCGCGATGACCGGAACGTCCGTCTTCAGCAGCGCCCCGGCCGCCGGGGTGATCCGGGGCGCCAAGGGCGACGGTGGCGTCTCACCGCCGCCCATCAGCTCGCGGACGTCGTCCCCCGAGCAGAAGGAGCGCCCGGCTCCCGTGACCACGAGCGCGCGGGCGGTCGTGGAGAGAACCAGCTCGGTCAGTTCCTCGTAGGTGCGACGCCGCAGCGCATTGTGCACCTCGGGACGGTTCAACGTGATGACGCCGACATGCCCGTCGACCTCATAAGTGACATCTTGTGGCATAACGTCCTTCCGTGCAGTTCTAACCCATGGTTTACGGCACTCAGCTCCGCCCGGCGCACACCATGTCCAGCGCGAGCCGCTCATAGCGCGACGCGATCTCATCCCGGCTGAGCGGGCCGTCCGGCGAGAACCAGCCGGCCACGCCGGTGCACATCACGACGATCGCGCGGGACGCCTCCAGCGGGAGCGGCGTCCCGAACGCGCCGCGCTCGGTGCCCTCCACCACGACGTCGTCGAACAAACGCTGCTGCTGGTGCCGCTTGTCCAGATGACGCGTCCGCACCGGCTCCTCCAGGGCGCGCAGCTCGCTCGTGCCGAGCATCGTGCCCCGCTGGTCCTCCAGATGGAACAGCACGTGGGTCCGGACGATCGCCCGGAGCGCGGCGGCGGGATCGTCCCCGGCCTCGGCGAGGGCCGCGCGGGTCCGCCGCAGGAGCTCCTCGATCCCGCGCTCCATGATCGTCGCGAGCAGCGCCTGCTTCGACTCGAAGTGGTAGTAGAGCGCGCCGGGGCTCAACCCGGCCCGCACCGCGATGTCGCGGACGGACGTGCCGTGGTAGCCGTTCTCCGCCATCACCGCGATCGCGGCCCGCAGGATCCCGTCCTCGCCGGGCCCCTGAGCCGGACGCTCCACCGAGGCCGACCGTGCGGACACCGGGACGGCATCGGGCTCAGGCGTGACACCGCTCGTCACGCGGTCACCTCCCATCCATCACGACCGGCCGGTCCCCGTCAGCGCACCTTGTTCGGCCCGGCGAAGCCGAACAGGTAGCCGGCGACCCGGCGCATCTGGATCTCCTCCGACCCCTCGGTGATCCGGTAGCGGCGGTGGTGCCGGTAGATGTGCTCGAACGGGGTGTGGCGGGTGTAGCCCATGCCGCCGTGGACCTGCATCGCGCGGTCGGCGGCCTCGCATACGAACCGGTTCGCCCGGTAGTTGCACATCGAGACCCGGTCGCTGATCTCCATGTGCGGCAGCCGGTCCAGTTCCCAGGCCGTCTTGCGGACGAGCCCGCGCAGCATCTCGGCCTCGGTCTGCAGCTCCACCAGCGGCCACTGGACGGCCTGCCGGGTCGCCAGCGGCCGGCCGAACGTGACGCGCTCGCGGGCGTACTCGACGCTGCGGTCGATGCAGTACTGCCCGGCGCCGACGCCGGAGGCGGCCTGCCGGATCCGGTTCTCGTGGACGAACGTCTGGGCCACCGCGAGCCCCTCGCCCTCCGCGCCGAAGATCGCCGAGTGCGGCACCCGGACGTCGCGGATCGTCACCTCGGCGTGGTCGGTGGGCATGTTGAACGTCCACCAGTGGAAGTCGACCGAGAAGCCCGGCGCGTCGGTCGGCACGAAGAACGCGGTGATCCCGCGGGCGTCGCCGTCCTCGCCGCCGGTGCGGGCGAAGACCACGTCGTGGGTGGCGGAGTGCATGCCGGAGTTGAACCGCTTGGCGCCGTTGATGACCCAGTCGCCGCCGTCGCGGACCGCGGTCGTCTCCATCCAGGTCGCGTCGCTGCCGTGGTCGGGCTCGGTGAGGCCGAAGCCGATGCGCTTGGCGCCGGTCAGCATCGGCTCCAGGTACTCCTGCTTCTGCTCGGGCGTCCCGAACTGCAGCAGCATGTGCGCGAACGGGAAGTTCCCCACCACCGACGCCTCGTTCTGCAGGTCGTTGTGGAGGCCGAGCCCCTTGTGCGCCAGGTGCTCGCGGATCACCGCCATGTCGAGGTTGGTCCCGCCGGAGCCGCCGGCCTCCTTCGGGAGCCCGAAGCGCAGCCACCCGGCGGCGTCCGCGCGGCGGAACATCTCCCGGAGCAGCTCCTCCCATTCCGGACGCGGCACGCCCCCGTTTTCGAAGTCGGTGCGGGCGTACTCGCGGCGGTGGTCGAAGAACCGCTCGTTGTCGTCCTGCTCCTGCAGCGGCACGATCTCCCGCTCGATGAACGCGTCCAGTTCCGCGAGACGCCTGGTCAGCTCGTCGGGCAGCGCGAAGTCCACAAATCCTCCTGAACGTTTGTTTAACTAGCATCACACCGACCGTCCCGCCGAGCCAAGGGGGAACACGGATGCGCGAGATCCGGTACGAGGCGGCCGACGGCGTCGCGACGCTGACCATCGACCGTCCGGAGAAGCGCGGCGCCATGACGTACGCGATGCTGGCGGAGTTCTCCGCGCGGGTCGCGGACGCCGGTGCCGACCCGGCCGTCACCGTGCTGATCGTCACCGGCGTGCCGGGCAGCTTCTGCGCCGGCATCGACCTGGCCGACCTCGCCTCCCGGTCCCCCGACGACCGGGAAGGGGACGGACCGGACGAAGGCGACGGACTCCCGCTCCTCATGGCCTGCCCGAAACCGGTCATCGCCGCAGTGGACGGCATGGCGGTCGGCATGGGCGCGGAGTTCGCGACCCAGGCGGACCTGCGGGTCGTCTCGTCCCGGGCCAAGTTCCGGTGGAACTTCGTACACCGCGGTCTGGTGGCCGACACGGGCGCCGGGACGTGGCTGCTGCCCCGGCAGATCGGCGTCGGCCCCGCGCTGCGCCTCCTCTACACCGGTGCCGACCTCACCGCCGAGGAGGCTCTGTCACTCGGCTTCGCGACGACCGTCGTGGAGCCGGAGGCCCTCCCGGGGGCGGCGCGCGAACTGGCCGCCGCGATCGCCTCGGCGTCCCCTTTCGCCCTTAACCGCACGAAGAGGCTCGCCCTCACCGGTATGTCGGCCGACCTACGCGACCACGTCGCGGCCACCCGCACGGCCCTGGCCGAATGCTTCGTCTCCGAAGACCACGCCGAGGGTGTCGCCGCCTTCCTCGAACGCCGCACTCCCAAGTTCACCGGCCGCTGACGCCGCAGCCGCGTGGGGCGCCCACCAGGAACAGGAGCACCCCGCGTCTGACCCGGTCTACGTTTACCGCGTGCCGCTGTGACGGAGTGCCCTCGGCAGCATGCCGCCCCCCTCCGAAAGGCCGGCGGTCAATGTGACCCTTCACCGCCGGACTCCGTGCCGAGTGGTCGCGGCCCACCGGAAGGAGTGCAGGTGGGGTGCGGTTTGGGGGGTGTTTGCGCGCACTTGAAGGTTTGATACCGTCTGTCCGGATCGGTGCCTGCCAGGTGCCGTAGCCATCTGAACGTGTCCGTTCCGCCTGGGGCCTCTCTTGGCCGGGCGGGCGGCTGCGCCGAGTCCGCGTGGTGCGCGGAGCCGGGGAACCAGCGCGATGTGCGGTCCATGCCGCCTCGCAGGGGTGAATCGACGCCTCCTCGCCACGTGCGACGAGGGTCGTAGGGCGACTTCCATGCCCGAATCCGTCAGCTAACCCGGTAGGCGGCATGGAAGGAGCAAACTGCCGTGATCGGTCGGCATCGTAAGAAGAAGTTCGAGCCCGCCCCCGTGCTGAGCGTCGTCCTCGCCGGTGTCTTCGCGGGCGCCGTGGCCGTGGCGCCGCTGGACGGTGGTCCGGCGGACGGCGGTTCCGCGGACTCCAAGGAGCCTCCGTCAACGAAGGCCGTCGCGGAGCGCGTCGACAGGTCGGCGACGAAGCGGGACGCTGCGCCGCCGCGTGAGGCGCCGGACGACTGCGACCCCTCGGAAAGCGTGGACGAGTACCCCAACGGCCGGATCCCGGTCGATCAGCTCTGCAAGCTGCCCCAGGACGGGGAGTACCTGCGCGCGGACGCAGCGGTGGCCTTCTACAAGCTCAACGTCGCCTACCACGAGCGCTTCGGTAAGCAGATGTGCGTGCGGAGCTCCTACCGGGGCTACAACAAGCAGAAGGAGCTCTACCAGCGGATGCCGGCGGGGATGGCCGCGCGGCCCGGCAACAGCAAGCACGGGATCGGGATCGCCGTCGACCTGTGCGACGGCGTCCAGCGCGCGAGTTCACCCCAGTTCAAGTGGCTGGAGGACAACTCCGAGAAGTACGGCTGGATTCACCCCAAGTGGGCCTACAGCAGCCCGTACGAGCCGTGGCACTGGGAGTTCGACGTCGGCCAGGAGTAGGGGCCTCACCTGTCGCGGAAGAAGCCGTGGCGGGCGAGGATCTCGGCGAGGCGGCGGCCGGTGTGGGTGAGGATCATCCCGGTGCCGCGGCAGGTCTCGCAGGCGGCCTCCTCCGGGACGTCGGGCCGGGCCCTCATGTGGTCGTCGATCGCGCGGTCGATGGCGGCGACGATGGAGGGCTCGGCCGGTCCCAGTCCGACCGGGCCGTAGGAGACGTCCTGGTGCGGGGCCATTTCGGCGGCCCTGCGCGCCGCCTGGGCGACGCGGACCAGCTCGTCGGCCTGCCGGTACCAGGTGCGCCACTCCTCGCGGACGACGCCGCCCGTGCCGCCGCACGTTCCGCATCCGGTTTCGAGCGCCGCCAGGAACGGCGCCCAGGGATCGCCGGGGCCGGGCGCGTCGCCCCTCATCCGGCACGCGCCGTCACGGTTCGCCGCCGACCACGGGTACCGGCTGCTCTCCCACGTCCGGTGATACGCGGACGGAGAGCCGTGGGTTCGACGGGCGTCGCCGGGCCGATCCTTCGTTGACTTGCGGCGTGTTGCCCTTATGGAGCGCTCCATAAGGGCAACACGCCGCAAGTCAACGGGGACGGGGACGTGGGTGGTTAGTTGATGTTCAGGTCGCCTTTTATGTCTCTTAGCTGGACCACCCTGTCGGCTTGGCCGTTGAAGACGTTGACTACGCCCTCGTCGTTCGCGGACGCCTTCGTCTGGGCCTGGTTCCAGAAGGTCTCCAGCTCGGCGCGGAGTTCGGGGTCGTCGTCCAGGACGCGCCGGACCACCCCCTGGACGGCCTCTGGGTCCGCGGAGGCCAGGGCCGCCTCGTCGGAGGGACGTCCGCGCATCCGCTCGCGCACCCGCCGGCACATTTCAGCGACGGCCGCGCGGACGGGTTCGCCCGCGACCTCGACGGCTTTGCCGGCCATGGCGGTGGCGATCGCCACGGTCATGGGATCTGTCATGTGTTCAGTGCATCACGCCCTGTCGCTCCTGTGAGGGGTTCGTCCCATGTCGGCCCCGGGCGCGTCCCTGGGGCGGACGGGACCGGCTCCGGGGCCGATGACTTTCCGGGGCGGGGGCGGTCCACACGGAAGACGCACGCCACACGATTGGATCGCCGATGCACGAGCCGTGTCCGGACCTGAAGGGCCGGTGGATGCTGGAGCGGGCGATCGGCTTCGCGCTGACGTCCGTGCAGGCGGTGACGCCCGACATGCTTCCGCGCCGGACGCCGTGCGCCTCCTGGGATCTTGAGATGTTGCTCCTGCACCTCGGGGAGTCTCTGTCCGCGCTGCACGAGGGCCTCGCCCTGGGGAGCGTGAAGCTGGCCTCGGTTCCGCTTGCGCAAGACGCGCATCCAGTTTCGGTCGTGCGGGTTAGCGCGATCCGGGTGTTGCGCGCGTCCGGAGCCTTGGGACGGGTGGAGATCGGCGACCGTCGGCTAGAGGGCGACCTCATGGCCGCCGCGGGCGCGGTGGAGGTGGCGGTGCATGGATGGGACATCGCGCAGGCGTCGGGGGAGCGCAGGCCCGTTCCGTGCGGTCTGGCGGAGCAACTCCTCAAGGTCTGCCCTGCCGTGATGCCAGGGGTGCGCGACCGGTTGTTCGCCGAGCCCGTCGAGTCAGGGCCGGACGCTGACGCGGGGGAGCGGCTGGTGGCCCGGCTCGGGCGGCGCCCGCTGCGCTGAGGATGCGGCCGCCCGCGCGGAACGGAAGAATCGGGTGCCGGTCGCACCGAGGGAGAGAACCAGTGAAAAAGTCCGCCCCGTACCTGCTTCCCGAAGGCCGCGAACGGGTGCTGGAGATGATCGGCAAGGGCCATTACATCCCGGCGATCAAGCTCGTCCGGGAGATCACGGGCCTCGGGCTGAAGGAGGCCAAGTACTACGTGGACGGCCTGAAGGGCGAGGCGTTCGCCCGGGTCGTCTCGCCGGAGGCCCAGGGCAGGGCGCGTGTGCTGATCGCGGAAGGCAGGCCGAAGGAAGCGGTCAAGCTGATCCGCAGGGAGCTCGGCCTGGACTCCAGGGCGGCGAAGGACTACGTCCGGTCCCTCCAGGGCGGGCTCATCAGCACGGCGCCGGCGGGCATGCTGTCGGACCGGGTCCGGGCGTTCAAGCAGGCCGGCGACCACGAGTCGGCGATCGCGCTGGTGTGCGCCGAGACGGGCATGCGGCGGGACGAGGCGCTGCGCTTCGTCGAGGCGATCCGCTAGCCCCAATCCGCTGGCCGCGGTCTGCTGGCCGCGGTCTGCTGGCTGCGGTTCGCTAGCGGTGGTCCGGGGTGGGGAACAGTTCCACCGGCTGTTCCAGGAACGCCTTTGCCGTGTGGGACATGTGGAGCCGCCAGTGGGCCTCGGCGGCGTCGGCGTCGCGCGCCTCGACCAGGTCGCAGAACGTCCGGTACGACCGGGCCGCCCGTTTGCGCCCGGTGATGCTCGTGACCTGCCCCGACCGGCGGTAGAACGCCGAGACGACCTCGCTCAGCAGCCGCGCGAACAGGGCCATCGAGGCGTTCCCGGCGTGCTCGAACAGCTTGTCGTGCACCAGTGCCGCCGCCTCGCCGAACGCGGTGCCGTCCGCGATGTGCGCGGTGGCCGCGGCGGCGTCGACCGCGGCCCGGAAGTCGGCGAGCGCCTCGGGCGTGTGGTTCTCGGCGAACATCCGCGCCAGCCACGGCTCGATCGCCGCCCGGGAGGCGTAGAGGTCGTTCATCGGGACGCCCTCGATCTGCAGCAGCAGCGCGAACATCCGGGAGATGTGCTCGACCGTCGGCCGCGTCACGCGCGGCCCGCCGTTGCGGCCGCGCAGCACCGTGACCAGGCCCTCGGACTCCAGGATCCGCAGCGCCTCGCGGAGGGTGCTGCGGGCGATGCCGAAGACCTCCATGAGCTCGTCCTCGGTGGGGAAGCGGTCGCCCGGCCGCAGTTCACCGCGGGCGATCTGCGAGCGTATGGACGACGCCACCAGCTCCGACGTGCGGGCACCCCGCCCGGCGGGTCGCGGGATCCGCACGGGTTCGGGCGCCCGGTCGCGGGGCGCGGCCGGTTCCCGTCGCATGGGACCGCTCCTTCCCGTGGGGAGGTCGACCGGGCCAGAATAACAACGCAATCAATCTACTGATTTGCTGTAGAGCCGGGCGGCCGTCAGGACGCCGGGAGCGGAACGACCCTTGGAGGGGCCATGGCGATCGCCATCACCGAGGAACACCGGGAGCTGGCGCGGACGGTGCGCTCGTTCCTGCGCGACCAGGACGCGCGGGCCGCGAACCGGGCGCTGCTGGAGGCGGACAAGGAGGAGCCGCCCGCCTTCTGGGCGGACTTCGCGGGCCTCGGCCTGCTCGGCCTGCACCTCCCCGAGGAGCACGGCGGCGGCGGGGCGGGGCTGCAGGAGCTCGTCGTGGTCGCCGAGGAGCTCGGCCGGGCCGCCGCGCCCGGACCGGCGCTGCCCACGATGACGGCGTCCGCGGTGATCGCCGCGTCCGGTGACGACGAGCTGCGCGCACGGCTGCTGCCCGGCCTGGCCTCCGGGGAGACCGTGGCGGCCGTCGGCCTGGACGGCTCGGTGACCGTGGCCGGCGGCACCGCCTCCGGGGACGCCGGGGTCGTGCTCGGCGGCGGGCTCGCGGAGCTGCTCGTCCTCGCCGCCGGTGACGACATGGTCGTCGTGCGGGCGGACGCGGCGGGCGTCACCGTCGACGTCCCCGGCAACCTCGACCCGTCCCGCCGGTCGGCGCGCGTCAGCCTCGACGGCACCCCGGTCGAGGCGGTGCTCGCCGGCGCCCGCGGGCACGCGACCGCCGTCGCCCGCACGCTGGCCGCCGCCGAGGCGGTCGGCGGTGCCCTCGAATGCGTGGAGACCTCGACCGAGTACGCGAAGGTGCGCCGGCAGTTCGGGCGGCCGATCGCGACGTTCCAGGCGGTCAAGCACCACTGCGCGAACATGCTCGTCGCCGCCGAGCTGGGCACGGCGGCGGTGTGGGACGCGGCGCGGGCGGCGTCCGCCCCGGCCGACCAGTTCGAGCTGGCCGCGGCCGTCGCGGCGGCGCTCGCGATCCCCGCGTTCACCGGGAACGCGGGCCTCAACATCCAGGTGCACGGCGGGATCGGCTTCACCTGGGAGCACGACGCGCACCTGCTGCTGCGCCGGGCCGCGACGCTGGAGGCGGTGTTCGACCCGCACGCCGCGGAGCGGGACGTGACGCGGCTGCGGGCCGCCGGGGTCGCCCGGAAGGCGAACCTCGACCTGCCGCCGGAGGCGGAGGCGGAGCGGCCGCGGATCCGCGAGCTGGCCCGGGAGATCGCCGCGCTGCCGGAGGCCGAGCAGCGGGCCAAGCTGATCGAGACGGGTTACGTCCAGCCGCACTGGCCGCGCCCCTGGGGCGTGGAGGCGAGCGCCGGGCTGCAGCTCGTCATCGAGGACGAGTTCCGCTCCGCCGGCGTCAAGCGTCCCCAGTACGGCATCACCGGCTGGGTCATCCTGACCCTGGTCCAGCACGGCACGCAGGACCAGATCGACCGCTGGGTGCGGCCCGCGCTCAACGGCGACGAGATCTGGTGCCAGCTGTTCAGCGAGCCGGAGGCCGGGTCGGACGCGGCGGCGGTGAAGACCCGGGCCGTGAAGGTGGACGGCGGCTGGCTCGTCAACGGGCAGAAGGTCTGGACGAGTGGCGCGCACTACTGCCGCTGGGGCTTCGCGACCGTCCGCACCGACCCGGACGTCGCCAAGCACGCCGGCGTCACGATGGTCGTGATCGACATGAAGCACCCCGGTGTCGAGGTCCGGCCGCTGCGCCAGACGACCGGTGACTCCGACTTCAACGAGGTGTTCTTCTCCGACGTCTTCGTCCCCGACGCGGACGTCGTCGGCACTCCGAACGAGGGGTGGTCGGTGGCCCGCGCGACCCTCGGCAACGAGCGCGTCAGCATCGGCGGCGGTGTCGGCGGCCCGCCCGGACCCGACCTGTTCCAGCTCTACGCGAAGCGCGGCGACCGGGTTCCCGGGGCGGCCGAGCGCGTCGGCGCGCACTCGGCGCGCGAGCAGGCGCTCCGGCTGCTGAACCTGCGGTCCGCGGAGCGCGCGGTCGCCGGGGGCGAGCCGGGGCCGGAGGGCAACATCACCAAGCTGGTCCTCGCCGAGCACGCGCACGCCACGGCCGAGCTGCTCGCCGAGTTCGCCGGGCCGGACGCCGCGTTCACCGACGGGCCGCTGGCGCAGGCGGCGAGCCGGCTGCGGCTCGGCTCGCGCGGGCTGTCGATCGCGGGCGGCACGTCCGAGATCACCCGCAACCAGATCGGTGAGCGGATCCTCGGCCTGCCGCGCGACCCGCTGATCAAGTAGGCGCCTCCGGGCCCCGGCGCACCGAGCGCCGGGGCCCGGGCGTTCACCGGCGCCGGTTGCGCGGCCGCAGCGCCGGGTTGCCGGACATGTGGTCGATGCCGGGCATGTCGGTCCCCGGCGGGACGACCTCGTCGATGGCGTCGAGCACCGCGCCGTCGAGCCGCACGTCGGCTCCCGCCAGCAGGTCCTCCAGCTGCTCCATCGTCTTCGGCCCGATGATGGCCGAGGTCACGGCCGGGTGCTCGGTGACGAACCCGAGCGCGAGGTGGGTCAGCGAGAGCCCGGCGTCGTCGGCGATCTTCGTGAGCCGCTCGACCGCGGCGAAGCGGTCGGGCGTGCTCGGGTCCGTGCCGAGCCGGTCGCCGTGCGCGAAGCGGGAGCCCGCGGGGGCCTGCTCGCCGCGCCGGTACTTGCCCGTCAGCCATCCGCCGGCCAGCGGGCTCCACGGGATGACGCCCATGCCGTGCCGCTGCGCCGCGGGCAGCACGTCCGTCTCGATCGCGCGGGCGAAGACCGAGTACTGCGGCTGCTCGCACACGAACCGCTCGGTGCCGCGCCGGGCGGCGGCCCACTGCGCCTCGACGATCCAGTCCGCCGGGAACGACGACGACCCCAGGTAGAGCACCTTGCCCTGGCGGACGAGGTCGTCGAGGGCGCCCAGGGTCTCCTCAAGGTCGGTGTTCCAGTCGTGCCGGTGCATCTGGTAGAGGTCGATGTGGTCGGTGCCCAGCCTGCGGAGGCTGTCCTCCACGGCCCGGACGATCCACCGGCGGGACCCGCCGCGCATGTTGCGGTCCTCGCCCATCGGGTTGAAGAACTTGGTGGCGAGGACGAGGTCGTCCCGCCGCCCCTTGATCGCGCGGCCCACGATCTCCTCGCTCGCGCCGCCCGAGTAGATGTCCGCGGTGTCGATGAAGTTGACGCCCGCCTCCAGGGCCCGGTGGACGATGCGCTCGCACTCGGCGTAGTCGGCGTTGCCGACCGTACCGAACATCATCGCGCCGAGACACTGCGTGCTGACCTTGACACCGGTCCGTCCGAGCCTGCGGTACTCCATGCTGATGGGCTCCCTTCCTGTTCCCCGAAACGCTAGAACCTGGAGCCCGCTCAAGGTCAACCCCGGAGCCGGACGCGGCGGCGGGTACGGGGTTCGGAACGGCCGTGGAAAGTCTTTTTCAATGGCGCGCGGCGCAGCGCGCCCGCAAATCGGTCAATTATCCATGAATTGCGAGTCGGTCGTCCGGTGAAGTGGGCCGCTCCAGGGGCTTTCCGTGCCGTTGCCGTATGCCCATCCCGGCGAGATCTCCCCTGGTCGGATGCTGGTTTTGCCAAATTCGGGTCATTGTTCCGCTGGCTTTCCCGCGGGTGTTTCGGGGCGTCTTCGCCGGGCAGTGCGAATTGATGATGATCTCCACCGGGCGGGTGGACGCGATGGTGAGTGTCGAGGGGATGGAAAGACCATGATCGAGGGTCCGTCATGAGCACGCCGCCGGAACTGGGACTCGACCTGCTGGGCATCGAGGCGGAGACGTTCGCCGCGACCCCGACGCTGAACCTGCGGATCGGCCTGCGGCGGCTGGACGGCGGGCCCGTCCAGTGCGTCCTGCTCACCACGACCGTGACGATCGCGGCGGGGCGCCGCTCCTACGACGACGGCGAGCGGGAGCGGCTCGCCGGCGTGTTCGGCGACCCCGGCCTGTGGGACAGGTCGCTGCACGGCCTGACGTGGGGGCGCATCGGCGCGACCGTGCCGACGTTCCGCGGCGACGCCGAGGTGACGCTTGCGCTGGCGTGCGGGCACGACATGCAGGTCGCGGCCGACCGCTACTTGCACGCGCTCCGCGGCGGCGACGTCCCGCTCGACCTCACCTTCAATGGCACGGTGTTCTATCCGGGCGAGGACGGGCGGCTGCGCACCGGCCAGATCCCCTGGCACCACGAGGCCACCGGGCGGCTACCCGTCCAGACCTGGCGGAACCTGATGGACCGCTACTACGGGTCCGCCCGCTGGCTCCGCCTGGACGACGACTGCTTCGGGCGCCTGGCCGCCTACCGGGCGCGGCGGGCGCACTCGTCCTTCGACGACACGGTCGACGAACTCCTCCGCCGCGCGGAGATGCTGCAGGACGTCCCTGAGCTGCGCGAGGAGGGAGAGTGGACCGCGTAAGGGCGATCGCCGACGTGGTCCTCTACGAAGGCCACGAACTCTGGCCCTCCAGGCGCTCCACACCGAGCACCGGGCAGCGGTGGACGATCGACGGTGTTTATCCGCGCCCCTACGCGGAACTGGTCGGCGACCGCTGGACGGCCTGCGCCGAGTTCCTCATGGAGGGCTCGCCAGAGGCGGACGTCGAGGTCACGCTCCGGTTCCTGCACGCGGTGCACCGCCAGGCCATGGACGGCGACGCCCCGGTGGACGACGTCCTGGCCGGCGGCGGGATCCGCGAGACCCGCCGGGAGGCCCGCGAACGCGAGATCACCGGCGGCCGGGTCCCCGTGGCGCGGCTGCTGCGCTCGCCCGTGCGTATCCCGGTCGCGGTGGCGGCCGGCACCGACGAGGAGGACCTCGGCGGCGGGGCCCGGTTCCTGCGCCTGTGGCACCGGGTGGACGGGACGGTCGAGGTCTCCGCCGCCGCGGTGGGGGACGGCGTCGTCCGGCTGCGGGTCGAGGTCGTCAACACCGGCCGCGCCGAAGACCGCGACGAGGCCGTGCAGGCGGGCATGATGTGCGCCCACGTGGTCGTGCGGGCGCGCGGCGCGGCGTTCGTCTCGCCGGGCGACCCGCCCGAGCGGCTGGCCGGGGCGGCGGCGGAGTGCGCGAGCGACGGGCTGTGGCCGGTGCTCGCGGGCGCGCCGGGCCGCTACGACACCGTCCTCGCCGCGCCGGTCGTCCTGTACGACTGGCCGCAGGTCGCGCCGGAGGGCTCGGTGTTCGACGGCACCGGGGCGGGGCGGCTGCTCGTCCGCGACGTGCTCGGCCTCGGCGCGCAGGAGCGGCGGGAGACGGCGGCCGCCGGGGAGGCGCTCATGGGCGGGGACGCCCGGTGACGCGGTCCCGCGCGGTGCTCGTGGCGGGCATCGGGAACGTGTTCCACGGCGACGGCGGCTTCGGCGTGGAGGTCGCCCGGCGGCTGCGGCGGCGCCCGCTGCCGCCGGGCGTGGACGTCGCCGACTTCGGCATCCGGAGCACCGACCTCAGGTACGCGCTCGGCGCGGACTACCGGACGGTCGTCCTGGTCGAGGCGACGGCGCGCGGCCTCGTGCCCGGCACCGTCTCGCTCGTCGAGCCCGGCGAGATCCCCGGCGAGATCCCCGGCGAGGTCTTCGGTGAGATTCCCGGCGGTCCGCCGGGCGACGCGGTGCACGCGCTCGACCCGGTGCGGCTGGCCAGGGAGGACGGCAGGGTCCCGGCCCGGACCCTGCTCGTCGCGTGCGAGCCGTCGGAGCGGGCCGCGCACCCCCCGTGGGAGATGGGGCTCAGCCGGCCGGTCGCCGCCGCCGTGGCCGAGGCCGTCCGGCTGGTCGAGATGGTCGCCGCCCGGGAGACCGGGCGGCTGCTCACCGGGGCGCCCGCGTGAGCGACCGAAGGGGGACAGGCATGCGGAAGGGAATGCGGATCGGCCCGGACGCGCTCCGGACGATCATCGCGCTGTTCGTGCTGGCGCTGGTCGCCGGGTTCGTCCGGGACGCACCGGCCCTGCGCCGGTACCTGAAGTCGGGCACCCCGTGAGCGGGCACCGATGACCGAGACCGTGACCGAGGTGTTCCGGCGCCGCGCCGCGCCCGGCGCCGCGCTCGCCGGGGACGCCGGGACCATCGCCGCCGCCTGCCACGCGATGGCGGTCCGCTTCCACCGCGGCGGCCGGCTGTTCACGTTCGGGACGGGCGGCGCCGCCACCGACGCCCAGCACGTGGCGGTCGAGTTCGTCCATCCGGTGATCGTGGGGAAGCGGGCGCTGCCCGCGCTGTCGCTCACCGGGGACGTCGCGACCCTCACCGGCGTCGGCGCGGACGCCGGCTTCGACGAGATCTTCGCGCACCAGCTCCGCTGCTTCGGCGGCCGGGACGACATGGCGCTCGGCGTCTCGCCGGACGGCCGGTGCGGCAGCGTCCGGCGCGGGCTGGAGACCGCCCGCGATCTCGGGATGCTCACGGTCGCGCTGGCGGGCGGCGCCGGGGACGCGCTCGCCGGGGCGGCCGACCACCTGGTCACGGTGCCGTCCGCCGATCCGCGCGTCGTGAAGGAAGTGCACGTCACGGCCTACCACGTGCTCTGGGAACTGGTCCACGTGTTCCTGGAGCAGCCGGACGTGCTGGGCGGGGAGGACGGCGCATGACGCGGAACGAGACCGATGGGGCGGATGCGGTCTGCGCCGGCGACCACTGCGTGACCTGCTCGGACGAGGCCGTCCCCGTCCGGATCCTGCGCATCGGGCACGACGGCCTCGCGGACGTCGACACCGGGGACGGCCGGGTCGAGCAGGTCAGCGTGGCGCTGGTGGACGCCGTGGCGGGCGACACCGTCCTCGTCCACGCCAAAGAGGCCATCGGAGTCGTGAGATGACCGGTATGCAGCAGCTCTACCCGTTCCTGTACGGGGGCGGCCGCGGGCTCGACGCCCTGATGGCCGACGTCCGCCGCTCGACCGCCGAGAAGACGGCCGACATCGCCCGGCTGCGCGAGTCCGTCCTGGAGGAGTACGGGGAGGCCCTCGCGGTGTGCGCGGCCCGGATGGCGGACGCGTTCCGCTCCGGCGGCCGGCTCTTCACGTTCGGCAACGGCGGCAGCTCGACCGACGCGCAGGACGTCGCCGCGCTGTTCCTCAACCCGGGCGGCGCCGGGCGGCCGCTGCCCGCGCTGGCCCTGACGACCGACGTCGCCGTGCTGACCGCGCTGTCCAACGACATCGGGTTCGAGGTGGTGTTCGCGCGGCAGCTCGCCGCGTTCGGCCGGCCGGGCGACATCGCGCTCGCGCTGTCCACCAGCGGGAACTCCGACAACCTGATCGCGGCGCTGCGGGAGGCGGGGCGGCGCGGCATGCTCGCCGTCGGCCTCGCCGGGTACACCGGCGGCCAGATGGCCGAGGAGCCCGCGTTCTCCGCCCCCGGACGGCACCACCTGTTCGTGGTGCCGTCATCGTCCGTGCACCGCGTCCAGGAGGCGCAGGCGACGGTCTACCACGCCCTGTGGGAGCTGACGCAGGCGGAACTGGCAAGGCCGGAGAGCACGGGGGAGGCCCGCTGATGTGCCTGGCGATACCCGGCGAGATCGTGGAGATCGAGGCGGACCGCCCGCTGGCGGTGGTCGACATCACCGGCGTCCGGCGGACGGTCAACATCGGCCTGCTCGACCGGGAGGCGCTCGCCGCCGGCGACTGGGTCCTCATCCATGTCGGCTTCGCCATGTCGAAGATCGACGAGGCGGAGGCGCAGGCCACGCTGCGGATGCTCGAAGGGCTCGGCGAAGCCTACGACGACGAGATCGACGCGCTGCGGGAATCGAGGATCGACTGATGCGCTACGTCGACGAGTACCGGGACGCGGACAAGGCCCGGACGCTGGCGGGCTCCATCGCGTCCCTGTGCGAGCCGGGCCGCCGCTACAAGTTCATGGAGGTGTGCGGGGGCCACACCCACACCATCTACAAGCACGGGCTAGAGGACTACCTGCCCGAGACCATCTCGCTCGTGCACGGCCCAGGGTGCCCCGTCTGCGTGATCCCGATGGGACGCGTGGACGACGCCGTCCACATCGCGTCCCAGCCGGACGTCATCATGACGTCCTTCGGCGACATGATGCGGGTGCCGGGCGGCAACGGCTCCTTCTTCGACGCCAAGGCCGCCGGGGCCGACATCCGGATGGTGTACTCGCCCCTGGACGCGCTGAAGATCGCCCAGCAGAACCCGGACCGGCGCGTCGTCTTCATGGGGATCGGGTTCGAGACGACCGCGCCGTCCACCGCGATGACGGTGCTGCGCGCGGCGGCCCAGGGCACCCGCAACTTCTCGGTCTTCAACAACCACGTGACGATCCTCCCGGCGATCAAGGCGATCCTCGACTCGCCGGACCTGCGGCTGGACGGCTTCATCGGCCCCGGCCACGTGTCGACCGTCATCGGCTGCCGCCCGTACTCGTTCATCACCGGCGACTACGACAAGCCGCTGGTCGTCGCGGGGTTCGAGCCGCTGGACCTGCTCCAGTCGGTGCGCATGCTGCTGGCCCAGCTCGCGACGGGACGCTCCGAGGTCGAGAACCAGTACGGCCGGGTCGTCCCGTGGGACGGCAACCCGAAGGCGCTGGAGGTCATCGGCCGGACGATGGAGCCGCGGCCCTACTTCGAGTGGCGCGGCCTCGGCTTCATCTCGCACTCCGCGCTCCGCTTCCGGGACGAGTACGCGGCCTACGACGCCGAGCGCGTCTTCGACGTCCCGGGCGGCCGGGTCGCCGATCCGAAGGCGTGCCAGTGCGGCGAGGTGCTGAAGGGCGTCCTCAAGCCGTGGGAGTGCAAGGTGTTCGGGACGGCCTGCACGCCGGAGACGCCCATCGGCACCTGCATGGTGTCGTCCGAGGGCGCCTGCGCCGCGTACTACAACTTCGGCCGCTTCACCCGCGAGCGCGTCAAGGAGGCGACCCGGTGACCGGACGGGACACGGCGACGGACGGCGGCACGCCGGGAACGGGCGGCACGGTGACGACGGGTGGCACCGTGACGACGGGCGGCACGGGGAAGACGGGCGGCACGGGGAAGACGGGCGGCACGGGGAAGACGGGCGGCACGGGGAAGACGGGCGGCACGGTGACGATCCGGGAGGAGCAGGTCCTCGAACGCATCGACCGCGCCCGGTCCCGCAAGGCCCGCCTCCGCGAGGACACGATCACGCTCGCGCACGGCTCCGGCGGCAAGGCCACCCACACCCTGATCGAGGCCGTCTTCCGCGAGGCGTTCGACAATCCGCACCTGGACCGCCTCGACGACTCCGCCCACCTCACCGTGAACGGCACCCGGCTCGCCTTCACCACGGACTCCTACGTCGTGTCGCCGTTGTTCTTCCCCGGCGGCGACATCGGCGACCTGGCCGTCAACGGGACCGTCAACGACCTCGCCGTCTCCGGCGCGACGCCGCTGCACCTGTCGGCCGGGTTCATCCTCGAAGAGGGCTTCCCCGTCGCCGACCTGCGCCGCATCACCGAGTCGATGAGCCGCGCCGCCGAGGCCGCCGGCGTGGACATCGTCACGGGCGACACCAAGGTCGTCGAGCGGGGCAAGGGCGACGGCTGCTACATCAACACCGCTGGGGTGGGCCTCGCGCACGGCGGCGCCGCCGACGTCCGGCCGGGGGACGCGGTCCTCGTCACCGGCCCGATCGGCGAGCACGGCGTCACGATCATGCTGGCGCGCGGCGGGCTCGGCATCGAGGCCGACGTGGTCTCCGACACCGCCCCGCTGAACTGCCTGCTCGCCGAGGTCCGCGACGCCTGCCCCGGCGCCGTCCGCCGGATGCGCGACGCCACCCGCGGCGGGGTCGCGACCGTCCTCAACGAGCTGGCGACCGACGCGGGCGCGGCCGTGGTGGTGGACGAGTCGGCCGTCCCCGTGCGGCCCGCCGTGCGCGGTGCCTGCGAGCTCCTCGGCATCGACCCGATGTACGTGGCCTGCGAGGGCCGCGCGGTGATCGTCGTCGCGCCCGAGGCCGCGGACGCCGCCCTGGCCGCCCTGCACCGCCACCCGCTCGGCGCGGACGCGGCGGTCATCGGCCACGTGCGCGAGGACCCGCCCGGCCTCGTCCTGCTGAAGACCGTCTTCGGCGGCACCCGCATCGTCGACCTGCTGGTGGGCGACCCGCTGCCCCGCATCTGCTGACCCGCATCTGCCGACCCGGCTAGCCCGCACGCGACGGAACGCCTCCGCCACCGAGGTGGGGTGGCGGAGGCGTCCGGGCCGTCCGTCAGCTCAGGTTCTTCTGCCGCACGGACCACTCGCCGCCGCACAGGCCGCAGTCCGGGCCGACGAACATCTGCCGGGCCTGGGCGTCGCCCTTGAGCTGCCACTTGAGCCAGGCGGCGCCGACGCGGCCGAACTCGCCGCCGTTGGGCTGCCCGTAGGTGCCCATGTGGCCGACGTCGAGGTTGCCCATGAAGGCGGGCAGGCCGGACGGGAGCCGGTCCCAGTCGTCCATGGCGTTCTCGTAGGCGATGTCACCGGGACCGCCGATGAAGTAGCCGATCGGGGCGCGCAGGCGGGCCAGCTTGCGCTTGTCGAGCGCGCTCATGAAGCCGCTGTTCCAGATGCCGGTCGCGTCGACCCGCGGATCGGTGGACACCTCGTAGGCCTCCAGGCCGCCGCACGACTGCCCCATCACCGCGACGCTCTCGGTGTCGATCTTCCCCCGGTACTTGCTGCCGAGGCGGCCGTTCTCGGCGACGGCCCAGTCGATGGCCTCGGTCAGCATCTCCGGGTCCGTCCGCCCGAAGCCGTTCGGCCTGCCGTTCGCGATGACGAGGAAGCCGTGCGAGGCCAGTTCCTTCAGGAAGTTCTCGAACATCGTCCCGTCGGCGGAGCAGGCGCCGTTGCCCCACGCGACGATCGGCAGCCTGATCCCGGACGGGAGGGTCTCGGGCCGGTAGACGGTGTGGCTCCGGAGGCGGAGCGTGGTCTCGTAGTCCGCCGGGTAGGGGCCCGTGCCGCCGGGACGGGCCTGCGCGGGCGCCGCCAGAATTCCGATCATCAGGAGCGGGGCGCACAGGACGATGAGCGCTCTTCGGATGAGCCTCTTCACGGTGATTCCTTCCTTGCGACGAGGGGCATCGCCCGGAATGTCGCAAGGGGGACCGGCGGTATCAAGAGGAGCGCGGGATGACTGGCGATTGTACCGATGAAACCGTCCGCGACGATTGTGCGACGGCACAATGGAATGGGCCGGAGAACAATACGAAAGGGCGCGTCCCGCATTGGGGGCGCGCCTTTTCGTATGAGCCATTCAAGACCGTCGGACGTCCGTAGCTCAGGGCTGGAGGACGAACTTCCCCCGCACACCGCCCCTGGCGACCCTGCGGTGGACGTCGGCGGCCTTCTCCAGCGGCACGACCTCGTGCACCCGCACCGGAAGCCGGCCGCTCGCGGCGGCGTCCAGCAGCTCGGCGAGCCGGTCGCGGTCGGCCTGCACGTCCAGCACGCGGACGGTGATGTCCCGCTCCTCCGGCGGCGCGGCGTTCGGCAGCACGCCGACGAAGAGGCCGCCGTCGCGGGCCAGCGCGAGGCCCTCCGCCTGGAGCGCGGCGGCGTCGGCCACCGCGTCCCAGCCGGGCGTCGCCTCCGCGGTGAAGCCGGCGCCGAGGCCGCGCACGAACGTCTCGTCCCCGGCGCGGGCCAGCCCGGTGACGCGCCAGCCGCGATCCTGGGCGAGCACGGCGACGTTCGCGCCGACCGCGCCCGCGGCCCCGGTGACCAGCAGCGTCCGGCCGTCCCCGTCCCCGAGCAGGCCGACGAGCCGGGCCGCGGCGAGCCCGTTGAGCGGGACCGCCGCAGCCGTCGTCAGGTCGAGCGCCTCGGGGACGAGGGCGAGGTCGTCCGCCGGGACGACCAACTGCTCGGCGTACGTCCCGAAGTCGCGGTCGAAGCCGGGCAGGAGCCCCGCGACTCGGCTGCCCACCGGGAACGGGGCGCCCGGGCCGGCGGCGGCGACCGTCCCGGCGAACTCCCAGCCGAGCCCGACGTGCCCGGTCCGCTGGATCAGACCGATCTCGTGGAAGAACCCGGACACGACCGCGAGGTCGACGGGGTTCACCGCGGCGCCCGCGATCGCGACGCGCACCTCACCGGGCCCCGGCTCGGTGACCGGCACGTCGATGATCTCGATGTGGTCGGGGCTGCCCGGCGCGCGGACGACGGCGGAACGGAAAGTGGTCGACATGGTCGCCTCCCATGGAGATGTCTGGTTCGCTCCTCCACAATGGAGGGGTAGCTCTCCAGCGGGAAGAACGCACCTGGAAGTGCGTAGCTCACCGCGAGGTAGGAAGGAGCGAGGATGGCGACGAGGACGGCGGCCCAGAAGCGGGCCGAGGCGAAGATGGAGTACGACGCGTTCCTGGCGGAATGCCCCAGCCGCCAGCTCCTCGACCGGATCTCCGACAAGTGGGTCGCGCTGGTCCTGGCCGCACTCGGCGGCGACGACGTGTACCCCGGGAGCGACCGCGCCGGCGGGCCGGTGCCGATGCGCTACTCGGAGCTGGCGCGGCGGCTGGCCGGGGTCAGCCAGAAGATGCTCACCCAGACGCTCCGCTCCCTGGAGCGCGACGGCCTGGTCACCCGCTCGGTGACCCCGACCGTCCCCGTCACGGTCACCTACGAGCTGACCGGCCTCGGAATCTCGCTCCACAGGGCGATACGCGGCATCAAGCTCTGGGCTGAGACGCATATGGACGAGGTGATCGCCAACCGCGAGCGGTACGACGCCCCTCCGGAGGGGTGACGGTCAGCCGGCCATCGCCGCGAGCCGGCGGCCGAGGCGGGCGGCGGCGTCCCGCAGCTCCGGCGGCTCCAGCACCTCGGCCGCCGGGCCCAGCATCGCGATGCGCATGGCGAGCCAGTCCAGGTCGTCGCCGCCGACGATGAGCACGCACCACCCGTCGCGGTCGTCCTCGACCCGGCCGACCTGCGGCGGGACCATCTCGCGCACCCGGTCGGGCGGCGCGTGCACCCGCACCCGCGCGAGATGCCGGTACGGCGCGGCGGTGACCGACCGCTGCACGTAGGCGACCGGGTCCGGATGCTCCCGCGGCCGAAAATGCCAGGTCGTCGCGGTGACGTCGCGCATCCGGTCCAGCCGGAACGTGCGCCAGTCGCCGCGATCGGCGTCCCAGGCCATCAGGTACCAGCGGCGGGCGGTGGCGACCATCCGCACCGGCTCGACCGTCCGCTCGCGCTCCTCGCCGCCGCGCGCCGCGTACCGGAACCGCACCCGCACGGCGTCGCGGCAGGCCCGCGCGAGGGTCACCAGCACCTCCGCGTCGATCTCGATCCCCGGATCGACGAGTGTCTCGGTGGCGCCGTGCACGGCCCGTACCTCGGCGCGCAGCCGGGGCGGCATCACCTGGTCGAGCTTGCTGAGCGCCCGCAGCGCCGCCTCACCCGCCCCGGCGACCGTGCCCCCGGACGCCATCCGCAGCGACACCGCCGTCGCGATCGCCTCATCGTCGTCCAGCAGCAGCGGCGGCAGCCGGGTGCCCGCGCCGAGCCGGTACCCGCCGCCCACGCCCGCCGCCGCGTGTACCGGGTAGCCGAGGGCCCGCAGCCGCTCCACGTCCCGCCGCACCGACCGGTCGGTGACGCCCAGCTCGGCGGCGAGCTCCGCGGCCGTCCAGGACGACCGGCGCTGCAGCAGCCCCAGCAGCCGCAGGACCCGCTCGGTGGTCGCCTCGACACTCACGTCTCCAGCCTTCCACAGATCACGGAAGGATCCTGTCCGCAATAGGGGGCAGGGTGGACCCATGACCGACCTGAACTGGAACCCGCTCCTGCGCGACCAGGTCACCTGGCACTGGACGAACCAGCTGCGGCCGCGCCTCGACGGGCTCACCGACGAGGAGTACCGCTGGGAGCCGGTGCCGGGCTGCTGGAACGTCCGCCCGCGCGGCACCGGCACCGCGCCGGTGCAGGGCGGATCCGGGACGATGACCATCGACTTCGCGTTCCCGCCGCCCGACCCGCCGCCGTTCACCACGATCGCGTGGCGGCTCGGGCACGTCATCGTCGGCGTCCTCGCGATGCGCAACGCGTCCCACTTCGGCCGCCCGCCCACCGACTACCAGGCGTTCGAGTACGCCGAGACCGCGGACGCGGCCCTGGCCCAGCTCGACGCCGAGTACGCCGCCTGGCTCGCCGGAGTGGAGTCACTGGGCGAGGCCGGCCTCGCGCGCCCGTGCGGGGAGGCCGAGGGCCCGTTCGCCGCGGACCCCATGGCGCGGCTGGTCCTGCACATCAACCGGGAGCTGATCCACCACCTGTCCGAGGTGTGCCTGCTCCGCGACCTCTACCTGAACCGGGAGACCCGATGACCCGCGACATGCAGATCACGTTCGACTGCGCCGACCCGGCCGCCCTGGCGGCGTTCTGGGCCGAGGCCCTCGGCTACGAGCTGCAGAAACCGCCCGGCGAATTCACTTCGTGGGACGAGGCGCTGGACGCGTTCGGCGTCCCGCCCGAGAAGCGCAACGACATGTCGGCGGTCGTCGACCCGGAGGGCTCCCGCCCCCGCCTGCTCTTCCAGCGGGTGCCGGAGGGCAAGCAGGCGAAGAACCGCGTCCACCTGGACGTGCGTGCGGCCCCCGGCCTGGAGGGCGACGCCCGCATGGCGGCCCTGGAAGCGGAGGCCGAACGACTCGTCTCCCACGGCGCCACCCGCCTGGACCGCCACGAGCCCGCACCTCCGCTGATGTTCGGCCACATCGTGATGGCCGACCCGGAAGGCAACGAATTCTGCCTCGACTGACGGACGTGCGGGCCGCCCCGGGAAGGGACGGCCCGCACGCGAGGGGTCAGAACTTGCCGCTTCTGACGTCGGCGAGCGTCGCCCGGGACGTGTGGTAGTACAACGTCGTGGCCGACGTGCCCGGGGCCGTGCCGGAGAAGGCGACCGGCCGTCCCGTCTTCGCGTCGATGACGAGCGTCTCCTTGAACCTTCCGTTGGCGGGCCAGGAATTTACCAGCGTGAGCGTGGACCGTCCGGCGGTGGTGCTCTTGGTGACGTCGACCCGCGGCATCGTCGCCATGATGCGCAACACACCGGCCCGGACCTGCGGGTTCTCCGGCGCCGCGACCAGCGCGTCGATCGAGTTCGACCAGATGTGGTTGTCGGTGATCTGCTTCTTCTGCTCGGCGGTCGGCGGCTCCGGCGGCACGTACCTCTCGCCCCGCTCCTTGGCGTAGCCCTTGAGCCTTTCCGCCCTTTCCCGCTCCAGATCCGGCATCGTGTTCCCGGTGAGGCCGGCGCTGGCCATCCGTGCGCGCGCGGTGCCGATATCGCCCTTCACGGCGTAGAGCGCCGCAGCAATGGGGCCCTTGAACACGTCGTCACCCATGTTCTTGACGACGGCCCGCCGAAGGGCCTTCTTGTCGTTCCCCCAGTAATAGGTGCCGTCATCGGTGAACAGGCCGATGCCGTTGCCGCCGATCTCGGCGCCGGTCGGCGACTGGTTTCGAACTTCCACCAGCGTCGCGTCGCCGGGCATTTCGGACTGCAAGGGCGTGATGTCGGCCACCAGCGCGGTCAGGATCGGATTGGCCGCCTCCGCAGGCGGCTTGGCGGGCGCCGACGCGGACGTGCCGGCCACCGCCACCGCGACCGCGGCGGCGACCAGGGCGGCCGCCGCGCCGAACCCCACCGTCCGGCGCCCGCCCCATCGCCGCCGCGACGCGGACTGGGTCTTCGGCTCCTCGTCCTCCATCGCGGCCTGCAGCACCGCCCTGGCCTCGTCGAAAGCGCGCGGCCGTACCGGCTCGGCGTCCTTCAGCCTTCGCAGCAGGTCCATTTCATCGACCATCAGTTGGCCTCCTTCAGCGTGTGGTGACCGGCCAGCAGCGCCATCCCGGGCGCGTTCCGCAGCGCCGTGCGCGCCTCATGCAGGTGACGGCGCGCCGTCCCCGGCGGCATCCCGAGCGCCCGTCCCGCGTCCGCGACGGTCAGGTCCTCCCAGGCGACCAGGGTCAAGATCTCCCGCTGCTGCGGCCTGAGCAGCGCCAGAGCGCGCCGCAGCACCGACTCGGCGTCGACGCGGTCGTCCACGGCGGCCCACGGGTCCCACCCGGACGCCATGTCGCTCATGTCGGCCAGCGGCTCCTCGTCCCGCCGCGTCCGCCAGTGCCGCCGCAACGTGTTGTGCGCGACGCCGAACAACCACGGACCGGCGTCGGGGAACGAGCGGTCGTAGCTTGCCCGAGACGTGAAGGCCGCCACCCACACCTCGCCGAGCAGATCCTCCGCCGTCGCCCGGCCGGCCCGCCGCGCGAGGTAGGCCCCCACCGCCGCCTCGTGCCGCCGGACCACCTCGACGAACGCGTTCCCGTCGCCGTCGAGGGAACGGGCGATCAACTCCGCGTCATCTGAATCGGGTGTCATGACCCTCCTCGTTTCTGGATCGCCTTACACCCGGTAATTGCCGCCGGAGGAGGCAAAGCGTTCGGCCCAGGTCAACGGTGACGCCGTGCAGTAGAAGGCAGTGGTTGAATCGTCGGGATGCCAAGGAAGGCCCGCACACTCGCCCAGACGTACCGACGCTTCGCTGAGGTAGAGCCCGCCGGAACTTCCCCGCTGTACGAGCGCGTCGCCATCGCGTTGAGCGAATCCGCCGAGGCCCTGCATGCCATCGAAACGGCCCCGGCACGCAAGCGCCACCCCGCACTGATCCTGGCCGCCCTACACGACCTGGCACTCTCCGGCCGCGCCCCCGCACTGGCCGCGGCCTACACCGCCGCAAACCCCGACGCCGCCGCCGATGCCGCCCTCGACACGCTGCTGACCATGACCGACGAGGTCGCGACCATCGCCGCACACCGCAAAACCCGCACCGGCGAGACCGGACGCTACGCCGTGCTGTATCCGGCCATCACCGAGGCAGCGCACCGGGCAGGCGCGAACACGATCGGCCTGATCGACGTGGGCTGCTCGGCTGCCCTCAACCTCAACGTCGACCGCGTAGGCATCACCTACGGCCCCGGCCAGTCGCTGGGCGACCCGTCCTCTCCCGTGCAGCTGTCAGCGTCTCTCGTAGGGGAGCGTCCCGTCC
>NZ_SMKM01000289.1 GCF_004348665.1 Actinomadura sp. GC306 | reverse complement strand
CCCGACCCCTACGCACCCGACTCCTATGCCCCGAACCCGTACGCTCCCGATCCCTATGCCCCCGATCCCTACGGGCAGGGGCCGTACGAGGGCGGCCGTCCGTATGACGACGAGCACCAGGAACCGCCGCACGGCGGACGCCACCGCCGCTGAGGGAAGCCTTCCGAGGGCGCCGCTCCCGCGATAGGGGGCGGCGCCCTCGTTTCACGTCCGCACCGGTCAGGACTGGACAAGGGCCCCGGACCGCCTTATGTTGTTCTCATACAGAGATGAACTCAGCTTGAGAAATACTCAAGGCGAGAGCGACGGGAGAGCGGCGATGACCACGGATCCGAGGCGCGACGAGAGCGAGTTCCTCGCGAACTACGATCCGCGCGACTACGACCCGGTCGCCGTGACCGTCGACGTGGTGGCGCTCACCATCCGCGACGGCGCGCTGCACGTCCTGCTGGTGCGCCGCGGAGGCGCCCCCTACGCGGGGATGTGGGCGCTGCCCGGCGGGTTCGTCCAGGCGGGCGGGCCGCTGCAGGGCACCGAGGCGGAGGACCTGCCCGCCGCGGCCGTCCGGGAGCTGGCCGAGGAGACCGGGCTCAGCGCCAAGGGCGGCGTGCTCGGCCGCGTCCACCTGGAGCAGCTCGGCACGTACGGCTCCCCCGGCCGCGACCCGCGCATGCGCGTCATCTCCGTCGCGTACCTGGCGTTCGCGCCGGAGCTGCCGGACCCCGAGGCGGGCGGCGACGCGGCGGACGCGGCCTGGGTCCCGGTGGACGCGCTCGGGTTGGCCGAGTCCGGCGACCAGCGTCCGGGCACGACCCGCCGCCTGGCGTTCGACCACGCGCGGATCCTCGCGGACGGGCTGGAGCGGGCGCGCGCCAAGCTGGAGTACACCCCGCTCGCCACGGCCTTCTGCGGCGGCGAGTTCACGATCCCCGAGCTGCGCGCGGTCTACGAGGCGGTCTGGGGCGAGGAGCTGCACGCCGGCAACTTCCACCGGAAGGTCCTGTCGGTGCCCGGGTTCGTGGAGAGCACGGGCGCGACGTCCGACCGGGGCGGCCGGCGCGGCGGCCCCAGGCCGCGGCTCTACCGGGCCGGCGACGCCCGTCTCCTGCACCCCGCGCTGCTGCGGCCGAGTCGGGAGGAGGAGATCAGATGAGCGAAGCGAACCGGGGGGTGTGGGGGGTCGACCCCCCACGAAGAACGCCGCTGAGCGAAGCGAACCGGGGGGTGTGGAGGGGCGACCCCCCACGAAGAAGCCCGCTGAGCGGAGCGAGTCTCGACGACGCGCTGGCGCGGCTCGGGCGGGCGCGGGTTCCGGCGGACCTGTTCGGCGAGGACGCCGCCGAGGCGGCGCGGCGGTACCGGCGGCTCGCGCGGCTCGTCCACCCGGACGCGACCGGCGGCCGCACCCGCGACGCGTTCCTCAAGCTGAACGAGCTGTGGCGCGGCTACAACGGCGGCAACGCGACCGTGATCCGGACGCGCCGCCACGCGTACCGGCTCACCGGCGACCCGGTCGGCGGCGACCTGGCGGAGCTCTACCCGGCGCGTCCGGAGGACGGCCCCCCGGTGGTGCTGAAGATGCCGCGCGACCCGGGCGACAGCGACCTCGTCGAGCGCGAGGCCGTGGCGCTCCGCCGGCTCGTGCAGGACGGCGACGGGAGGTTCCTGCCGTACGTCCCGCGGCTGGTCGAGTCGTTCCGGCACCGCGACGGCTCGACCGGGCGGGAACGGCGGGTCAACGCGATCGCGGCGCTGGACGGGTTCCACTCGCTGGCCGCCGTCGCGAAGGCGTACCCCGGCGGCGTCGACCCGCGCGACGCGGCCTGGATGTGGCGGCGGCTGCTCGTCGCCCTGGGCTTCGCGCACCGCGCGGGCGTCCTGCACGGCGCGGTCCTGCCGGACCACGTCATGATCCACCCGGCGGAGCACGGGCTCGTCCTCGTCGACTGGTGCTACTCCGTGCCGGGCGGCCACGCGGCGGCGGGACCGTCCGGCCGCGTGCCGGCGATGGTCGACCGGTACGCGGACCTGTACCCGGCCGAGGTGCCGGGCCGGCGGCCCGCGAGCCCGGCGACCGACATCCACATGGCGACCCGGTGCATCACCGGGCTCATGGGCGACAAGGCGCCCAAGGCGATGCGCTCGTTCGCCCGCGGCTGCACGCTGCCGGCGCAGCACCGGCGCCCCTCCGACGCCTGGCGCCTGCTGGCCGAACTGGACGAGCTGCTGGAGAAGCTCTACGGCCCGCGGCGCTTCCGCCCCTTCCACCTGCCCCTCCCCGACTAAGGAGAACACCATGGGAAGCGGACACTGGTCCACCGACGTCTACGCCGCCCGCGCGAGCTACCGCGCGGCCACCGGCGCCAGCGCGTTCGCCCACTCCGACGGCGGCGCCACCACCGTCCACCCCGATCTCGACCCGCGCGGTGTGGCGGTCCGGGAGAGCCGCGACTCCGCCGACCACCCGGAGTCGCTCGCGATCGGCGTGCTGTTCGACGTGACCGGCTCGATGCGGAACGTGCCGCGGACCCTGCAGACCAAGCTGCCCGACCTGCTGGGGCTGCTGCTGCGCAAGGGGTACGCCGAGCACCCGCACATCATGTTCGGCGCGGTCGGCGACGCGACGTGCGACCGGGCGCCGCTGCAGGTCGGCCAGTTCGAGGCCGACAACCGGATGGACGACGACCTCGGCAAGATCCTCCTCGAAGGCGGGGGCGGCGGCCAGATGACCGAGTCGTACGAGCTGGCGATGTACTTCATGGCCCGGCACACCTCGATCGACTGCTTCGACAGGCGCGGGAAGCGCGGCTACCTGTTCATGATCGGCGACGAGCTGGCCTACCCGGCGGTCAAGCGGCGCGAGGTCGCGAAGGTCATCGGGGACGAGCTCACCGAGGACGTCCCGATCGCCGAGATCGTCCGCGAGCTGCAGCGGATGTACGACGTGTACTTCATCATCCCGGAGGGCGCCTACCACGCCGGCAGCCGCGAGCTGCGGGACTTCTGGCAGGGGCTGCTCGGCCAGAACGTCCTCTACCTGGACGACCTCGACGCGGTCTGCGAGACGATCGCGCTGACGGTCGGGCTCGCCGAGGACGCCATCGACCTGGCGGAGGGCCTGGACCACCTCGCGGAGGCCGGCTCGGACGCGGGCGCGTCGGTGTCGCGGGCGCTCGCGCCGCTGGACGCCTCGCGCGCCCCGGTCGCGGTGTCGGCCACGCCGCCCGGCCTGGACGGCACCGGCCCGGCCGCGACGACGCGGCTCTGAGCCATGGGCCACGTGATCGTCGTCGACCTCGGCTTCGGGGACGCGGGCAAGGGCACGGTCGTCGACCACCTGTGCTCCTCGCCGGCGGGCGCCGCGTCCCCGGCCGGGGCGGTCGTCCGGTTCAACGGCGGCGCGCAGGCCGCGCACAACGTCGTCGCGGCGGACGGGCGGCACCACACGTTCGCGCAGTTCGGGTCGGGGACGTTCACGCCCGGCGTCCGCACGCACCTGTCCCGGTTCATGCTCGTCGACCCGCTCGCCCTCGCCGCCGAGGCCGGGCACCTGCGGGAGCTGGGCGTACCCGACGCGCTGGACCGGCTGACCGTCGACGAGGACGCGCTGCTGACCACGCCGTACCACCGGGCCGCCAACCGGGCGCGGGAGTCGGCGCGCGGCGCGGCCCGGCACGGGTCGTGCGGGATGGGGATCGGCGAGACGGCGTCGTACGCCCTCGGGCACGACGACGCGCCGCGCGCGGGCGACTGCCTGGCGCCCGCGCGGCTGCGGCGGCGGCTGGCCGCGGTGCGCGACTGGTACCGGGCCGCGTTCCCGCGGGGCGAGGCCGTCCCGGACGTCGAGGCGTGCGCGGACGCCTTCACCGCGTTCGCCGAGCGGGTCGCGATCGTCGGCGGCGAGCACCTGCACGGCCTCCTGCGGGCCGGGGACGTGGTGTTCGAGGGCGCGCAGGGCGTCCTGCTGGACGAGTGGCACGGCTTCCACCCGTACACGACCTGGTCGACGACCACGTTCGCGAACGCGGAGACGCTGCTGGCGGAGGCGGGCGAGACCGCGTACCGGCTGGGGGTGCTGCGCACGTACGCGACCCGGCACGGCCCCGGCCCGTTCGTCACCGAGGACCCGGCCCTCACGGCGGACCTGCCCGACCCGCACAACGGCACCGGCCGCTGGCAGGGCGCGTTCCGCGTCGGCCACCTCGACGCGGTCGCGCTGCGGTACGCGCTGGACGTGGCGGGCGGCGCGGACGGCCTGGCGGTCACGCACCTGGACGTCGCGGGGGCGCGTCCCGACCTGCGCGCCTGCCTGGCCTACGAGATGGACGGCGGACGGGTCGAGCGGCTCCCGGCGGGGCCGCCCGACCTGGACCGCCAGGCCGCGCTCACCCGCCGCCTGCTCAAGGCGCGCCCCGTCTACGCGCCGCTCGGCCGTCCGGTGGAGACGATCGAGGAGTTGCTCGGGACCCCGGTCGTGCTGCGGTCCCACGGACCGGCCTCCCGCGACAAAAGCCCCGGCCGGCCGGGACTGCCCATTGACCTCGCCGCCTCCCGGGTCCAAGATCTCGATCAACGTCGCGGATCCCCCGGAGGTGGACCTTGCGTCTCCGCCAGCGCACCCTCTCGGCCTTCGCGGCGCTCGCCGCGGCCGTCGCGCTCCTGACCGTCCCGCCCGCGGCGCCGGCCGCCGCGGGCGACACCGCGCCCGGCTGCGACCCCATCGACCCGGCCGCGTGCCTGCTGCCGTTCCCGAACGACTGGTACACGGTGGCCGACCCGGGCACGCCGACGGGCCGGCGGGTCGACATGCGCACGACGCTGAAGAACGTGCTCGGCATCCCGGTCCGCCCGGACGAGTGGAACCGCGCCGACGGCTTCTCGCCCGGGTCGATGCTGCTCAGCCGCGTCCCCGGCATCGACCTGACCCGCACCGGCGCCGCGCCGATCACCGACATCGGCGCCTCGCTCAGCGACGACGCCCCCATCGTCATCGTGGACACCCAGACCGGAGAGCGCTGGCCGTACTGGGCGGAACTGGACGCCAACGCGCCCGACGACCGCAAGGCGCTGATCGTCCGGCCGGCCAAGAACTTCCGCGAGGGCCACCGGTACGCCGTCGCGCTGCGGAACCTGCGCGACGCGTCCGGGGACCCGATCGCGCCGAACGACGCGTTCGCCAGGATCCTCGGACCGGCGCTGCCGTCCGGCGACCCGCTGCACGCGCGGCAGCGGGCCACCGGGAAGGTCCTCGCCGACCTCGAACGCCACGGGGTGGGCCGCGACGGCCTCTACCTCGCCTGGGACTTCACCGTCGCGAGCCGGCAGAGCCTCACCGGGCCCGTGCTCCACATGCGCGACGAGACGCTCCGCGGGCTCGGCGACCGCTCGCCGTCGTTCCTCGTGACGGAGGTGACCGACGACGTCGACGAGAGGATCGCCCGGGAGGTCAAGGGCATCGTCTGGGCGCCGAGCTACCTCGACCAGTACGGCGGCCTGCCCGGCTCCGCGCTGCACCGGGGACGGGACGGCCGGCCGGCCCGGCTGCCCGGCAACTCCCAGGCCGTCCCGTTCCAGTGCGAGATCCCGAGATCGGCGTTCACCGAACCGGCCCGCCCCGCCCTCTACGGGCACGGGCTGCTCGGCAGCGAGGGCGAGGTCGACGCCGGCAACGTCAAGTCGATGGCCGCCGAGCACGGTTTCGTCTTCTGCGCGACGCGGTGGATCGGGATGTCGGAGGAGGACGTCCCGAACGTCGTCTCGGCGCTCGCCGACCTCACCCGCTTCCGCACGGTCGCGGACCGCACCCAGCAGGGGCTGCTGAACTTCATCGTCCTCGGCCGCGCCATGACCCGCGGCTTCGCCGGGCACAAGGCGTTCCGGAACGGCGCGGGCGCTCCCCTGATCGACACCGGCGCCGAGCTGACGTTCGACGGCAACAGCCAGGGCGGCATCATGGGCGGCGCGCTCACCGCCGTGTCGACCGACATCCGCCGCGCCGTCCTCGGCGTCCCGGCGATGAACTACAGCACCATGCTCAACCGCAGCTCCGACTTCCCCACGTACGGGCGGATCCTCGACCTGTTCTACCCCGACAAGCTGGACCAGCAGATCGGCATCGCGCTGATCCAGATGCTGTGGGACCGCGGGGAGGCCAACGGCTACGCCTGGCACATGACGGACGACCCGCTACCGGGCACGCCCGAGCACCGGGTCCTGATGCACGTCGCGTTCGGCGACCACCAGGTGGCGCCCGTGGCGGCCGAGGTCCAGGCCCGCACGATCGGCGCCCGCGTCCACGCGCCGGCCGTCCGTCCGGGCCGCAAGCCCGACAAGGTCCCCTACTGGGGCATCCCGAAGTTCGGCGCCTCCCACGAGGGCTCCGCGATGATCATCTGGGACAGCGGGTCGCCGCACCCGCCGCTCACCAACACGGCGCCGACGGAGGGCCGCGACCCGCACTCCGACCCGCGCAACAACGCCGACGCCCGCAGGCAGAAGGCGATCTTCCTGAAGACCGGCGTCGTACAGGACGTGTGCGGCGGCGGGCCCTGCGTCATCACGCCCTGACCGGGGCCGGGCCGCGGGTGCGGGTCAGGAGCGCGGGTTCGCGTCCGCGTCCATCCGCGCCCAGCCGGCCTCCCACATGTCGTAGCGGTGCCGGTCGCAGCGGCGGCGGACCAGGAGGTAGGCGGCCAGGACGGGCACGCAGCAGCCGAGCAGCGTCGCGACGCCCGCGTACGCGGCGTCGGTCACCGTGCGGCTGTGCGGGCGCGGCGGGACCGCCGGGTCGCCCTCGGCGTCCACCCAGATCTTCCGCTGCGCGCCGACCGCCGCGTCCTGCCAGCCCGGCAGCGTCCCGGCGCGGAGCTCGCCGCCCGGCCCCGGCCAGGTGGCCTGCACCGTCTCGTGGATGTAGCGGTCGCCCGACGCGCCCCCGCGGGTCGAGGTGACCGTCGCGACGACGCGGCTCCGGTCCGCCCGCTCGGCGGCCTCCGCGCGGACGCCCGACTCGTAGGACCAGGACGCCGCCCAGGCCGCCAGCGGCGGGGCCACGCCCAGCAGGAGCACGAGCAGGCCGAGCGCGATCGCCCGCTGCACACGGTCCACCCTGCGGCGCAGCTCGTTGCGTTCCAGGCCGAGGCGGCGTCGCAGGCCGGCGGGCGGGATGCCGCCGCGGCCTGGCTCGGACCTGCGCATCTGCGTCACCTCCCCGGGGGAGCGCCTTCCCGGCAAGAGGCTTTTCAGCCGTCTTTGCCCAGGATATTCCCGAGTCCTTCGGTCGGCACGTGGCTCGTGGCCGAATCCTTTCCGGGATCGCGCCCGATATGCCCGGATGATGGCCGAATTTCGCTGTCGTTCCCCGGGGTGGCCCGGTCCCGCCCGGACCCGCCGACCGCCAGCGCGAGCAGCGCCCCGAGGACGCACAGCCCCGCCGTGATCCAGAAGATCTCCTGGTATTCGGTGCGCAGCGCGTCCTCCAAGGCCGCGTTGTACACCTTCATCCGCCGCGCGAACTCGTCGTCCGGCATCAGGAAAGGCAACGGCGGCTGCAGATCCGCGGTCAACTGGTGGAAACGGTAGAAACCCCACGCCGACAGCGCCGAGATCCCCAGCAGCATCCCCATCATCCGCGCCACGACCACCGCGGCCGACGCGACACCGTGCCGCGCCGCCGGGACGAACCGCAGCACCGCCGACGACACCGGCGCGATCACCAGGCCGAGCCCCAGCCCCGTGACCACCAGATCCACGTCCATCCGCGGCAGCGGCCCGTACGACGCGGCCGCCAGATCCGCCGGCCACCCCGCGATCAGCAGGTAGCCCGCCGCGGCCACCGCCATCCCGGCCGCCATCGGCCACCGCTCACCGAACCGCCGCGCGGCCAGCCCGCCCGCCACGGCCGCGACCGGCAGCGCCACGAGGAACCGCGTCAGCAGCAGCGCGCCCTCCGTGGTGTCCTTGTCCAAGACGGTCTGCGCCACCAGCACCACGTCCACGAGCGTCACCATCAGCGCCGCACCCGACAGCAGGCTCACGCCCAGCGTCGCCAGCAGCGCGCCCCGCCGCACCCCCGACAGATCCAGCAGCCTCGTCCGCGCCTTGACCTCCCACACCACGAACACGACCAGGACCGCCGCGCCCGCCGCCAGCACCGGCACACCCCACGGCGGCAGCGCCGACTCCTGCGGCTCCGGGTTGTACACGCCGGCCACCAGCAGACCCAGCCCCAGCGCCAGCAGAAGCCCGCCCACCACGTCCACACC
>NZ_SMKM01000288.1 GCF_004348665.1 Actinomadura sp. GC306 | reverse complement strand
CCTGTGGGTGGGCGGACTGATCATGTCGGGGTTCGGGACGATCCTGGGCGCGGTCAACTTCATCACCAGCATCCTCACCATGCGCGCCCCCGGCATGACCATGTTCCGGATGCCGATCTTCACGTGGAACGTGATGTTCACGTCGATCCTGGTGCTGCTGGCCTTCCCCGTGCTGGCGGCGGCCCTGTTCGCCCTGTGGGCGGACCGCATCCTGGGCGCCCACATCTACGACCCCTCGCACGGGGGCCCGCTGATGTACCAGCACCTGTTCTGGTTCTTCGGGCATCCCGAGGTCTACATCGTCGCGCTGCCGTTCTTCGGGATCATCACCGAGGTCATCCCGGTCTTCAGCCGCAAGCCCCTGTTCGGCTACGTCGGCATGGTCTTCGCCACCATCACCATCACCGGCCTGTCGATGACGGTGTGGGCGCACCACATGTTCGCCACCGGACGGGTGCTGCTGCCGTTCTTCTCTTTCCTGTCCTTCCTGATCGCGATCCCGACCGGCATCAAGTTCTTCAACTGGGTCGGGACGATGTGGCGGGGGCAGATCGTCCTGCAGTCGCCGATGCTGTGGGCGCTGGGGTTCCTGGTCACTTTCCTGTTCGGCGGCCTCACCGGCGTCATCCTCGCCTCACCCCCGCTGGACTTCCACACCCACGACTCCTACTTCGTCGTCGCGCACTTCCACTACGTGCTGTTCGGCACCGTGGTGTTCGCGATGTTCGCCGGGTTCGCCTTCTGGTGGCCGAAGATGACCGGCAAGATGCTGGACGAGCGGCTGTCGAAGATCCACTTCTGGATGCTGTTCATCGGCTTCCACACCACCTTCCTCGTCCAGCACCTGCTCGGCGCCAACGGCATGCCGCGCCGCTACGCCGACTACCCCGACGAGTTCACCGCCCTGAACCTGGTCTCGTCCGCCGGCGCCGCGCTGCTGGGCCTGTCGACCTTCCCGTTCCTGCTGAACGTATGGCGCACGTCCCGCAAGCCCCCGGACGTCCACGTCGACGACCCCTGGGGGTACGGCAACTCCCTGGAATGGGCCACGTCGTGCCCGCCGCCGCGGCACAACTTCGCGGCCGTCCCCGCCATCCGCTCGGAACGGCCGGCCTTCGACCTCCACCACCCCCATATCGGCACCGACGCCGCCCTGCAGGGCCGGGGGACCGCCGGCCGGGGCGGGGAAAGGCCGTCCTGACGTGCGGAAACGTTCGGTCGCCGGGGAGTGTGGCCGGGCCAATGCCGCCTAAAGATCTTGAAGTTCGCCCACCGCCGATGTGCGGGACCGGTCCTGACGGGTAGGCGCACCGAGCGTCATGGCGACGCGCAAGCGAGAGGAAGGACGAGCCTGGTGGCGTTCAATCCGTTCGAGCACCGCGGTATCCCGATCGACGACCAGTTCCGCAACTGGGGCCAACTCGACGTGGCCCCGATCGACCCCGACAACTCCGACCCGTACACGAAGTGCCGCATCATCGCGCTGAACGGCCTTGAGGTAGAGGCGATCATGTTCAGCCACCACTTCGCGCGCATGTGCCCCGACATCGAGGCGAAGCGGCAGCTCGCCAAGGTCCGCTACGTCGAGCAGCAGCAGCAGAAGGTCGTCAACTGGCTGCTCCCCGGGCAGGCGTCCGTCCTGGAGACGACCATCTCCTACGAGCAGGTCGCCACCGACCTGACCGGCTGGGTGGCCCGGATGGAGCCCGACCCGTACCTCAAGGCGTGCTACGAGTTCGGCCTCCTGGAGGACTTCGACCACCTGTACCGGTACGCCAACCTCTACGAGATGATCGAGCACCGCAAGGCGGAGAAGATCGTCGACGGGCTCACCGAGGTGATGCCGGGGCGCCCGACCTTCCAGCAGCACCGGAACCCGGTCGACAACATCCGCGAGCCCTACGACCGCGAGGCCGCCGCGCCGCTGTCGAAGCTGCACGCGCTCACCGTCATGGCGACCGAGCAGCAGACGATGAACTTCTACATGAACATGGGCCCGCTCTACATGGAGCCCATCGCCCGGCAGCTCTACCAGGAGATCGGGATGGTGGAGGAGGAGCACGTCACCCACTACGAGTCCATGCTCGACCCGACCGAGACGTGGTACGAGCGGCTCGTCAACCACGAGTACAACGAGTGCTACATGTACTACTCGTTCATGCAGACCGAGAGCGACCCGCGCGTCAAGGGCATCTGGGAGCTGCACCTGAACATGGAGCTGGAGCACCTGCGCATCGCGTGCGACATGATGCGCCAGGCCGAGGGCCGCGACCCGGAGGCCATGCTGCCGCGGGAGCTCCCCGAGCCGGTCACGTTCGAGCCGAACAAGGCGTACATCCGCGAGCTGCTGTCCACGCAGATCGACTACACCACGCTGGGCACCGGCATCGTCTGGGAGGCCCACGAGCGGTTCGAGGCGATGCAGGACAAGATCAACGCCGAGCGGCCGTCGAGCGAGGTCGTCATCGACGAGCACCGGCACAAGTTCGGCGACGAGTACCGCCTGGAGACCGAGGGCCCGCACCCGGTCGCGCGCATGCGCGACAAGCCGTACGCGTAGGCGCCGGCGGCCCCGGCACATCGCACCCCCGGGCGGGTGGACAACGAACGACGAAGCGAGGGAAACGGCAGTGAGCACCACCGAGAAGCAGTACTCCTCCACCGAGGACCTGATCGACCTGCTGAAGGCGCAGCACGGCCAGATCCGTGACCTGTTCGACGAGGTCATGCATACCCAGGGGCAGGAGCGCAAGGAGGCGTTCCGCGCCCTGGTGCGGCTGCTGGCCGTGCACGAGACCGCCGAAGAGGAGATCGTCCACCCGGTGGCCCGCCGCATCCCCGGCGGGGACGGCATCGTGGACGACCGGCTGGCCGAGGAGCGCCAGGCCAAGGAGGTGCTGGCCGAGCTGGACGGCATGGACACCGAGGACCCAGCGTTCCTCAAGACGCTCGACAAACTGCGGATGGACGTGCTGACGCACGCCCGCGCCGAGGAGCGCTACGAGTTCGACCGCATCCAGGACGAGTTCAGCCCGGCGCAGCTCAAGGGGTTCGCGGCGGCGGTCCGCGCCGCCCAGGCGACCGCGCCGACCCGGCCCCACCCCGGGACCGAGAGCGCGACCAAGAACATGCTGCTGGGCCCGCCCGTCGCGATCATGGACCGCGTCCGCGACATGATCCGCGACGCCCGCGACAAGGGCTGACCCGCGAACGCCGGGCCGGCCGGGGGCACCCCCGGCCGGCCCGCGTGTGCGCGGACCACCGCGCTCCGGGTCCCGTGCCGGGCCGCCATGCGTCAGAAGGCGGCGGGGCGGGCGACGTACCCGGCCTTCCGAACGGCGGCGACGAGGTCGTCGACGCCGGTCTTGGCGGGGTCGTGGACGACCTCGATCCGGGACGAGGCGAAGTGGACCTTCACCGACTCGACTCCCGCGAGCCGCCCGACCCGCTTCTCGATCTTCTGCACGCAGGACGGGCACGAGAAGCCCTCGGCGCGGAGGACGGTCCTGGTGGCGGTAGCTGTGGCGGACATTGCCGCGACCCCCTTTGCTTTCGCGCCGGTCCAGGTCAGGACCGGCTTCCCTGTCATGACCGCACGTTAGGCATTCCGGGCGCGGGTCTCCTTGACGCGCGTCAAGAACCGTGCGGGACCGTCCGCGGGCGCGCGTGGCAGGCTGGCGGCATGACCCACGACGACCTGTGCGTGACCCGCGTGCCGATCTTCCAGGGGCTGACCCGCCGGGAACTGGTCGATGTGGCGGCCCTGGCCCGCCCGGTGGCGGCGGGCAAGGGCGAGACGGTCTACGCCCCCGGCCAGCCGGTCTCCCGGCTGCTGGTCGTGCACAGCGGACGGCTCAAGATCAGCAGCCTTGCGCCCGGCGGCCAGGAGCAGATCCTGCGCACCGCGGCCGAGGGCGACGTGGTGGGCGAGCGGACCTTCCTGACCGGGCACCGGCCGGACCACTTCGCGGTCGCCCTGGAGGACAGCCGGATGTGCGTCTTCGACCACGACGACCTCGGGGGGCTGCTCCGCGACCACCCGGACATCGGGCTGCGGATGCTGCGCACGCTGTCCGACCGGCTCGCCTCCGTCGAGCGGCTGCTCGCCGCGGTCACCTCCAGCGACGTCACCGCGCGTGTCGCGGCCTACCTGCTCGACCTGCCGGCCGCCGTGCGGGACGGGACGCCCGAGGTGCGGCTGCCGATGGCGAAGAAGGACGTCGCCGCCTACCTGGGGACGACGCCGGAGTCCCTCAGCCGATCCCTCGCCGGCCTCGCCGCCGACGGCGCCATCGAACTGCGCGGGCGCCGCGGCGTCGGCATCCTCGACGTCGGCGCGCTGGACCGGGCGGCCGTCAGCCGCTGACCGGGGCGCCCGGCCAGGCGCAACCCCCGCCCGCGACTTGATCCGCGTCAAGGAACTCCCGCGCCTTCCGGCCTAGCGTCGGGGCAGACGTCGGATCGGACGTCGCCAAGGGCGTGAGGAGTTGGGACAGATGGGTTCGTGGCGGTGGAGCGTACCGCTGCTGAGCGGCCTCCTGATCGTCTTGTCGTTCGCGGTCCCGGCCGTGTCGGGCGCCGGTGCGGCCGGGGACGCGCTGATGGTCGCGGCGGCCGTCGTGGCCGGGTGGGGCATCGTGGCCAAGGCGGTCCGCGCCCTGGCCGCGCGCGTGGTCGGCATCGACCTCCTGGTCTCGGTGGCCGCGATCGGCGCGGTGATCATCGGGGAGTACTGGGAGGCCGCCGCGGTGACGTTCCTGTTCGCCGTCGGGCACGCGCTGGAGAACGCCACGCTGAGCAGGACGCGGTCCGCGCTGGCCGAGCTGGTCGCGGTGGCCCCCGAGACGGCGGTGGTGCTGCGGGACGGCGAGCAGGCGGAGGTGCCGGCCGCCTCGGTGGCGGCCGGGGAGACGGTCCTGGTCAAGAACGGCGCCAGGGTGCCGGTCGACGGCGTGGTGCTCGGCGGCACCGGCGCGCTGGACGAGGCGTCGATCACCGGTGAGTCGATCCCGGTGGAGAAGACCACCGGCGACCAGGTGTTCGCCGGAACGGTGTCGATGGGCGGGTTCCTCCAGGTGCGCGCCACCGGAGTCGGGGCCGACACCGCGCTGGCCCGGATCATCCACCGGGTCGAGGAGGCGCAGGACGCCAAGGCGCGCACCGCGGCGTTCATGGACCGCTTCTCGGCCTGGTACACCCCGGCGATCATCGTCCTGGCGCTGGTGTTCGGGCTGGCGACCGGGGACGTCGTGCTCGCGCTGACGCTGCTGGTCATCGGCTGCCCCGGCGCCCTGGTCATCTCGATCCCGGTCGCGATCGTCGCGGGCATCGGCCGCGGCGCGCGCGACGGCATCCTGATCAAGGGCGGGGAGTACCTGGAGACCTCCGCCAAGATCGACGCCGTGGCGCTGGACAAGACCGGCACGCTGACCGAGGGCCGCCCGTACCTGACCGACGTGGTGCCCCTGGACGAGACGTGGAGCCGCGCGGACGTGCTCGGCTGGGCCGCCCGCGCCGAGGCCGGTTCGGAGCATCCGCTGGCCCGCCCGATCGTGGCCGCGGCACGAGCCGAGGGGCTGGACGCCACCGGCCTGCCGGAGGCCACCGAGCCGGTCCCCGGCAAGGGCATCGTCGCGACCGTCGACGGGCGCCGCGTCGCGGTGGGCAACCTGGCCCTGCTGCGGGACGAGGGGGTCCCGCACGAGGCGGCCGCCCGGGTGGCCGGGGAGCTGTCCGCCGCCGGCCGCACCCCGATGATCGTGGCCGTGGACGGCCGCCCGGCCGGTGTGGTCGCCGTGGCCGACCGCGTCCGTCCCGACGCGGCGCGGATGGTCGCCGGCCTGCACGCCGCCGGTGTGCGGCGGGTCGTGATGCTCACCGGGGACACCCGGCGGGTCGCCGAGGCGGTCGCCGCGCGGGTCGGGGTCGACGAGGTCCGCGCGGACCTGATGCCGGAGGACAAGCTGGCGGCCGTCCGCGACCTGCAGGCGCGCGGGTACGTGGTCGCGATGGTCGGCGACGGCGTCAACGACGCCCCCGCCCTGGCCACCGCCGACATCGGCGTGGCGATGGGCGCGGCGGGCACCGGCGTGGCGATCGAGACCGCGGACATCGCCCTGATGAAGGACGACCTGACCAAGCTGCCCCGGGCCGTGGGCCTGGCCCGCCGCACCGTCGCGGTCATGCGCCAGAACATCGCGGTCGCGCTCGGCACCGTCGGCGCCCTGCTCGCCGGCGTGCTCCTGGGCGGCATCACGATGGCGGCCGGGATGCTCGTCCACGAGCTCTCGGTGCTGGTGGTCATCGGCAACGCGATGCGGCTGCTGCGCCGCACCGGGACGCCGCGGACGGGCGGTGGCGCCGCGCGTGCGCTGCCCGAGGGCCGCGATCTGGAGCGGTCGCCCGCCTGACCCCGGCGACGGCGCGGCCGAGGGCCTCCCGACCCTCGGCCGCGCTTTGTCGAGCATGGGACGGGCCGGCGCGGTGTCCGTTTACGGACGCGGCTCCGGGTACGGGGGAGAAATGGCGACAAGTGAGACCCGACGATTCCTGGCCATTTACCTGAACGACCATCTGGCCGGGGCGGCGGCCGGGGTCGATCTGGCCCGGCGGACCGCGCACGCGCGCCGGAACTCGGCCGGCGCGGACCGGCTGGAACGGCTCGCCGCGGACATCGCCGCCGACCGGGGAGCCCTGCTGACGATCATGCGCTCGCTGGACATGCCGGTCCGTCGCTACAAGAGCGTGGCGACGTGGGCAGCGGAGAAGGTGGCGCGGCTCAAGCTCAACGGCCGGCTGCGCAGCCGCTCGCCGCTGAGCGACCTGGTCGAGCTGGAGGCGCTGCGGCTGGCGGTCGAGGGCAAGGCCGCCGGATGGCGCACCCTGCTGTCCCTGGTCGACCGCGAACCGGCCCTGGACGCCGAGCGCCTGCGCACGCTGCTGGACCGCGCCGAAGCCCAGATCACCATCCTCGAAGAGCTACGCGTGCGGGCGGTAGAGGAGGCGTTCGGCGACCGAACCGTCCGCGCCGCCACCGCAGCAACCCCCTGAACGCGGCCCCCGAGAGTTCGTCGACTTGCGGCGTGTTGTTGTTATCCGGCCTCCCATAACAACAACACGCCGCAAGTCAACGCGGCGGTGGCCGCAAGAGGTCAGGCGGTGGTTCCCGCAACCTTGCCAGTAAATACTGGCGCTGATTGTCCGTCTCGCCTGGGAGCCACCGTGAAGCACTCCGCCGCGAATCCCCTGCTGTCCCGCCGCGCGTTCACCCTCGGCGGCGCCGCTCTGCTCGGCGCCGCCGCCGCCGGCCCCCTCGCCGGCACCGCGCACGCCGCCCCGCCCTCGGGCGACTGGACCGACGTGCCCATACCGCCCCTTTCCGGCCGGGCCCAGCTGTTCGGCATCGCCGCGCCGGACCCGCTGCACGTCATCGCGGGCGGCACCGAGGACGCGTCCGGGCGGAGCGCCGTCATGCTGCACCGCGGCCTGCGCGGCTGGACGCGGGCCGCGCTGCCCGCAGGGCTGGCCGTCGTCAACGACGTCCGCGCCCGGCACTTCGCCGACGCCTGGGCCGTGGCCGCGGGCCCGGACGCCTCGGCGCGCACCGACCTGCTGCACTGGAACGGCCGCCGCTGGACGACCGCCGCCGGTCCCGCCGGCGAGCAGCTCTACGCGATCGACCTGGACCGCACCGGCGCGCTCTGGGCGACCGGGATCACCCCGGACGGCGCGACTGTGTCGGTGCGGCGGGGCGGCCGCTGGACGAACACGCTCACCCTGCCCGGCCTTCCGGGACTCAACGCCATCGCCGCCGGCGGCCCCTCGGACGTGTGGGCCGGCGGGTTCGGCGGATCGTCCACCGGCACGACGCCGCTGTGGCACTTCGACGGCGCCGCCTGGACGCGCATCCCCTGGGGGACGGCCTACGCCCACTGGATCCTGCAGATCGAGCACGTCGCCCACGACGACGTCTGGTTCTACGCCCTGGAGCAGCACCCGCTGTTCCCGCCGCCGGCGCTGCACCACTGGAACGGCTCCGAGTTCACCGTCCACCGGATCCCGGGGCCGTCCGACCCGGCCGGCGGGGTGCGCCCGATGTCCGCGACCGGCTTCCTCGGCTCGATCGCCTCCGACGGGCGCGGCGGGGTCTGGGTGTCGACCCCGGCCGACACGTCCCACCTGCTGCACTTCGACGGCTCCACCTGGACCCGCGAGACCCCGCCCGCCACGGTGACCGCGTACGCGATGACGCGCGTCCCGCACACGACCACCATCTGGGCGGGAACCCAGGTGGGCACGCTCTGGCGCCGCTCCGCCCTCCCC
>NZ_SMKM01000287.1 GCF_004348665.1 Actinomadura sp. GC306 | reverse complement strand
CGTTCGGTGGTTTTGGCGAAGGGGAAACACCCGGTTCCATTCCGAACCCGGAAGTTAAGCTCTTCAGCGCCGATGGTACTGCATGGGAGACTGTGTGGGAGAGTAGGACGCCGCCGGACTCATATTGCAGGAAGGGCCCCGCCTTTTGGTGGGGCCCTTTCTCATTTCCAGGGGCGGGTGTCCCGGTCGGCGAAGGCGTCCCACAGAATCGCAACGGGGGCGACGGTGCAACTGCACGAGGTGGATATGGGACGGAGGTGGGCCGGAGGCGGCCTCGCCCGTGTTCAGGGCGGACCGCCTCCGGCCGTCCTCGAATCAGGAGTGGTCGTGCGACTCGCGCAGGAACTTGAGTGAGAGGACGGCGGCCCACGTCCAGATGGCGGCGCCGCCGGCGAGCATCAGGCGGAAGTCGCCCAGGGGGAACGCGGCCATGCCGAGCACGAGATACGCGGCCGGTGCGGCGGCGCTGTAGATCGTCCAGCCGAGCCGTCCCTCACGGACGAAGCGGCGGGCGAACACCACGCACGCGATGCTCAGCGCCAGGCCCATGCCGACCGGGGCGAAGTTGTGCAGCATGCCGTGCCAGGTGACCTCGGCGACGCCGTCGGGCGTACCGGCGGGGAAGCCTTCCGCCGGGTCGGTGGGGAACAGGCCGGCCCATATCAGGCTCGCGCCGTAGACGCCGATGAGAGCCGTTCCCCACGTGCGGCCCGTCGTCCCCGGTTCGAGGACGCGGCGCAGACCGGCGGCGGACGCCGCGGCGAGCGCTCCGCAGAGCAGGAAGTTGACGGTCTGGATCCACCCGTGCTCGCCGAGTGCGAGCATGCTGAGCGGGTGGCGGGCGGCGTCGAACCCGTCCCGCGTCATGGCCTGCGCCACGATCAGCAGGACGAACAGCGGTCCCGCGGGGACGCCGCAGGCGAGCAGGGCGCGTGTCGCCCGGGACGAGGACAGCGAGGTTGTCTGTGTAGAAGGCATGGCGACTCCTGGGTCGGCGCCGATACGGATCGGTCGGTGGGGGTGATCACGCGTACAGGGGCTCGCCGGTCTCCAGCAGGGTCTTCAGGTCGCTGAGCGTCTGGTTCCAGCCGCCGCCCGCCTCGGGGATCTCGCCCGCGCCCTGCGCCGCCGTCTGCGGCGCCCCCGTCACGTCGTGGGTGACGGTCAGCCGCGAGATGCCGGAGCCGTCGTCCTCGATCTCGTAGGTCAGCCGCGTGTGCGGCTCACCGAGGAACAGCGCGCGCCACGTCTGGACCAGCCGGCGCGGCGGATCCGCCTCGATGACCTCGCCGTCGATGATCACGTCGGGGGCGCCGTGCTCCTTCATCGTCTCGCTGGCCAGCCCGCGGAAGGCGCCGCCGGGGCGCAGGTCGTACTCCACGGGCGCCTGGTAGCCGAACTTCACCGTCCACTCCGGGTCGGTGATGGCGTCCCAGATCGCCTGGGGCGTCGCCTTGATGTACACCCGGTACACCTGGACGGTCTCGGTCGTCGTCATGCCTGACTCCAGTCGTCTCTTCAGATCGGTGAGCGCCGCGGCGGGCCGCTCGGTGAACTTGCCGATCCACCGGTCGTGGATCAGCCGGATCGGCACCGGGTTGAGGAAGTGCAGCTTCTCCCGGCCGGACCGCCGCGGGACCACCAGCCCCGCGTCCTCCAGCACCCGCAGGTGCTTGGAGACCCCGAACCGCGTCATGTCGACCTCCGCCTCCAGCTCGCCGAGCGTCCGCCCGTCCCGGGCGAACAGCAGGTCGAGCAGGAAACGGCGGGTCGGGTCCGCCAGCGCTTTGAAAGCCGCCTCGTCGTCGTCCACGCCTGAAAAATAGGTGACCAAAAGGTCACATGTCAACCGTGCTCAAGGAAGCGACGGCTCGTCGGTGGCGTGGCCTAGGGTCGGTCCATGGTGCTCTCACCTCGTCTTTCCGCGGTCGTGGACGCGTTGCCGCTTGGACCGGACATGCGGGTCCTGGAGATCGGCTGCGGGACCGGCGCCGCCGCGCGGGCCGTCGCGGCGCGGCTCGGGGCCGGGCACATCCTCGCGATCGACCGGTCGGCCAAGGCGGTCGCGCAGACGGAGGCCGCGTCCGCCGCGGAGATCGCCGCGGGACGCATGAGCGTCCGGCGGGCCGCGATCGAGGACTTCGAGCCCCGGCCCGGCGAAGGGCCGTTCGACCTCGTCTACGCCATACGGGTCGGCGCGCTCGACGGCCGCCACCCCGAGGCGGGCCGCGAGGCCCTGGCGCGCATCGCGGCGGTACTGGCCCCCGGCGGCCGCGTCTTCATCGACGGCGGCGACCCCTTGCGCGAGGTGCCCGTCTGATCAGCGGCCGAGAGCCTGGTCGAGGGTGCCGGCCCACTGCGCCAGCAGGCGTGTGCGGCGGGCCGAGTCGTCGGTGAGCAGGTCGGCCAGGCCGAGGCCGCGGACCAGGTCAAGGGTCGCCTGGACCGTTTCGCGGACGCCCGGCACGGTCTCGTCCGCGCCGAGTGCCTCGACGGTGAGGCGGTGGGCCTCGCGTCCGACGCGGGCTTCGAGAGGGACGACCTGCTCGCGGAGCTGCTCGTCGGACGCGGCGGCGACCCAGAGCTGCAGCGCGGCACGGAACAGGGGGCTGGTGTACATCTCGCCGAGCAGCTCCACCACGTCCGCCGTGGTCGGCCGGTGCCCGGCGCGAACGTCCAGGCGCTCGCGCATCTGCGCGATCCGCACCTCGGATCCGTAGTCGACGGCCGCCGTCACGAGCTCCTCGCGCGTCCGGAAGTGGTGCTGGGCGGCACCGCGGGACACCCCGGCGCGCTCGGCGACCACCGCGACCGTCGTCCCGGCCCACCCCACGGATGCCAGGCACTCCACGGCGGCCTCCAGAAGCCGCCGCCTGGTGGCGCGGCTGCGGTCCTGCCGCGGCTCCCGGGGTAGTGCCCGCGTGGCCATGACTCCCTCGACTCGATGCCCCACCAGTCAACCAAACCCGTCCCGACAAAACAATCATGCGTGATTGATTTTTCCACCCGGACCAAGCCGAGGGGGCCATCCGTTTGCCGGCGGTGAAAGGAGACCTGCGAAGTGACAAGGCTTGCCCGTGACATGACCGGGTCCTACCCTATGTAGAGTTCCGATAGAGGGGAGGTTGCCGGATGCAGGTGCGCATCACTGTTCCCGTGGCCCGAGTGCTCAGGGTGTTCCTCGACGACATCGGGGAGCAGCGGTACGGGTTCGAGTTGATGCGCGAGGCTGGGCTGGCCAGCGGGACGCTATATCCGATCCTTGCGCGTCTGGAGCAGGCGGGCTGGCTGACCGGGGAGATGGAGCCCATCGACCCGGAAGAGGCCGGCCGCCCCGCCCGGCGCTTCTACCGGCTGACCGCCGAGGGCGCGCGCAGTGCCCACTTCGCGCTCGCCGAACTCGATGCCCAGTTGCGTCGCCCCGGCACGGGTGGCCTGATCAGGCCGCGGAGGGACCACGCATGACCGCGCATGTGCTCCTCGTCTCCGTTGTGGGCTGCGGCGTCCTCGGCGGAGCGCTCGTCGCCGCGGACATGGGCAGTGCGCGGGCGCGGGGACGGCTCGACACGATCCTGTACTCGCTCCTCAGGGTCGCACGCCTCAGGCTGCGCGAGGAGCAGCGCGTACCGATGCATGACCACGAGTGGATGCCCGAACTGCACCACATCCTCAACGGCGGGGCGACACCGGCGCTCCGCCTGCTGAGCGGAACGCGGTATGCGGTCGGGCTCATCCGGAAGGCCCACAACGTCGGTGAGATCAGGTCGGGTCGCGATCTGCGCGGCGAGCCACTCCACCGGTTCGTCGCCACGGCCGACGCGTGCAACGTCTTCGGCAACCTCTTCACCTCGGCCGCCTACATCGTCCTGACGTCCCTCATCGGTCTCGCGGCCGGTTTCCAGCTGACCGAATCGCTGGGCGTCAGCGGGCACAAGGGCCGCCTCGACGACATGCCCCTGGCCGTGACGCTCATCGTCGTGTTCACCCTGCTGCTCGGTGGCGCTCTGGCGCTCCTGGTGGGTCTGGCCCTGCTCGGCATCGGCCCGAAGCGCCTGTACCGGCCGCCGCACACGCTGTGGAGCACTCCCGAACTCAAGCCCCACCACGGGTTGGTGGTCGTCGTGTCCCGCCATCTCCTCGATTGGATCATCGGCGAGGACGGTGACAACGCCAGAGGCGTCCCCACGGCATCCCTCCTCGGGGCCGGCGCCGGGGTCGGACTCGGCATCTTCACCGAGAGGAGCATGGGACAGATGGCCGACGTCTTTCTCATCCTTGGCGGGCTCATCGCCATATTCGTGATGCTGCGCATCACCCTGGTCGAATTGCTGCTCTGGCGGTTCGAGCGCCAACGCCCGCTTGACGAGACCGCGGGCGCCAACCACCACAGCTAACCCCACTGGGAGGTGACACAACGCAGGGCGGGGACCGTCCCATCGAACGGTCCCCGCTGAGAGGTGGGCCCTGCTGCAACAGAGGCCGACCCATCCAGAGATCAACCCGTCTTCATCCGCTGCAGAACGGTTTCCAAGGAGCTGAACCCACCCATGAGGGTACGCCGAAATCTCGACGAGGCCGACCCGCCGGCGCGAGAGCCGGTCACCGTACAGTGGCCGCCCCCCTTCGCCCCGCCCTCGTCCGGCCCGTGGCCGCAGATGCGCGTCCCGCGCCAGGCCGCCCCAGCCAGACGGTTGCACACCACCATGCTCGCGGTGGACATCTGCGCCTTTGGCGATCACCGGCACGACGACCCGGTGCAGTGCCTGCTGCGCCGCCAGATGTACGAGCATCTCCGCCGGGCGTGCGAGTTCGCCGTCCTGCCCTGGCGGCGGTGCCATCACGAGGACCGCGGGGACGGTGTGCTGATCGTCGCACCGGCCGACCTGCCGGTCGAGCGGCTCTTCGAACCGCTCGCCCACCATCTGGCCACGGCCCTCTGGCGGTACAACCGGAACGCCGCCGACAGCACCCGCCTCCGGATGCGGTTGGCCGTGCACTCCGGACTGGTCGCCCCTGACCCCTATGGCGTCTCCGGGCGGGCGCTCATCGAGCTCTTTCGGCTCCTGGACGCACGCGCCTTCAAGAACGTCGTCGCCCGTTCACGGAGACCCCTGGGAGTGATCCTCTCGGAACGTTTCTATGCCGATGCGCGCACGTGCGGTGGCCTGGCCGACGCTGACGCCTACCACGCCATCCGCGTGCGTACGAAGGAAGCCCGCATCCCGGCTCAGGTCCGCACGGACCTTGGCACCTTCGACTGAGGGCCCGGGAACTGGGAGGGTGTCACTGAGAGAGACCGGCTGGTCGGGGAGTGGTGTGCCCCGACCAGCCCTAGGGGTCAAGCCAGGTAGGCGCCGAAGAGGTCCGCGGCCTGCGGTACCAGGCCCGCGTCTTCCTGGCTCAGGAAGGTGTCGCCGTTCCCGGGTGCGGGCGCACTCCGGCCGAAGATCTGCACCCCGCCGGCGTCCGCGGTGTCGCCGGTGTCCTCGCGGGGGACGCCGACGATCAGCGGCTCGCCCAGGCCGTCCCGCCACGGGCCGCCCCGTTCGAGCACGGACCCGAGCTGGTCGCCGGCCTCGGAGGTTGAGCGCGACGGGCCGTCGTGCTCGCAGTACGAGGCGAGGGCGAGGCCGGTGCCGAACCGGTCGCCGGGTTCGACCGCGCCGTCCACGCCGGGGGAGTGGCCGCGACTAACAGCCCGTTGAGTCTCACTGAGTTCCCCGTCCCCTCTGTGACATTCACAATGTGGACGGGGCATCCGGCGAAGTGGTTTACCCGGCGGTAGGGCGGATGGTGTACGCGGTGGTCAGTCCATGATCTATTTGTCCCCTTGGCGGCTTGTTCAGGGGATGCGGGGTCGGATCGTGGATTCAGTGTGGGCGCGGGGGCGGGTACTCGCCGTGCTGGCGGTGGTGACCGCCGGGCTGCTGGTGTTGCACCGGGCGGTGCCCAATTCCGTCGGCCGGCTGGGAAGCCTGCTGGAGACGTTCCTGCCGTGGCTCGGCCTGTCGGTCGTGGCGCTGCTCGGCCTTGCGCTGCTCCGCCGTTCGCCGACCGTGCTGGTCGCCTCCCTGCTGCCGGTCGCGGCCTGGGTCCACCTCTTCGGCGGGCTGCTCCTCCCCGCGGCGGAGCCCGGTCCGCGTGACCTGGTCGTCGTGCAGCACAACGTCAGCGACGAGAACACCGACCCGGCGGGGACGGCACACGCCCTGGCGGCCGCGAAGCCGGACCTGGTGGCGCTGGAGGAACTGACGCCCTCGGCCCTGCCGGCCTACGGGCGAATCCTCGGCCCGGACCTCCCGCACCACGCCGTCCAGGGCACCGTCGGGCTCTGGTCGAAGCATCCGCTGAGCGGCACCCGGTCCCTGGACATCAAGCCTCGCGAGATCACGGAGACCTGGAGCCGCGGGCTGCGGACGGTCGCGCACACGCCCCACGGAGAGATCGCCGTGTACGTCGCGCACCTGCCCTCGGTCCGGATCCGGCCAGGCGGTCTGGCGTCGGCCTGGCGCGACGAGAGCGCCGGCCTCCTCGGGAAGGCCCTCTCCGCAGAGGAACTGGAAGCGGTGATTCTGCTGGGGGACCTGAACGGCACGACCGATGACCGCGGGCTCGCTCCGCTGACGTCCCAGCTGAACGCGGCGGAACGCGGGCTGGCCTTCAGCTTCCCCGCGGCCTTCCCGCTGGCCCGGATCGACCAGGTCATGGCCCGTCCGGCGGCCGTCCCGCACCTCCGCGCCCTGGACGCCACCGGCAGCGACCACCTTCCGGTCGCCGCCCGGGTACGCCTCCCCGTCCGGCCGCGCTGAGCCGTGGGCTCCGGCGGAGACCCGCCCCGGTTCGTGAGGGGTGACGAGTGCCGCGTCCAGGGCTTCCAGCAAAACAATCATGCGTGATTGATTTTTTGCTCGCGGGTCTGGCAGGGTTCTGGGCATGAGCCAACCGCTGCGGGTCGGTAACGCCTCGGGCTTCTACGGCGACCGCTTCTCGGCGATGCGGGAGATGCTCGAAGGCGGGCCGCTGGACGTCCTGACCGGTGACTACCTCGCCGAGTTGACGATGCTCATCCTGGGGCGCGGCAAGATGAAGGACCCGGACGCCGGGTACGCCGCCACGTTCCTGCGGCAGATGGAGGAGGGCCTCGGCCTCGCCGTGGAGCGCGGGACGAAGATCGTGGCCAATGCCGGCGGGCTCAACCCGGGCGGGCTGGCCGGGCGGCTGCGGGAGCTCGCCGGGCGGCTCGGCCTTGAGGTGCGCATCGCCCATGTCGAGGGCGACGACCTGCTGGGGCGGGCCGAGGAGCTGGGGTTCACCGATGCCCGGTACGGACGGCCGCTCACGGCCAACGCCTACCTGGGGGCGTGGGGGGTCGCCGAGTGCCTGCGGCGCGGCGCCGACGTGGTGGTGACCGGCCGCGTCACCGACGCGTCGCTCGTCGTGGGGCCGGCGGCCGCGCACTTCGGCTGGGCGCGGGACGACTGGGACGCGCTGGCCGGCGCGACCGTCGCCGGGCACGTCCTGGAGTGCGGGGCGCAGGCCACCGGCGGCAACTACAGCTTCTTTGAAGAGATCTACAGCGTAAAGGCGCCGGGCTTTCCGGTTGCGGAAGTACATGGCGACGGGTCGTGCGTGATCACCAAGCACGATGGGACGGGCGGGGCCGTCACCGTCGAGACCGTCACGGCGCAGTTGCTCTACGAGATCGGCGGGCCGGCTTATGCCGGTCCCGACGTGACGACCCGGTTCGACACGATCGAGTTGGCGTCGGACGGGCCCGACCGGGTGCGGATCAGCGGCGTCGAAGGCGTCCCGCCGCCGTCCACCACCAAGGTCGCACTGAACCACCTCGGCGGCCACCGGAACGAGATGATCTTCGTGCTCACCGGGCTCGGCATCGACGCGAAGGCGGAACTCGCCAGGCGGCAGATGGAGGCGGCGTTCGGTGATGCGCGTCCGGCTCGGGTGGAGTGGACGCTGATCGGAACGGCCGAGTCCGACCCCGCCACGCAGGGGGAGGCGACGGCCCTGCTGCGGTGCGCCGTCCTCGACCCCGATCCGGCGAAGGTCGGCCGGGCGTTCAGCAGCGCGGCCGTTGAACTGGGACTCGCCGGTTACCCCGGCTTCACGATGACGTCCCCGCCGGGGAAGGGCAGCGCCTACGGCGTTTACACGCCCGCCTTCGTCCCCAATGAGGTCGTCGAGCACGTTGCGGTCACGCATGAGGGTGAGCGGGTGGCCATTGCGCCCGCGCCTGTCGTGACCCCGGCCGGTGAGGCGGGGAGTGACGCGGGGAGTGAAGTGGCGGCGCGCGGTGCGGGGGCGTCGGCGGGCGGCGGAGGCTCTGCGCCGTCCTCTGCCCAGTCC
>NZ_SMKM01000286.1 GCF_004348665.1 Actinomadura sp. GC306 | reverse complement strand
TGTTACTCACCCGTTCGCCGCTCGAGTACCCCCGAAGGGGCCTTTCCGCTCGACTTGCATGTGTTAAGCACGCCGCCAGCGTTCGTCCTGAGCCAGGATCAAACTCTCCATTAAGGTCCAAACGACCAAACCCAGGGGGCGAACCCCAGACCCGGCCAAACCTCGGAAACAATCCCAGCAATAAACCCCCCAAAAGGGGTTCTTGCCTCAAAGAAATCCCCACCACCCCCACAAAAGAAGGGGCGGCCACGGGGCGACCCGACCAGAAAACACCGGTCGAGCCGATAAAGGCACTGGCTTTTAACACGCTGTTGAGTTCTCAAGAAACGGACACCCACCGCGCCGAACCCCGCTCCCGCGGACCCCGGCTCCGGGGCGACTCGCTTTTCACTCTACCGAATCCGGCGAGACTGTCAATTTCCCGTCTTTTCCGGCGCGCCGTTCCGGTGCCGCTTGCGCGGCGCCTTCCGGGCGGTGAAGCCATTTCACCAGATCTGGCACGATTTGCAAAATCGACCTTTTCCGGCCCACCACCGTTCAGCGGACACGGCGAGACCGTGTCTGCTTGGTCGGTAGTGGTTCCCCACGGGCCGGCCGCCTTCCGGCGTCCCGCTCCCCTGTGGGGCGGAGAGAACATTATGCCCCCGGCGACGCAACGTCAAACCGAACCGCGCGAATTTTTTCGCGGCGCCTCCGGCGGGTGCCGAGACGTTCTCGGCATTGTGCGTCCCACCTGCGGAAACGCTCGCCGCGGTCAGCTCGCCTGGGCGAAGTGCCCGCCGATGAACACGATGCCTTCGGCGAGGACCCAGAGGATGGCCGCGGCGGTGAGCATCCCGGTGACCCGGTGGGGATCTCTCCGCAGGCGGTACAACACGGCCGCCGCCAGAATGATTCCCACGGCCGGGACGACGGGGATCAGGGAGACGAGCACGGCATTTCGGACGTCGGCGGCGCAGGACGGGTCCGGGAGGCCGTCCGTTCCGCAGAACCCCTGCTCAGCCCATCCGTCGAGTGCGGTGAACACCCAGAGCACGGCGAGGGTGAGGTTCGCCACGGCGGGGATGGCCGGTGAGATCCGCCAGTCGCTCGTGCCTCTCCCGACGACTTGCACATTTCATTACCTACCTCGGCGGGGCTGCGCCGTAAAGGGGCCGGTGTCCGTCGAAGAAGGCCCGCATCGCCGGGTGCCACGGGTTCGCGCGCATCCTCGGGTGGAGCACCGCCACGGCGACGCAGTACTTGCTGATCTTCACGGGCCGGACGCCGTGGTCGTGCAAGATGCGGTCCACCGGGGCGTCGGCCCGCTCGGACTTCGACTCGACCAGCACCATCCCCTGGTCGGCGGAAACGGCGGCGCCGGTGCGCGTGCAGGTCAGGTCCGCGTCCATCGTCACCCGGCCCTGGCCGGAGCGCTGGACGAGGGTTGAGCGCAGGTAGGTGGTCGTCACGGCCGGGACGACGGTCGCGGGCGGGTTCATCCGGTATGCCGTGAGCACGTCCTCAAGGAAGCGGCGGGCCGTGCCGTCCAGCTCCCCGCGGCGGTCGATGTCGTAGGGCATGCGTCGTTTGTCGGTGACGTCGCGCGCTCCCGCGAGCTTCACCTCGAACGTGCATTCCCGGCTGTCCAGGTACGCCCGGGTCCGGATCTTGAAGCGGTGCCGGCGACCCTGCCGGTGCTGGCGGAACGTGAGGAGATCGGGCGTGTCGAAGTAGGTGGACGAGTAGCGGAACCGGCGCAGTCCGCCGATGTCCAGCGCCGCGTACTCGCCGCCGAGCCGCGGAAGCACGGCCTCGCAGACGGCCGCCGGTACCAGGTACTTCCGGTCGACCCGGGTCTGCAGCTCGGCACGGTCGAGAACCTCAGCCAGGCTGATGGGCGGCAACGCACCCGTGAGGCGCCCCAGGGCCGATGCTCCGTCGGTGGTCATCGCGCCGCCCGTCCCGCGGGGTACGCCTCCGGCACGGTGTACGTCGCGTAGGGCGACCGGAGAGCTGGCCCATGGGGAGTGGGCCCGGTGGCAGGCCGGCGGAAGCGAACGTCCACGAGCATCACGTCCCGCACGTAGTCGACCTCGGTCACGTTGCAGGCCAGCACCGTCCCGCCGAGGCGGTTCTCCAGGTCGGCGCGGAGTACGGCCGGGTCGCGGTGGACGACGTCGAGCGTGACCACACGGTGCTGGGTGCGTGCGGAGAGCCGCGGGTGGTCGGCGACGTACATCACCGCGAGGAGGATCACGTCGAGCAGGACCGCGAGCCACGGGATGACGGCGGCGATGCCGTTCACCAGGCCCAGCGCCAGCGCGACGAAGTAGTAGCCGATCTCCTCCTGGGTGATGGCGTCCGACCGCAGCCGGATGATCGACAGGACGGCGAACAGGCCGAAGCCGACGGCGATGTCGGCGCGCTCCGCTAGCAGCAGCGACACGACGGTGAAGACGCCGACGTTGACCGCGATGTACGCGAGCCGCAGGTCACGGCGGTGGTGCCGGCGGAAGTAGATCCCGTACGCGAGCACGGTGATCGCGGCAAGGTCCGCGGCGAGACCGTACAGGACATGCGCGGCCACGGGGCGCCTCCTCGTCATCGGGGTCGGATCAAGGAAGACGGTCCCGGGCCGGGATGGGACGAAGGTGAGAGCCAGATGAGGAAACTCTCATGTGGGGCCCCGAACGGACTGTGAGCTGGCCGAATGAGGGCCTTTTCATTTCGCGTTAACCGGCTGTTCGCCAGCGATATGCGAGGTTGTTTCCATGTCCGTTCGCACGTCTTTCATCGGGATCGTCGCGGCCGCGGCGCTGATCACGGCTCTGGTGGCCGGGCTAGTCGCGGCGCACGAGGGCTCCCCGCCGTCGCTCGGGAACACCATCGAGGTCAGCCCGTCGTCCACCACCGGGGAGGGGCGGCCGACAAAGGCGTCGACGCCGGCCTCGTCGGCACCGTCCGTACCGGCGACGGCGGGCGGCGACGCGGTGCCGCCCCCGCCGGTCCCCCCGGGCGACGACGATGACGATGATGACGACGACGACGATGACGGCTGAGGTCCGCGTCACCGCGCGGGCGCGCATCGTCGGCTGGATGCTGCTGCTCGTCGGGCTGGCACTGGCCGGTTCCGTCGCCGTGACGTGGTCGGTGCTGTCCGCGCGGCTGGACGACAGGGTCGACGGCGAGCTCACCCACGAGGCCAGCAAGCTGCGGAGCTATGCCCGGAACGCCGAGGACCCGGCCACGGGCCGCCCCCCGGCGAACGCGTCGGAGCTGCTGACGGACTACCTCGTCCGCAACCTCCCCGACGACTACGAGACCTTCTTCTCGGTGGTGGACGGGCGGGCCGAGCGGCGCAGCGCGCAGCAGCCGCCGGCCCGGCTCGACCGCGACGCCGCGTTCGTCGCCAGGGCCGCCCGCGCGCGGACGCCCGCCTACGGCACGGCGCCCAGCGCGGCCGGCGAGGTGCGGTACGCGGTGCTGCCGGTCCGGGTCGCCGGCGACCGGCGGCAGGCGGCGCTGGTCGTGGTGCAGTTCCGCGACATACAGCGTGCCGAGGTGACCGAGACGAGCCAGGTCCTGGGCTTCACCGCTTTCGGGGCGCTGGCGGTGGCCGGGCTGGTCGGCTGGCTCATCGCGGGCCGGGTGCTCGCGCCGATCCGGCTCGTCCGGCAGACCGCCGACCAGATCGGCGAATCGGATCTGACGCGGCGGCTCGTCGTCCGCGGCAACGACGACGTGGCGGCGCTGGCGTCCACGTTCAACCGGATGCTGGACCGGCTGGAGTCGGCGTTCGCCGCGCAGCGCCGGTTCCTCGACGACGCCGGCCACGAGCTGCGGACGCCGATCACCGTCATCCGCGGCCACCTGGAGCTGATGGACGACGACCCGGCCGAGCTCGAGGAGACCCGCGCGCTGCTCATGGCGGAACTCGACCGGATGAACCGGATGGTCACCGACCTGATCATGCTGGCGAAGGCGGACCGCCCGGACTTCCTGACCGTCGGGGAGGTCGACCTCGCGGACCTCACGGTCGACGTGGTGGCCAAGGCGCGCGGGCTCGGCGACCGCCGCTGGCGTGTCGGCGCCGTCGCGGAGGTGCGGGTGCTGGGGGACGCGCAGCGCCTGACGCAGGCGCTGATGCAGCTGGCGGCCAACGCGGTCCGGCACACCGGGGACGGCGACATGATCGAGGTCGGGTCGGCGGTGCGGGACGGGACCGTGCTGCTGTGGGTGCGCGACACGGGGCCGGGGGTCGCGCCGCACGACGCCGGGCGGATCTTCGAGCGGTTCGTCCGGGGCGGCCGGGAGACCCGTCCGGCGGACGGCGCGGGTCCGGGGGACGGCGCCGGGCTCGGGCTGGCGATCGTCGCGTCCATCGCGAGGGCGCACGACGGGACGGCGTACGTGGAGAGCCCGCCGGACGGCGGCGCGCGGTTCGTCCTGGCCCTGCCGCTGCGTCCGGCGTTCGTCCCCTGGGCGGACGACGCGGACGCCGACACCGACGCGGACGCCGGGACGGTCGTGGTGCCGTCCCCTGCCGGTGAGACCCGTCCCGGGGTCGAGGCGTCCGGTGGCGTGGAGGCGTCTGGTGGCGTGGAGGCGGCGCGGTGAACCGGATTCTCATCGCCGAGGACGAGCGGCGGATCAGCTCGTTCCTTGAGAAGGGGCTGCACAAGAACGGATTCACGACGCTGGTCGTCTCCGACGGCCTGTCGGCCTACGAACACGCCCGCGGCGGCGGGTTCGACCTGATGATCCTCGACCTGGGGCTCCCGGTGCAGGACGGTTTCACGGTGCTGCACCGGCTGCGCGGCGAACGCGTGACGATCCCGATGATCATCCTGACGGCGCGGGACGGCGTCGCGGACACGGTCGCCGGGCTGGAGGGCGGCGCCGACGACTACCTCGCCAAGCCGTTCGCCTTCGAGGAGCTCCTCGCGCGGATACGGCTGCGGCTGCGGGCGGAGCGGATCCCGGAGGCGACCGTCCTGCACGCCGGCGGGCTCGGCCTCGACCTGCGGACCCGGCGCGCCCGGGTCGGCGACCGGACCGTCGAGCTGACCGCCCGCGAGTTCGCGCTCGCCGAGGTGTTCTGCCGCCACCCCGACCAGGTGCTGACCCGCGAGCAGCTGCTCAGCCGGGTGTGGGGGTTCGACTTCGACCCCGGCTCCAACATCGTCGACGTCTACATCCGCTACCTGCGGCGCAAGCTGGGGCCGGGGCTGATCGAGACGGTCCGCGGGGTCGGCTACCGGCTGCGCCCGTGACGGCGGCCGGTCAGGTGATCTCCTTGGACTCGTGGAGGTTCATGTCCATCACGATCGCCGTCGTGACCGCCATGGTCCGCAGCGGCTCCGGGACGGGGTCGAAGATCTCCACGGTGTACTTGTCGGCGGTCGTCAGCAGGTGCGTGGCGAGGCCCGCCCACTTCTTGCGGACGTGCGCGACCTTGGTGCCGCCGTTGTCGAGCACCTCGAAGTTGTTGCGCGGGACGTCCACCTCGACGGCGCCGATGAGGGTGCCGTCGCCGTCGTAGATGACATAGCGGCGGCCGACCCGCTCGGTGACGAAGGAGCCGATCGCCTCCTCCTTGGGGCCGAGGATCTCGGTGTAGTCCCGTCCGCGCAGCTTCTCGACGGTCAGCAGGAGCTCACCGCCGGGGGTGGTGAGCTGGACGGCGCGGGCGTCGAGGTTCGACTTGCCGGGGACGATGCCGCGCATGGCCTCGGCGCGTCCCTCGTCCACCGACGGTGCCGCGATGGCGAGCACGGTGTCGTCGCCGTCGAGGACCTTGTAACGCGATTTGCCGAACGGTCCCCTGCGAGGCTGTTCAACCTTCAGCACGGAGGAACTGAACGGGTCGCTCATGCATTCTCCCAGCCTCGTCACGGAGCGGTCTCGCCGAGGCATACGGTACGCCAAAGCCCCCTGCCGTAAGGGCTACCGGTTAGGCCAGTCCTTGCCTTCGTCCTTCTTCGGCACGGCTCGGCGTGGTCGCGTCCGGCGGAAAACGCAAAAGGGACGGCCCGTGGGGGCCGCCCCTTTCCTGCGTGTGGCTACACGCCGCCGATCAGAAGTCCATGCCGCCGGCGTCGGGCATGCCGCCCGCCGGGGCCGGGTTCTTCTCGGGCTTCTCCGCGATGACGGCCTCGGTGGTGAGGAACAGCGCCGCGATCGACGAAGCGTTCTGCAGCGCCGACCGGGTCACCTTGGCCGGGTCGAGGATGCCGGAGTCGAACATGTTGACGTACTCGCCGGTGGCGGCGTTCAGGCCCTCGCCGGGCTTGAGCCCGCGGACCCGCTCCACCACGACGCCGCCTTCGAGGCCGGCGTTGATGGCGATCTGCTTGACCGGCTCCTCCAGCGCCCGCTTGACGATGTTGGCCCCGGTGGCCTCGTCGCCGACGAGCTCCAGCTTGTCGAACGCCTTGGTGCCGGCCTGCAGCAGCGCCACGCCACCGCCGGGGACGATGCCCTCCTCGACCGCGGCCTTGGCGTTGCGGACGGCGTCCTCGATGCGGTGCTTGCGCTCCTTCAGCTCCACCTCGGTGGCGGCACCGGCCTTGATCACCGCGACACCGCCCGCGAGCTTGGCCAGGCGCTCCTGGAGCTTCTCGCGGTCGTAGTCGGAGTCGGTGTTGTCGATCTCGGTGCGGATCTGGTTGACCCGGCCCGCGATCTCGTTGGCGTCACCGGCGCCGTCCACGATCGTGGTCTCGTCCTTGGTCACGACGACCTTGCGGGCGCGGCCCAGCATGTCGGTCGTGGTGTTCTCCAGCTTGAGGCCCACGTCCTCGCTGATGACCTGGCCGCCGGTCAGCGTGGCGATGTCGCCCAGCATGGCCTTGCGGCGGTCACCGAAGCCCGGGGCCTTCACGGCGACGGACTTGAAGATCCCGCGGATCTTGTTGACGACCAGGGTGGCCAGCGCCTCGCCCTCGACGTCCTCCGCGATGATCAGCAGCGGCTTGCCGGACTGCATGACGCCCTCGAGGACGGGCAGCAGGTCCTTGTTCGCCGACGCCTTGCCCTGAACGATCAGGATGTACGGGTCCTCGAGGACCGCTTCCATGCGCTCGGGGTCGGTCACGAAGTAGTGCGAGATGTAGCCCTTGTCGAAGCGCATCCCCTCGGTCAGCTCGAGCTCCAGACCGAAGGTCTGGCTCTCCTCGACCGTGATGACGCCTTCCTTGCCGACCTTGTCCATCGCCTCGGCGATCATCTCGCCGATCTGCGGGTCGCCGGCGGAGATGGAGGCCGTGGAGGCGATCTGCTCCTTGGTCTCCACGTCCTTGGCCAGCTTGGACAGCTCCTCGCTGACCCGCTCGACCGCGGCCTCGATGCCCCGCTTCAGCGACATCGGGTTCGCCCCGGCGGCCACGTTCCGCAGGCCCTCGCGCACCAGCGCCTGGGCGAGCACGGTGGCGGTGGTGGTGCCGTCACCCGCGACGTCGTCGGTCTTCTTGGCTACTTCCTTGACGAGCTCGGCCCCGATCTTCTCCCACGGGTCCTCGAGCTCGATCTCCTTCGCGATCGACACGCCGTCGTTGGTGATCGTGGGAGCGCCCCACTTCTTCTCCAGCACGACGTTGCGCCCCTTGGGACCAAGGGTCACCTTCACGGCGTCGGCGAGCTGGTTCATGCCACGCTCGAGCCCGCGCCTGGCATCCTCGTCGAACGCGATCATCTTTGCAGCCATAGGCTCCAGTCCTCCCGGAACAAGGTGGCTTGAAAGGATCGAGCCGACGCCCGCGACGGACGGCCCCCGCACCGACGACTTCCATTCCGCCGCCGGCCTGGGGCCTCATCGCCCCGACCCAGACTGTGAAGTTGTCACTCTCCACAGCAGAGTGCCAACCGTTTTTTAGCACTCTACCCTGCCGAGTGCAAGCGCCGCGCACCCTCGCCGGGGGAAGGTTCAGCTACCTGCGGGGAACCGTTCTGACCTGGGCCGGAGGGTGTTGGGGGAGGTCGGCGGGTGTTGAGGGAGGTCGGCGGGCGTGTCCGCGTCCGCCGCGCTGCCGGGCGGTGACGGAACAGTCGCGGAACATGGTCCACGGCTCGACGCCAGCCGGCGTGGACGGTCCGCGGGCCGGGTGCCAGATCCAGCGGCGGGCCGGAGGCGGCCGAGAAGTTCGGACGCTATACGCCTCGGGGCTCCAGCGATCTTCGCCGCGCTGTGGGGCCGTGGACGCCCCATTGCCCCTCTGGACCCCTCTGGAGCGGCCGGGAAAAGGATCGGGATGCCCGTCTCCCCTATGCTCGCCACATCGCTGAATTGAAGCCGGAGGCACCGATTGCGGCCGGGCAAGGGGGCCGGGTGGGCGCATTGTCGACTTCCGTTGTCATTTCTGCTGAGTGTACGGGAGGGGCATTGTCGTAAGTTCTGGGGGACGGCGCCGGAG
>NZ_SMKM01000285.1 GCF_004348665.1 Actinomadura sp. GC306 | reverse complement strand
TCCGGGCGGAGAGGTCTCGGTGGTCATCGGTTCCGGCAGGTTTGGCGAGGGGAGCGAGGGTCCCGTCCCAGACTGCTGCGTCTTCGGCGTTGAGCCAGCCTTTGATGTAGCGGCCGCCGTCAAGGGACCGGGTCGAGTCGATCCAGGAGTGTTCGTAGCCGTGCCGGGTGTCGGGGTCGGGCTTTTCGGTGCCATCGCGTTCGGCGATCAGGTCGGTGATCCGGTTACCGAAGGCCGCGACCTTCCCGGCGGAGAAGTCTTGTTCCACCAAGTTGAGAAGGATGTCCTCGGCGGCGGCGCAGTCGTCATCGTTCAGGCGGGTGACGGCGGTCGCGATGGTGGAGGCGTAGCCATAGGAAAGGTGACCGCGAGCGAGTCGCCTAGTGACGGCCGGGAGGCGGTCGCGCTGGCGCGCCAGGTTGATGCGTTCCTTCGCTCTGGCCTCCCGCATGCCCAGGCGGGACCTCAGCCAGCTCCGGACGGACGGGTACCCCCAACGCCGCATCTCTCCTGTCGCGTCGACTCGGGCGATCAGCGAGGCGAGAGCGCTCTCGTGCAGGTCCGTGGCGCTGGCCAACGTTTCGGCCGCCTGCATGCACGCAGCGCCGGACTCGGGTGCCTCTCGTCGGGCGAGTTCGGCCGCGATCGCCGCCGCCGCGTCCACCAACTCACTGGTGGACATCGACGCCACTTCGATCAGCCCGCTCGAACACACGCCCCTATGTTATCGAACAACCACGGACAGTGACCACGAGCTCCGGGTGACAGTTTCAGAACCCCCCGGATAGTCTGAGCACTCGAAATACCGAACACCATTCCAGAACGCCGCGAAGCGAGCACGCGACCGGCAGGCCCCATCTGCCAAGCCTCATTAGCCTCGAAGTCGTTCGCAACGGGTATGGGGAAAATGTATTTGGCTAAGGCCGTTTCCATTTTGGGAGTGGTCGCTGTCGGGACAGCAAGGGTCCGGACGCGCCGAAGCCGGAGGTGCGTCAGCGGGCGTTCGCCGCGTTGCTGACCGACCTCAAGCGGTAGGAGCGCAGCCGACCCCTGTGCCCGCGGCAAGGCCCGGCTCGACGCGGTGGCGGGGAGTGGTGCGGGCCGGGCATGGGGCCGCCCCGGACCGCCGGTCGGCCCGGGGCGGGAGACGGGTCACCGCTCGCGGTGGCCTCGCCGTCTGGCGTCCTCCTCCTCTTCCAACTCGATGCGCTCCTTGCGCACCTCGCCGCCGACGGTCTCCTCTTCGGTGACGGTCTCCTTGCTGGCCCGCACGCGCTCCACCGGGGTGGTCTCCTTGGACACCACCGGCCGCTCCTCGTGCAGGGTGACCTCGTGTTCGGCCTCGGTGATCTCCGCTCCGCGCATCGCCGCGTCCCGGTTCTCGCCGGTGATCGGCTCACGCTCGACCCGGACCTCCTCGTGGCTGACCGGGACGGTCATCTCCTGCTCTTCGGTGACCACGTACTTGCGCAGCCTGGCCCGGCCGCTCTCTCGGGTCTCCTTGCGGACGTGGAGTTCCTCCTCGGAGCGGGTCATCGCATCGTCGGTCTCGCGTCCCCGCTCCGGTGCCGCGTCCCCCGGATGTGCCTGGGCGTGCCTCCCGCCCGGCCCAATGCCGTAGTAGCGGTACAGCTGCTCCTCCTCGTCCGCCGATATATGCCCGGCCTCGACGTCCACGTGGGGCGCCTGCTTGATGAAGTCCTTCTCCCACTCCGCCTCGACATGGTCGGCGACCCACTCGGCCCCGCTGGTCGGGACGAAGGTCTCCTTGTTGCCGAGCAGCCCCGTCTTGATGCCCAGCCACTCGGGACGCCCGGTCTCGTCGTCGAGGAAGACGTGCTTGACGTCGCCGACCTTGCTGCCGCTCTCGTCGTAGAGCGGATGGCCCAACACCTGAGGAATTTGTTCCCTGGTAAGCATGTGCATCCCTTCTTCGGTCCTCGCAGCCCTACCACCACAAAACGAAAGAATGTCTCTTCGAGGGCAAATACCTTCAAAGGCTGATTTGCCCAGATTTTCCGCTCTGCCGGGAACAATGCGAAGTGCTGGCCGTGCCGGTGGGGGAACAATGGGGAGGTGGCTCGTTGGGTCCTGCACGTCGATCTGGACCAGTTCATCGCCGCCGTCGAGGTGCTGCGCCGTCCGGAGCTTCGCGGACGGCCGGTCGTCGTCGGGGGTGACGGCGATCCGACGAAGCGCGGCGTCGTCAGCACGGGGTCCTACGAAGCCCGTGCCTGCGGCGTCCACTCCGGGCAGCCGCTTCGGACGGCGGCCCGGCGCTGTCCGGACACCGTGTTCCTCCCGGTGGACCGCGATCTCTACGAGGACGTCTCGGCCCAGGTCATGGCGACGCTGCGGGGGTTCGGTGTCGTGGTCGAGGTGCTCGGCTGGGACGAGGCGTTCCTGGCCGTCGACGGCGATCCGGAGGCGCTGGCCAGGCAGATCCGTGACCGGGTGCGCGCGGCGACGGGGCTGGAGTGCACGGTTGGCATCGGGGAGAACAAGCTCCAGGCGAAGCTGGCCACCGGTTTCGGCAAGCCCGCCGGGATCTTCCGGCTCACCGGGGAGACCTGGTTCGAGGTGCTCGGCGACCGGCCGGCGGACGCGCTCTGGGGCGTCGGGGCCAAGACCGCCAAGCGGCTGGAGGGGCTGGGCATCGGTACGGTCGGCGAGCTCGCGGCGGCCGATCCGGACGTCCTCGCCCGGCATTTCGGCCCCACGATCGGACCCTGGCTGGTGCTGCTCGCCCAGGGCCGGGACAACTCTCCGGTGAGCGATGCGCCGCATGTCCCGCGGTCCCGCGGCCGGGAGACCACGTACCAGCACGATCTGGACGATTGGGCGGACGTGCGCCGCGAGGTCGCCAGGCTGGCGCGCCGGGTCGCGCACGACGCCGCCGGCGACGGGAGGGACGTCGGCCGCGTCATCGTGAAGGTCCGGTACGCGCCGTTCTTCACCCGGACGCACGGCCGGACGCTGGAGGCGCCGGCGACCGGGGCGGACCGGGCCGGGGTGGACCGGATCGGGGCGGACCGGATAGTGGAGGCCGCCCTCGCCGCACTCGACGGATTCAACGAGCGGCGGCCGGTGCGGCTCCTCGGGGTCCGCGCCGAGTTCGCCCGCTGACCTGGTGATTTCGCGGTTTTCTTGAAGTTTGCGGGCGTTTGGTGCTCGGAGGCCCCGGGGAGGATGACGCTCGTTGGCTGATGTGCACGACGGGGGAGGAAGCACATGAAGAGGGTCATGGTCGGGAGGGTCATGGTCGGTGCCTTGATCACGGCGGCCGTGGGGTTCGCCGGTGTCGGGGGCGCCACCGCCGCCCAGTCGTCCCAGGAGCCCACGCGCCAGGACTGCCGCACCTATTCGAGCGTCACCGACTGCGGGCAGCCCGCCGAGCTGACGGAGAAGCAGCAGGCGTGCGTGACCGCGGCGACCCGCCAGGGCATGACCGAGCGCCGCGCCGAGACGGAGTGCCGCGCCTTCTCGTAACCCGCCGAAGCTTCACGAGGGGCCCGTCCGCCCAAGGACCGGGCCCCTCGTCATGACCGGCCGCCGTCGTCGGGGAGCCGCACGACGTGCGGGACGCCGGCCGGGTTGCTGATCCAGTGCGCGTCCAGCCCGGCGGGGAGCGGCTCCAGTTCGTCCTGGACGGCGACACCATGCGCGGCCAGATGCGCGGTCGCGCGCTCGACGTCGTCCGTGAACAGCTCCAGCCACAGGTCGGCGTGCGCGTAGTTGTCGACCCGGTCCAGCCACAGCGTCACCGGCCCGAACCGCACCGAAACGCTCTGCGCCACGCCAACCGCGTCTTGGTCGGTCACCTCCATGCCCAGGACGTCCCGGTAGAAGGCGACGGTGCGGTCGAATTGGGCTTTGGGCAGCTTCATGGCGATGTTGTGGCCGCCACGGAAACTCGGGTTCACGGGTCACTCCTCCTGTGTCCGATCGAGTCCTGTGTCCGATCGAGGTGGTCGCGCAGCCGCTCCAGACGGCCGTCCCAGTCGCGGGCGAGAGCGGCCAGGAACCCCTGGGCGACCGTCACCGGCCCGGTCTGCAGGCGATAGCGGACGCGGCGCCGCTCCCCGGCCTCGGCCCGTACGAGCCCGGCCTCGGCAAGCAGCCGCAGGTGCTTGGCGATCGCCTGCCGGGAGATGGGCAACCGCCCGGCGAGGTCGGTCGCGGTAGCGGGCCCACGCGCGGCGAGCTCGGCGAGGACGCTGCGCCGCGTCGGATCCGCCAGCGCGGTGAACACCGCCTCCGCGACCGCCTCGGCGTCGGGGTGCTCAGGCGGCATCGAGATAGTCGATCAGCTCGGCCAGCTTGGTCCGCCAGCCCTGAACATTGGTCTCGTAGGCGTCGGGAAGCTGGGCGAAGCCCGTCTCCACCACGGTGAGCCTGGTGCCCGCGGACGTTGGTTCAAGGGTGAACTCCACGTAGGTCCGCCGCGGATCGCTCGGCGGCAGCCCTTCGATAGCCCAGGTGTAGGCGAGCAAGTGCGGCGGCTGCACCACCTGGAAGACCAGCGTGTCCTCCTTGCCCTGCCCCCACCGCACGCGAGCCCGCCCGCCTGGGCGCAACTCCTCGACCTCCGCGTAGGTACCAAGCCACCCCCCGAGTCCCTCGGCAGTGGTCAACGCCGCCCACACCTTCTCCGGCGGATGCCGAAGCTCAAGACCCCGCTCAATCCGATCGGGAACCCCCACACTGACCCCCAGTAGCAACCAACAGGTTGCAACATACGTGGCAACCAACCGGTTGCGCAATCCTCCATGCGCGAATCCTTGACCCGGCGTCGCCGGCGCCGATCTCCCGGTGTCGGGCGACGTCCTCCACACCGGTCCCGACCGTCCGACCACGCGGAGCACGGTCTGGGCCTTGCCGCCCCTGCTCACCGCCGGCCTGCCGACCTCGCTGGTCGTCGGCCATGCCGCGCGCTTGTCGTAGGCGGTGGCGACCGCCGCGGCCCGGTCGTTGACGCCGAGCTTCGCGTAGATGTGGGTGAGGTGGGTCTTGACGCCGACTGCGCTCTCGGCGGCTCCCGCTAATTAGCGCCCTCGCCTACGCGCTTCCGACCCCGGCCTTCGTCCTGGCGGCGGCCCCTGGCCCTGACGTCCGACGCGGTGGTCGAAACTGGGCCACCGCAGCCCGGTGATCGGCCCTCCTCGTCACGCGGCTGCCGGCGGTCTGCACGCCTGCCGCCTCCGCTGGCGCCTCTTCGCCGCCCCCGCGGCAGTCCAAGCCAGAGACCGCATCCTGGCCCGCAGGGCGGCCCTCCCCAGCCGGGCTAGTGCGGTGACCATCACCGTTCACCGGGGCCGACGATCCGTTGACTTGCGGCGTGTTGTTGTTCTCCGGCCTCTCCTGACAACAACACGCCGCAAGTCGACGCACTTGGTGGTCCTGCGCAGCCGCGGCGGTCAGGCGGCTCGGGTGCCGGGCGGCGGTGCGGTGAGGGCGTAGATCAGCAGGACGCACAGGGCGATGGTCAGCACCGACCAGATGGGGAACGCCTGCAGGAACGCCAGGTGTCCGATCGCCGCGAGGACGGCGCCGATGACCCCGACCACGCGCGCCCACATCTTGCCTGCCACGATCCCCGCTCCGACCGCGACCTGGACGACGCCCAGGGCGAGCCAGAACCAGCCCCAGGTGGTGTAGTCGAACACCAGGATCTGGTTCTGCGTGACGAGGTAGTAGTCGTCGTTCAGCAGGGCGACCAGTCCGGCGATGATGTTGAACGTTCCGATCACCAGGGCGATCGTGCCGGCGAAGGTCAGCCACCCCGAGGTCACCCGCGCTCGTGTCGAGGTCGAGGCAGACCCGTGGGTCATCTTGGTCGTCATCGAATCCCCTCCCCGCTGCGGCCACGGTGGCCGTCTCCTGCCCGGGAGGCTGCCCCTCTCGCCTGAGGTAGCAAACCATGACAAAACGCCTTTTAGGCGCTCTTGGGAAGAGCAGGGCTCGCCGTTGGGCGCGGCGGTGAAGGGCCGGACGGGACGGCCGCCTTGCAGCTCCGCGGCGCCACAAGGGAGTGCTGACTCCCTGCATGACCTCCTATCCTCGGGTCCCATGGCATTGCGGCTCGTACAGGTGAACTACAAGGCCCGGGACGACTCGGCGCTCGGCCGGTTCTGGGCCGATGCGCTCGGCTGGGGCGTCTCCAGCGAGGGCCCCGGCGTGACCAACGTCGAACCCGAGGGCTTCGACTGGCCGGACCCCACGGCCGTCTGCGTCGACGTCGTCACCGTCCCGGACCCCCAAACGGTGAAATACCGCGCGCACCTCGACCTCGCCACCACCTCCGAAGCCCACCAGGCGGAGCTGGTCGCACGCCTGACAGAACTCGGCGCGACCCACGCCGACATCGGCCAGGGCGACGTCCCGTGGACGGTGATGGCCGACCCGGAGGGCAACGTGTTCTGCGTCTTGGAGCCCCGGCCGATCTACCGGGACACCGGACCGATCGCCGCGGTCGTCGTCGCCTGCGCCGACCCTCGTGCCATGGCCCGATTCTGGGGCGAGGCGGTCGACTGGACCGTGCACGAACTGACCGATGACCTCGCGCGCCTGCGCTCCGCCGAAGGGGTCGGCCCGTATCTGGAGTTCGTCCGCAAGTCCGACGCGGAGACAGTGTGGACCCGCGTCCATCTGGACGTCCTGCCCTACCAGCGCGAGGACCACGCAGCGGAAGTGGACCGCCTCCGCACCCTCGGCGCCACCAACGCTGACGTGGGCCAAGGCGACGCCCCCTGGACGGTGATGGCCGACCCGGAGGGCAACGACTTCTGCGTCCTAGGCCGCCCCACAGCCACATAGAGCGGTCCGAATCCGTTGACGCCACGCCGGAAGCGACCGGTCGAAGGCGTCGCGGACCAGGCGTTGCACTCGTGCCACGTCCGGAAGCCGGCCCCTCTCGACCTCCCTCGCGGGGCCAGGTCCTCGCCGGGGTCGACGAGGCGGCCTGGGGCGAGACAGGATCGGGGGGTTGCGGCGCCCCGGCCTGAGGCGGGTGCGAGAGGAGCGGGTATGGAACAGGTGCGTCTCGGCAGGACGGGTTTGAAGGTTTCGCGGATCTGCCTGGGGATGATGAGTTACGGCGATCCGGCCGTTCGGGCGTGGGCGCTTGAGGAGGATGCGGCGGAGCCGATCGTCCGGCGGGCCGTGGAGGAGGGCGTGACCTTCTTCGACACCGCCGACGGGTACTCCAACGGCGTCAGCGAGGAGATCACCGGAAGGCTGCTGCGGAGGCTCTTCGCCCGGCGGGACGACTACGTCCTGGCCACCAAGGTCTACATGCCCATGGGGGAGGGGCCCAACGACCGCGGCCTGTCCCGCAAGCACGTGATGGCGGGCATCGACGACTCCCTGCGGCGCCTCGGCACCGACTATGTGGACCTCTACCAAATCCACCGGTGGGACTACGGGACGCCCATCGAGGAGACCATGGAGGCCCTGCACGACATCGTGAAGGCGGGCAAGGTCCGGTACATCGGCGCGTCCAGCATGTACGCGTGGCAGTTCGCCAAGGCACAGCACGTCGCGGAGCTGCACGGCTGGACGAAGTTCGTGTCCATGCAGAACCACTACAACCTTGTCTACAGAGAAGAGGAGCGGGAAATGGTCCCGCTCTGTGTCGACCAGGGTGTGGGGATGTTTCCGTGGAGTCCGCTGGCTCGTGGGCTGCTGGCCGGCAACCGGGAGCGGGGCGGCGAGCGCAAGACCGTCCGGGCCAAGAACGACGCCTTCGGCGACACCCTCTACACGGAGGCCGACTTCGATGTGGTGGACGCCGTCCGCGAGGTCGCGAAGGAGCGGGGCGTGCCGGCGGCGCAAGTGGCGCTTGCGTGGTTGCTCGGCAAGCCCGGCGTGACGGCCCCCATCGTGGGTGCGACGAAACTCGCACATGTGGCGGACGCGGTCGCCGCTGAGGGCCTGACACTGGACGAAGGGGAGGTCGGACGGCTGGAGGCGCCGTACCGTCCGCATCCCGTTCTCGGGCATTCCTGACAGGACGTGCAAGCCGGTACCGCCGGGGAATGAACGTTCGGGACGCGTTCTGCGTCTACAGGATGGGGATTTGCGATACCGCTGGCGATCGGGGCAGGCTGGGGGCGGAAAGCGCCCGCGCGTGGCCGGACCGCCACGTGGGGGCATGGGTGACAAGGTTCGGAGGCCGTGTTATGCGCCGCGCGCTTCTGAACTTCCGGGAGCCGGGGAGGCCCCGGGACGACGGCGCTGAAGGAGCCCGACGATGACCGAGAATGACGGCACGCAGGGACCGCAGCGGCCGTTGCCGGAGGACGAGGGCCAGCAGCGGCCGTCCGAGGGCCAGGAGCCGCCGGCCCGGCCGATGGGCGACCGGACCGTGGTGTTCGGCGCCCCGCAGCTGGGCGGCACGCCGCCGCCCGAGCAGCGGGACGACGAGCGCCAGGCACCGCCCCCGCCGCCGCCCACGATGGT
>NZ_SMKM01000284.1 GCF_004348665.1 Actinomadura sp. GC306 | reverse complement strand
CCGCAACACCCCGTGCACCGCCGGACTGTGCGCCCCCAGCGGCCTCCGCACCGTCTCCCCGACCCGCACCACACCCTCCGACACGTCCCCGCCGGAGAGCGGCACCTCGAAATCCACCGCCACAGCACCCAAAGATAGAACCCCGACCGCCCCCACCCGCACGGATAGCCCGATATAGATGTGGAGCCGGACGACCCGCCCCCTTACACTGTGTCCCGGCGTCCCGCCGGGCGCCGAGCGCCCGTAGCTCAGCTGGACAGAGCACCGGACTTCTAATCCGACGGTCGCGGGTTCGAATCCTGCCGGGCGCGCCCCATTTGACCTGCACTCGTCCTGTGTCGGTTACCGGACACGCCTCCGGGGCGGGAGAGGAAGCCCGAGACGCGCGCCGGCCTCGCCGGGCGGCGACGAGACCGGCGGCCACGGGCACGGCTCGTCAGGAGGCCGTGGCGACCTTCCACAGGTAGCCGTCCGGGTCGCTGAAGTAGCCGTCGTATCCGCCCCACTCGGCGGCGACCGCCTCCTTGACCACCGTGGCGCCCGCGGCCACCGCCTTGCTCATGACCTCGTCCACCGCCTCACGGGAGTCGAGGATGCAGTGGAACGAGGTGCCGCGGAACCCCGAGCCCTCCGGCGAGACACCGGCGTCCGCCGCTGCCGCCTCCCATTCGTAGATGGCCAGGTCCGAGGACCCCTCCCCCAGGCTGCACCGGGCGAAACCGGGGTAGTCCTGCTCGACCGTGCACCCCATGCCCTCGACATAGAACTTCTTGGCGCGGTCGACGTCCTTGACACCGAGCATGATGGCGCTCACCTGTAGAGACACCTTGCCTCCTCGCGTTCCGGAGATCCACAGCCCCGCACTTTCGGTGCATATGCGGCTCATACCTAATGAAATTCGCGTTCGGCGCGGTACACAACACTGCGACGGGAGCTTGATGCTGTTCTGGAGCAAGAATATGCTGGAGTGCCCGACACCACGCAAGCCTTCGGCCGAACGAGACGCCAACGCGATTCACGATTGGCATATCGCGCCGTTATGGCCGTGGCAGCACTACCGGCGATCACGCTAGGGCCTCCCGTACTGACCCGCCTGGTTGCGAGGTGGCTGTGCCCGGGCGACGGAGTCAGACCCCTTGGTGTCTTTCAGGACGTGACTTCGGGATGCTTCTCAAACTGCCCACGACCGAGCCTTCCCCCGGCCTAAGCTTGGACGTCCCATGGACATCTCACCCGATTTCGCGATGCACGGAGGATGCTGAGCATGGCCTTCCAGACCCCTCGCAGCGTCCAGGAGATGCTCACCGCGATCCACAAGCGCGAGTACCTCATGCCCGCCATCCAGCGGGAGTTCGTGTGGAGCACCGGCCAGATCGTCAAGCTCGTCGACAGCCTCATGCGCGGCTACCCGGTCGGGTCCTTTCTGCTCTGGGACGTCGAGCCCGAGACGGCGCAGTCGTATACGTTCTATGAGTTCCTCACGCACTACCACGAGCGCGACAACCCCTACGCCGAGAAGGCGACGGTTCTTTCGGGCACGGGGACGACCGCCGTCCTGGACGGTCAGCAGCGGCTGACGGCGCTCAACATCGCCCTCTACGGCAGCATCGCCGAGAAGAAGAAGTATGCGTGGTGGAGCAGCCCGGACGCGTTCCCGGTCAAGAAGCTCTATCTGAACCTCGTCGACGACCCCAAGGACGAAGAACTCGGTCTCAAGTACGATCTGCGCTTCCTCACCGACAAGGAGGCGGCTGCCGAGCAGGACGGGGAAGACAAATGGTTCCGCGTCGGCGCCATACTCGACCTGGCCAATGCAGGTCCGGCGACCTTCAAGGAGCTGGAACAACGGCGGATCACGAACGTGGGCGACGCTTCCCAGCGGCTTTGGGACCTGTACGAGGCGGTTCGCGTCCTCAAGCCCATGAACTACTTCCTGGTCACCGACCAGGACCCCGACAAAGTCCTGGAGGTGTTCGTCCGGGTCAACAGCGGCGGCACCACACTCTCTTACTCCGACCTGCTGCTATCCATGGCGACCAACCAGTGGAAGGAACTCGACGCCCGGGAGGAGGTCCGCTCACTCGTACGCGACCTCAACAGGAACGCCGGGCGCCAGTTCGCCTTCTCCAAGGACGTCGTCCTCAAGACGGCCCTGACCATCGCCGGCGTCGATGTCCGCTTCAAGGTCACCAACTTCACGCAGGCGAACATGGCCGAGGTGGAGGCCGCGTGGCCGGAGATCGAGGGTGCCCTCCTACGGGCGGCGACGCTCCTTCAGCAGTTCGGTTACAGCGAGCGCAACCTCACAGCCAACAGCGTCATCGTTCCGGTCGCCCACTACCTCCATCGGCGAGGCGCGGGCGACAGCTATCTCGACTCCAGCTCCGACGCCGCCGACCGCCTCGTACTCCAGCGATGGGTCACGCGCTCGCTCATCAAGCGGGGCGTGTGGGGCTCCGGCCTCGACACCACCCTGACCCGAATCCGCGATGTGCTCAACGCCAACACCACCGGCTGCTTCCCAGTCGCCGAGGTGGAGGCGGCGATGGCCGCGGCCGGCAAGAGCCTGTCCTTCGATCCTGCGGAGATCGACGAACTACTCAACCTCAAGTACGCCGGACAGCGAACCTTCCCGGTCTTGTCCGTTCTCTATCCAGGCTTGAATCTCAGCAATCAGTTCCACGAAGACCACATCTTCCCGAAATCCCGCTTCACCAGGAAGAGGCTCGCGGCGGCCGGCATCCCTGCGGAGAAGATCGACGACTACCTGGAGACGGTCAACCTCCTGCCCAACCTGCAGCTCCTCCCCGGCACCGTGAACATCGAGAAGCAGGCCACGCTTCCTGCCGACTGGATCGCATCCGAGACCGTGTTCCCGATCGCCGAGAGACGCGAGACCTACCTCAGCGAGAACGACCTCGACGGGCTTCCGCTCGACCTCGCCGACTATCTCGTCTTCTTCAAGGAGCGCAAACAGAGAATCAGGAACCGCCTCATCAAGGCCCTCGGAGCGTCGACGCCCTCGAAGCGCACCGAAGAGTAAGACGGTCATCTTGCCGAAGACAGATGATCATACTCGCGCCGACATGTAGAGCCTACGGGTTCACGCGGGACGGGTTTTCAGTTCGGCAGCTAGGGTCATTATGGTCTTTTTCGGGTGGGTGGTTCCGGGGAAGTAGGCGCATACTCGGTCGGCCACGTCGGCGAAGCGGGTTTTTAGTTCGGTGGCGCATTCGGTGGGGGTTCCCTTGACTGCCAGGGTTTTTAGTATTGTGTCGTCGATCAAGGCGATCATTTTTGTGATGTCGCCGGTTTTGGATAGGGTGTTCAGTTCGGGTTGCAGGTCGCCCCAGCCTTCGATGTCCAGGACGGGCTTGTAGGCCGGGGTCGATCCGTAGAAGGCGAGCAGGGCCTTTACGCCGATGGCGGCTGCCTCTATTTCTTCGGGGTTTTCGCCCATTGCCACTATTGCTTGAGGGTAGATGTCGATTCGGTCGCGGCCTGCGTTTTTCAGGCCCTCGGCTACTGCGGGGAGGGTGCGTTCGCGGAAGTGGCGGTGGCTGTGGAACGGCATGACCAGGAGGCCGTCGGCCACCTCGGCTGCGGTGCGGGTCATCACCGGGCCCAGTGCGCCCAGGAGGACCGGGGGGACGCCGTACGGATTCGGGCCCGGGACGAACGTCGGCGGCATCAGGGTGTGGCGGGTGAATTCGCCGCGGAAGTCGAGCGGGGTGCCGTCCTGCCAGGAGTTCAGGATGGCCTTCACCGCCAGGACGATCTCGCGCATTCGGGCGGCCGGCCTGCTCCAGGTCGAGCCGTACCGCTTCTCGATGTGCGGCCTGATCTGCGAGCCCAGGCCGAGGCGGAAGCGGCCCTTGCTCAGCAGTTGCAGGTCGTAGGCCATGTTCGCCAGGTTCATCGGGCTGCGCGGGATCGCGATCGCGACGTTGGTCATCAGGTCGGTGGACGGGACGTCGGATGAGCCGGCCGCGACGATCAGTGGCAGGAAGACGTCGTGCGGGCCCTCGAAGGTGAAGAGGCCATCCACCCCGGCGTCCAGGAGGGCGCGGGCGCGCTGGGCCGCCTCGTCCGGGCGGCCGTCCAGTTGCACATCGAGTTTCACGTGACCGATCTTCGTTCCGGGTGGCGGTCTCCGGGGGCGGGTTTCCGGTCAGTGGGCGGACGGGCCGCCGGGTCGGTGAGCCCGGCGGCCCGCTCCCTCTCCCCGCCGGATCCTCGCCTTGCGGAGGGGGTCAACCGCTCATTCGACGACGAGGCGGGCCGGAGGAGGCTTGATGGTCACCGGCTTGTCGTAGGAGAGGAAGTCGAAGTGGTCGGTGCCGTCGGTCATGCGGAGGATGTACGGCGGGCCCTGGGCGGCCAGGTGGATCTGCTCCCCGGCGCCGGTCATCGGCACGGAGGGGGTGCCGGCGGTTTTGCCCGGCTTGCCCATGGTCCAGCCCTGCAGGCCGGCCTCCTCCATCTCGGTGAGGAGGCCGCGGAGGTCACCGAGGCCCGAGAGGGCGCCGAAGCCGCTGCCGCTCTGTGTGGTCTTCGTCCACTTGCCGCTGAGGAAGGAGACCGCCTCGCTTCCCGCGGTCTCCTTGAGGAACGCCTTGTTGCCCTTCTGGTACTCCTCCTTGCCGATCTGGATGATCTCGACGCGCTGGTCGCCGATGCGCATGGTGCCGCGGGCGCGGTCGCGGCCCACGTAGGTGACGTCCAGGTCGATGGTGCCGGCCTGGGCGTCCTTGACCTTGGCGCGGACGCGGACCGAGCGGGCGGACAGCGTGGCGGCGCTGGCGCGCTTGAACGCGTCGGTCGGGCTCAGTTCGTCGATGCCGTTGGCGGCCGACGGAGTGGCCGCGGAGCCGTCGGAGTTGTTGGCGCCTCCGGGCAGGCAGGCCGTGGTCAGTGCGAGTGCGGCTGCCAGCGGTACCCCGATGGCCGTTCGGATCGTCCTCGTGGACATCCCGACCCCCTATGTCGGTTCGTTTGGTGACATCGAGCGTCTCGGAGGGCGATGCGGATGGGCTTTCGTCCGACTGCGGCCGACTGCCGCCGCGCTGCGGTCAGGGCGGCACGCTCGGATGTTGGGTCTTGACGGACGTTCGGGGCGTCAGCAGACTCCCGGCTATGGGAGCGCTCCCACAGTTCCCACCCCGAGAATCTGGGAGTACCGGATGAGACCACGCATCGGGATCCTCGCCGTCGCCGCGGCGAGCATGGTCGCGGTTCTCGCGCCGCCGGCGCAGGCGCTGGGACATGACGATCCACTGGCCGGGAAGGCCAGGTTCTACGTCGAGCCCGACACTAACGCCGGGCGGCAGGCCGAGATCTGGGCGGCCGAGGGGCGCGACGCCGACGCGGCGCACATGCGGGCGCTGTCCAAGGTGTCGCAGGCGGTCTGGTTCACCGGCGGCACGCCCGCGGAGGTGCGGGCGGGAGTGCGGCGGACGATGGTCAAGGCCGCGCGGCAGCGGGCCGTCCCGGTGCTGGTGGCGTACTACGTGCCGGGCCGGGACTGCTCGCAGTACTCGGCGGGCGGCGCGCCGAGCGAGGCCGCGTACCGCGCGTGGATCGACGCCTTCGCCAAGGGGATCGGCGGCGGGCGGGCCGTGGTGATCGTCGAGCCCGACGGGCTGGCGCTGCTGTCCAGTGAGCCGTGGTGCAACGAGGGCGGCGGCGGCTCCACCGGCACGCCCGAGGACATGGCCCTGGTCGACCAGCGCTTCCGGGAGATCGACTACGCGATCCGGACCCTGCAGCGGCTGCCGCGCACCGGCGTCTACGTGGACTCCGGGCACTCGGACTGGCAGCCGCTCAACGACTACGACGCGGGGTACGGCGTACCGAGCGACCAGCTCGGCATGGCCAGCCGCCTGCTCAAGGGCGGCATCGCCAAGGCGGACGGCTTCGCGCTGAACGTCTCCAACTACCGCAGCACCGACGAGCTGGTCGCGTACGGCACCCGGCTGTCCAAGTGCCTGCGCTTCCGCCAGAAGACGGGCGCGGCGAGCTGCTCCGACGAGGATCTGGCCACCGTCCGGGACCACGAGCGCAAGCTCCCGCACTTCGTCCTGGACACGAGCCGCAACGGCCAGGGGCCGTGGACGCCTCCGGCGGACAAGTACTCCGACCCCCAGGTCTGGTGCAACCCGCCGGGCCGGGGTCTTGGCGAGCGGCCCTCGACGCGCACCGGTGAGCCCCTCGTCGACGCCTTCCTGTGGATCAAGCGCCCCGGCGAATCCGACGGCCAGTGCACCCGCGGCACGGCCGGGCCGGAGGATCCCGAATACGGTGTGGTGGATCCGGCGGCCGGCGCCTGGTGGCCCGAGTACGCCCTGGGCCTCTCCCAGCGAGCCGTGCCTCCGCTCCGCTGACCTAGCGCGAACGGAACGCACGCGGACGTGACCCCGTGCCCTGATCCTTTGCCGGATCAGAGCACGGGGTCACGGCTCGTCCCGGGCACCCGGCGCCCATGCCGGACCCCGGGAATCTTGTCGACACCGTGTTGATATGTTGGCGACGTGATGTCGACAAAAATGCGGATGTGGGGCTGATGTTCCTCGCACTCCGCGAGCTGCGGTTCGCCAAGGTCCGGTTCGGTCTGATGGGGGCCGTCGTAGCGCTGATCGCGGTCCTCATGGTCATGCTGTCCGGGCTGTCGGTGGGGCTGGTCAGGGACGGCGTCTCCGGGCTGCAGAACCTGCCGGTCACCTCCTTCGCGTTCGAGCGGGGCGTCCAGCACGACGCCGCCTTCTCCCGCAGCGTGGTGGACGTGTCCGCCGTGGACGCGTGGCGGAGCCGGCCGGGCGTGGCGGAGGCCGCCCCCTACGGCAACGCGCTCATCAACGCCAAGAGCGACCGGGGCGTGGACATCGACCTCGCGCTGTTCGGCGTCGCGCCGGACTCGTTCCTCTCCCCCGAGGTGAGCGAGGGCTCGCGGCTGAACGGCCCGGACGGCATCGTCGTCGCCGGCACGGCGCTCGACGCGGGCCTGCGCATCGGTGACACGATCACCGTCGACCGCCTCGGGACGAAACTCCGCGTCATCGGCGCCACCGCGGGGCAGGACACGTTCGGCCACGTCGACGTGGCCTACGTGCCGCTGCCCGCCTGGCAGCTGATCAAGGCGGGGGTGCGGCAGGGCGGCCCGGTACCCGAGCAGGCCACCCGGGACATCACGGCCGTGGCGGTGCGGGCGGAGCCCGGCGCCTCGGTCGACCTCGCCGCCGGGGACACCGCCGCCGGTACCGAGAGCCTCACCTTGGAGGAGTCCTACGGCGCCTCGCCGGGCTACACCGCCGAGACGTCCACGCTGCAGCTCATCCAGGGGTTCCTCTACGCCATCTCCGCCCTGGTCGTCGGGGCGTTCTTCGCCGTGTGGGCGATCCAGCGCAGGCATGAGGTCGCCGTGCTGCGCGCCATGGGCGCGTCCAGAAGCTGGCTGCTGCGCGACGCGCTCACCCAGGCGTTCCTGCTCCTCGTGGCCGCCGTCGCGGTCGGCGCTGGAATCGGCGTCGGGCTCGGCTCGCTCATCACCGGCGGCGGCGTGCCGTTCGCCCTCAGCGCGCCGAGCGTCACGGCCGCCGCAGTCGGCATCGTCCTGCTCGGGCTCGTCGGCGCCGGTGCCGCCGTCGCCCGCATCGCGTCCATCGACCCGGCCACCGCCCTCGGAGGGAACCGATGACCAGCCAGGCCGCACCGGCCCCCGGGCCGCAGGAAGGCGACACGAGCACCCCCGGTCGCCGCACCCCCGATAACGAGGGCTTGGTCATGACCGGCGTCTGCCTCCAGCACGGCGACGGGTCCGAGACCGTGCAGGCCCTCGACGACGTCGATCTCGCGGTGCGCCCCGGAGAGCTGGCCGCCATCGTCGGCCCGTCCGGCGCGGGCAAGTCGAGCCTGCTAGCGGTCGCGGGCGGACTCGCCACTCCGGACCGGGGCACGGTCACGGTCGCCGGGATCGACATCACGGCGGTCGGCGCGCGGGCCAGGGCGAAGCTGCGGCGCGAGCACATCGGGTTCGTGTTCCAGTCCGGCAACCTGATCCCCGCGCTCACCGCCCTCGACCAGCTCCGGCTGCCGCTGCGCTTCCGGCCGCGCCGCGCCCGCTCCGGCCGCGACCCCATGAAGCTGCTGGCGGACGTGGGCATGGCGGACAAGGCCGGCCGGCACCCGCACCGGCTGTCCGGCGGGGAGCGGCAGCGGGTCGGCATCGCGCGGGCGCTGGTGACCGAGCCGAGCGTGCTGCTCGTCGACGAGCCGACCGCCGCCCTGGACCGGGCGCGCAGCCACGAGATCGTCCGCCTGCTCGCCCGCGAGGCGGGGCAGCACGGCGTGGCGGCCGTCATGGTGACCCATGATCACGACGTCCTCGAACACTGTGACACGGTGTACGAGATGGTCGACGGGCGCCTGACCGCACTCACCTGACGCCCCGGCCGGGCGGTCGGGGGGCGGGCC
>NZ_SMKM01000283.1 GCF_004348665.1 Actinomadura sp. GC306 | reverse complement strand
GCGGAGGTGCCCCGAAAACCGCGAAGTGACGGATTCCCTCCGCGGGCATGTCGAGAACGTGCGGTCCGCTCCGACCTCTTCATGAGAGGCGCCGGAGCGGCGCCGGGGAGGGAGCGACATGAGCAAGGTGACCTGCGACATCGGAATGTCCGTCGACGGCTACGTGGCCGGGCCGAACCAGCGGCTGGAGGAGCCGCTCGGCGACGGCGGCGAGCGGCTGCACCGCTGGATGTTCGAGGAGGCCGACGCCCACGCGGGTGTCATCGAGGCCATCACGGCGGCCGGGGCGTTCGTCATGGGCCGCAACATGTTCGCCTCGGGACGCGGCGAATGGGACCTGGAGTGGAAGGGCTGGTGGGGCGAGGAGCCGCCCTACCACGCCCCGGTGTTCGTGCTGACCCACCACCCGCGCGAGCCGGTCCCGATGAAGGGCGGCACGACGTTCAACTTCGTCACCGACGGCATCGAGTCCGCGCTGGAGCAGGCGAGGGAGGCGGCGGGCGACCGGGACGTCTCGGTCTGCGGCGGAGCGCAGACGGTGAACCGGTACCTCGCGGCGGGCGCGATCGACGAGCTGCGGCTGCACATCGCGCCGATCGTCCTCGGCGCGGGGGAGCGGCTGTTCACCGGCGTCGGCGACCTCGGCCTCGAACCCGTCTCCGCGTGGGGCACCGGCCTGGTCACCCACGTGACCTACCGGCTCACCCGGTAGCCCCGCCCGGCGGGCCCCCGCCAGGGCGGGGGCCTCCGCCCGGTCGAGAGTTGCTAGTATTAGCAATTGCCATATTGGTTAAAACCGATCATCTGTCCAGCAGAGACGCCGCCGGGTAGTCCGAGTATCACCGGACGGCCGCTGCGGAGACCGCGAGGGGCCGCCTCCCGTGAGCACGCCGCTGTACCAGCTCAAGGCCGAGTTCTTCAAGACGCTCGGGCACCCCGCCCGGATCCGCGTGCTGGAGCTGCTGAGCGAGCGCGACCACGCGGTCGCCGAGATGCTGCCGGAGATCGGCATCGAGCCGGCCCACCTGTCCCAGCAGCTCGCCGTGCTGCGCCGGGCCGGGCTGGTCGTCTCCCGCAAGGAGGGGGTGACGGTCATCTACTCGCTGACCAGCCCCCAGGTCGCCGACCTCCTCGCGGTCGCGCGGTCGATCCTCACCGGGGTGCTCGCGGGCCAGGCCGAGCTCCTGGACGACCTGCGCGCCGACCGGCCGCCGGGCGGCCGCCGCCCCCGGTAGGCCGCGAACCGAACGGTTCGCACCCCCGTTCGTTGCATACCTCAACGATTGCTAATATTAGCAATTGTGCAGGACGCGAGGAGGCACGCCGCGCGGTCCTGCCGCCGTCACATGTCCGCCACCACATCTCGGGGAACCCGGTGAGAGAGCTGCTCCGCAAGATCATCAGGACCGGTCGGGTCGCCGAGGACCCGCCCGCGCGCCCCGCCGGCGCCGTCCCCGAGGCCGCGGCCGAGCTGCGGGGGTCGGTCCAGATCCGGCACGTGGACGCCGGGTCCTGCAACGGCTGCGAGGTCGAGATCGCCTCGGCGTTCGGGCCCGTCCACGACGCCGAGCGGTACGGGGCGCGGCTGGTGGCCTCGCCCCGGCACGCCGACGCGCTGCTGGTGACCGGCCCGGTGACCCGCAACATGCGGGTCGCGCTCCGCCGCACCTACGAGGCGGTGCCCGAGCCGAAGGTCGTGGTGGCGCTCGGCGACTGCGCCCGCGGCTGCGGCGTGTTCGCCGACGCCTACGGGGTGGCGGGCGCGGTGGGCGACGTCGTCCCCGTCGACGCCGAGGTGCCGGGCTGCCCGCCCGAGCCGGAGGCGATCGTCGCGGCGCTGCGCGGGCTCACCGGCCGATGACGAACCCGACCGGCGCCGCGTTCTGCGCGGCCCTGGCCCTCGGCCTGCTCGCCGCCGCCTGCGCCGCGCTCCCGCGCCGGGTCCGCCCGGCCGCGGTGGGCGGGGCGACGGCCGCCGCGGGCGCCGCCGCCGTCGCCGCCGGCCTCGCCGCGATGGCGGGCCGCCCCTGGTCGGCGTGGCTGCCGGACCTGGTGCCGCTGGCCGGCGCGCGGCTTGCGATCGACCCGCTGGGCGGGCTGTTCATCGCCGTCACCGGCGCGGTCGCGGTGTGCGCCGCCGTCTACGCGGCCGGCTACAGCCGCCCGGGACGGGACGACGCGGACGCCGGGCACGCCCTGGACGGCCGGGCCGTGCAGGCGCTGCTGCCGCTGTTCGTGCTGGCGATGCTGCTGGTGCCCGCGGCGGCGAGCGTGACCACGTTCCTGCTCGCCTGGGAGCTCATGGCGGTCACGTCGCTGCTGCTGGTCGTCGCCGAGCACCGGCGGCGCGCGTCGGTGGGGGAGGCCGGGCTCTGGTACGCGGTCATGACCCACCTCGGGCTGGTGACGATCCTCGCGGGCCTCGCCGGGTTCGCCGCCGCGGCGCAGGGCGAGTCGTTCGACCGGCTGCGGGAGGCCGCGGACGGACTGTCCCCGGCAGTGCGCAGCGCCGTTTTCGTGGCGGTCTTCGCCGGGTTCGCGTCCAAGGCGGGCATCGTGCCGCTGCACGTCTGGCTGCCGCGCGCCCACCCGGAGGCGCCCAGCCACGTGTCCGCGCTGATGAGCGCGGCGATGGTGAACATGGGCGTGTACGGGATCGTCCGGGTGGGGCTGGACCTGCTCGGCGGCGGCCCGGCGTGGTGGTGGCTGCTCGTCCTCGGGTTCGGCGCCGTGTCCGCCCTGTACGGCATCCTCCAGGCGGTCGTGGCGACCGACCTCAAGCGGCTGCTGGCCTACTCGACCTGCGAGAACATGGGTCTCGTCCTGGTCGGCGTCGGCGCGGCGGGCCTCCTTTCGGCCGTCGGCGACCGCACCATGGCGGCGCTCGCGCTGACCGCGGCGATGCTGCACGTGGTCAACCACGCGGGCTTCAAGACATTGCTGTTCCTCGCCGCCGGGTCGGTGCTGCGCGCCACCGGCACCCGTGACCTGGACGCCCTCGGCGGCCTGCGCTCGCCGATGCCGGCCACGACCGCGCTGTTCGGCCTCGGCGCGCTGATGGCATCGGCGCTGCCGCCGGGCAGCGCGTTCGTCAGCGAGTGGCTGCTGCTGCAAAGCCTCGTCCACGCGCTCCCCGGCGGCGGCACGGTCGCCGCCGTCACCATGCCGGTCGCGGTCGCGGTCGTGGCGCTGTCCGCGGGCCTGGCGATCGCCGCCTTCACCAAGGCGTTCGGCGTCGGGTTCCTGGCGCGTCCCCGCGGGGCGGGCGCCGCGCGGGCGCACGAGAGCCCACCGGCGATGATCGCCGGGATGGTCATGGCCGCCGCGGGCTGCGTCGTCGCCGCACTGGCGCCGGGCCTCATCGCCGACGGCCTGTCCCGCGCCGTCGGCGTCGCGGCGGCGGTGGCCGGCCCGGCCGCCGACCCCGTCACCGGCCCCGTCGTCCTCCGCCCGGCCGGGATGCCGAGCACCATGTCCCCGCTCCTGATCACCGTCGCGCTGCTGGCGGCGGTCGTCGTGCTGCTCGGGTTGCTCCGGGCGGCCGCGTCCGCCCGCGCGCGCCGCCGGGCCCGGCTGTGGGACTGCGGCGCCGGCCCGGCCACCGCCCGGATGGAGTACACCGCCACCTCGTTCGCCGAGCCGCTGGTGCGGGTGTTCGACGACGTCCTCGCACCCGATACCCGCCTGGACGTCACGCCCGTCGCGGAGTCGGCGTACCTCATCGACGGCGTCCGCTACCGGACCGAGGTCGCCGACCGGATCGAGCACCGGCTGTACCGGCCGGTGCTGGCGGCGGCCCGCTGGACCGGGCGCGCCGCCCGCCCGCTGGCGAACGGCAGCGTCCACCGCTACGTCGGCTACGGCTTCTACGCCTTCACCGCGTTGCTGATCGTCCTGGCGGTGACCCGGTGAGCGCCGCGGGCATCATCGGCGCCGCCGCCCAGGTCCTGCTGGTCGCCGCGGGCGCGCCGCTGCTGGTCGGGGTGATGCGCCAGGTCCGGGCCCGGCTGGAGGGACGCGCCGGGGCCGGGGTCGCCCAGCCGTGGCGCGACCTGCGCAAGCTGCTGCGCAAGGAGCCGATCACCCCGCACGGCACCGGCGTGCTCTTCCGCGCGGCGCCGCTGGTCCTGGCCGGCACCGCGCTGGTCGCCGCCGCGGTGGTCCCGCTGGTCACCACCGCCTCGCCGCTGGACGGCATCGCGGACCTGTTCGCGGTGATCGCCCTCCTGGCGCTCGGCACGGTGTTCCTCGCGCTCGCCGGCCTGGACACCGCCACCGCGTTCGGCGGCATGGGCGCCAGCCGCGAGATGGTCGTGCTGGCGCTGGTCGAGCCGACGATCCTGCTGGCGGTGTTCGCGGTGTCGGCGCGGGTCGGCTCCACGAACCTCGGCGAGATCGTCACGGCCACGCTCCATGACCCGCAGTCCGTGGTGTCCCCGGTGAGCCTCCTCGCGGCGGTCGCGCTGGCCATCGTCACGATCGCCGAGACGGGCCGCATCCCGGTGGACAACCCGTCCACCCACCTGGAGCTGACGATGATCCACGAGGCGATGGTGCTGGAGTACGCCGGACCGGACCTCGCCCTCGTCGAATGGGCGTCGGCGATGCGGCTCACGGTGCTGCTCGGCCTGTTCGCCGGCCTCTTCGCGCCGTGGGGCATCGCCGGGACGTCACTGCTCATGCTGCCGGTCGCGATCGCGGCCTTCGCCGCCAAGGTCGTCGTCCTGGGCGCCGCCCTGGCCGCCGGTGAGGTGTTCATGGCCAAACTGCGGATGTTCCGCGTCCCCGAGCTGCTGGCCGGATCGTTCCTGATGGCGCTGCTCGCCGTCGCCGCCTCCTTCTTCCTGGCGGGGCCATGACCGGCGGCCTCTACGTCCACGCCCTCGACATGGCCTGCGGCGCCCTGCTGCTGGCGGGCGTCCTCGCGCTGTGGCGGCGCGACCTCGCCGCCATCGTGCGGCTGTTCGCCGTCCAGGGCGCCGCCCTCGCCGCCCTCGTCGCCGTCCTCGGGCTGCATGAGGGCCACCCGCCGACGCTCGCGCTGGCCGCCGGGATCCTGGTGCTGCGCGCCGGCGTCCTGCCGCTGCTGCTGCGCCGGGCGATGCTCGCCGGCGGCGCGTTCCGGGAGACCGAGCCGCTGGTGAACGTCGCCTCGTCGCTGGTCGCCGCCGCGCTGCTGGCGCTGCTGTCCTTCGCCGTGACGCGCCCCGTGGTGGAGCTGGCGCCGTCCCCGGCCACCCGCGCCGTCCCGGTGGCGCTCACGGTCGTCCTGCTCGGGTTCTTCGTGCTGGTCACCCGCCGCCGCGCGCTGTCCCAGGTGGCGGGGTTCCTGATGATGGACAACGGCATCACGGCCGTCGCGTTCCTGACCACCACCGGCGTGCCGTTCATCGTGGAGCTCGGGATGTCGCTGGACGTCCTGCTGGCGGTGCTCGTGCTGCAGATCCTCACGGCCCGCATGCGGGACGTGTTCGGCGACAGCGACCTGGACGACCTGCGGGAGCTGCACGACTGATGCTGACGACGATCCTCCTGACCGCCCCGGTCGCCGTGCCGCTGCTGGCCGCCTGCGCATACGCCGCGTTCGGATGGCACCGCCGCACGGCGTGGCTCGCCCCCGCCGTCGCGTCCAGCGTGCTGGCCGCCGCGGTCGGCCTGACCTTCCTGGCGGTGGACCGGCCCCGCACCGGCCTGGGCGGGTTGCTGCGCGCCGACGCCCTCACCGCCCTCATGCTGCTCGTGATCGGCGCGGTGGCGCTGCTGGCGATGCTCGCGAGCCCCTCCTACCTGGCCGCCGAGCGGGCGGCGGGCCACGCCGGCCCCGCCGACGCCCGCCGGTACGGCATCCTGACGCAGGGGTTCATCGCCTCGATGGCGCTGGCCGTGCTGGCCTCCAGCCTCGGCGTCCTGTGGGTCGCGGTGGAGGCGACCACGATCGTCACCGCGTTCCTCGTCGGGCACCGCCGCACCCGCAACGCCGTCGAGGCCGCGTGGAAGTACGTGGTGATCTGCTCGGCGGGCATCGCGTTGGCGCTGCTCGGCATCGTCCTGCTGCACTTCGCGGCCCGGCACGCGCAGGTCCCGTCGTCGGGCGCGCTCGACTGGGCCCGGCTGTCGGCGCACGCCGCGTCCCTCGACCCGGACGTGACCCGCATCGCCGTGGCGCTGCTGGTGCTCGGCTTCGGCGCCAAGGCCGGGCTCGCCCCCTTGCACGCCTGGCTGCCCGACGCGCACGGCCAGGCCCCCGCCCCCGTCTCAGCGCTGATGTCGGGCGTCCTGCTCTCCGTCGCGCTGTACGCCATCCTGCGCGTGAAGGTGATCGCCGACATAGCACTCGGCACGGACTTCACCAGAACCCTGCTCCTGATAATCGCCCTGGCATCCGTAACCCTGGCGGCCGCGCTTCTCATAGCCCAACGCGACCTCAAGCGGATGCTCGCGTACTCCAGCATCGAGCACATGGGCCTGCTAGCCCTGGGCACCGCGATCGGGACGCGCCTGGCCATGGCCGCGGTGCTGCTGCACATTCTCGGCCACGGCATGGCCAAGGCGGTCTCGTTCCTTGCCGCGGGCCGCGTCCACCAGGCCCTGGGAACCAGCCGCATCGACGATGTCCGGGCCCTGGGCACACGAGCACCGCTCCTGGCCTTCTTCCTGGGCACCGGACTTCTAGCCCTACTGGGATTCCCGCCGTTCACCCTCTTCGCCACCGAGGTCGCGATGGTCCGGGCCGGGTTCGCCACCGGCCTGGGCTGGGCCGTGACGGCCGCACTCGTCCTGACGCTGGTCGTCATGGCAGCGGTCTCGGCCCGGATGGCGGGCATGCTCCTCGGCTCGCGCCCCGACGCCCCCGCGCTCCCCGGGCTCCGGCCGCCGCGCGCGCTGACCGCCGCGATGGGCGCGGGCCTTGCCGCCTGCGCCATGATCGGCGTGACGGCCTGGCCGCTCCGCCCGCTCCTCGACGCCGCCACCGAGATCGTTACGGGGGTCTCCGGATGACTTCGGACGAACGCAGCACGACCGACATCGACGCCGCCGCGCTCCCCGAACGGGCCGCCGCCCTGCTGGACCGCGGCGACCGCCTCGCACTGGTCGCCGCCCACCACGACCCCGACGCGCTGCGCGTCGTCTACCTGTTCACCGGAACCTCCCCCGACCGCCGCACGGAACTCCAACTCCGCCTGGACCCCGACCGGCCCGCCCTGCCGAGCCTCGCCGGCATCAGCTTCCCGGCCGGCCGGTTCGAACGCGAGATGCGCGACCTGTACGGGATCGTCCCGGAGGACCACCCCCTGCCGCGCCGCCTCGTCCGGCACCACCACTGGCCCAAGGGCTGGTACCCGATGCGCGCCGATGCCGGACCACCACCCGAGTTCGGCGACCCCGAGGGCCCCTACCCGTTCGTCACCGTCGAGGGCCCCGGCGTGTACGAGATCCCGGTCGGCCCCGTCCACGCGGGGATGATCGGCCCCGGCCACTTCCGCTTCTCCGCGGTCGGAGAGAGCATCCTCAAACTGAAAGCCCGACTGTGGTTCGTGCACCGCGGCCTCGAAAAACTCTTCCACGGCCGACTCCCCAACGACGCGCTGCCACTTGCCGAGCGCGTCAGCGGTGACACCACCGTCGGCCACGCCCTGGCCTTCTGCACAGCGGTCGAGGACGCCCTAGGGATCGAGGTCTCCCCAGGTGCCCGCCGCATGCGGGCGATGCTCCTGGAGCTCGAACGCCTCTACAACCACGTCACCGACCTGGGCGCTTTGTGCAACGACGTGGGCTACTCCATCATGAACGCCCAGTTCGGCCGCATCCGCGAAAGCCTCCTGCGCCTCAACGCGGAGGTCACCGGGCACCGCCTCCTGCGCGGCGGCGTCGTGCTGGGCGGCGCCGCCCTCCGGACGATCCCCGCCCCCGACCGGCTCACAGCCATCGCCGAGGACGCCGCCGAACTGGCCCGCCTGGCCCTTTCCCACACCGTGGTCGCCGACCGCTTCACCGGCACCGCCGAACTCCCCGCCCAGGCCGCCCGCGACCTGGGCACCCTCGGCTACGTCGCCCGCGCCAGCGGCCTGGACACCGATGCCCGCCGCGACCACCCGTCCACCGACCTCCGCCCGTCCCTGCGCGTCGTCACCCGCACCACCGGCGATGTCCTGGCCCGCTTCGAGGTCCGCGCCGAGGAGATAGCCGTCTCCGCCGCGCTGGTAGGGGACCTGGCCTACGGCATGTCCCCAGGCGTGGTCACCTACTGGCCCCCGCTCTCCCCGCCCGCCACCCCGGTCTCCGGCGTAGGCATAGTCGAGGGCTGGCGAGGCACGATCGTCCACCGAGTAGAACTGGCCCCGGACGGCACCGTGACCCGCACCAAAATCGTCGACCCGTCCTTCTTCAACGGGCCGGCCCTCCCGATAGCCCTGACCGGCGTGATCGTCCCCGACTTCCCCTTGGTCAACAAGAGCTTCAACCTCTCCTACGCAGGCAACGACCTATAACCCCCACCCCCTCGTTGACTTGCGGCGTGTTGCCCTTATGGACCGCTCCATAAGGG
>NZ_SMKM01000282.1 GCF_004348665.1 Actinomadura sp. GC306 | reverse complement strand
GACGTGGGACGGTCGGGCGCGGCCCCCGGAGCCGCGCCCGACCGGGTTCGTGGGGGTTGTTAGGCCCAGGTCGGGGGGCGGTTTTCGCGGTAGGCGCGGAAGCCTTCCTGGCCGTCGGAGTCCGGCGGGGTGGTGTAGGCGACGAACTCCTCGATCTCCGGGACGACCGCCTCCGCCAGCGGGAGGGCCTCGACGGCGGCGAACTGGCGCTTCATCGCGGCCATGCAGGCGCGGGACTGGCCGGCGAGGCGGTTCGCCAGCTCGGTGACGGCGGCGTCCAGTTCGTCTGCGGGGACGGATTTGAGGGCGATTCCGAGTTCGACGGCCTCGGCGGCGGGAATCCATCGTCCGGTGAGGAAGATCTCCCTGGCGCGCTGCCGGCCGACGATGCGGGGCAGCCGCGCCGTGGAGCCGCCGGCGGGGATGACGCCGAACTCGGCGTGCGCGTCGGCGATGCGGGCGGAGTCGGCGATCAGCACCAGGTCGCAGGCCAGCAGCAGCTCGAAGCCGCCGGCGCGGGCGAGGCCGTTGACGGCGGCGATCACCGGCATCGACAGGCTCTCCAGCTTCAGGGTGAGCGCGGCGAGGCGCTTGGCGAGGCGCTCCCACACGGCGGCGTCGGCGAACGCCTCGTCCAGCAGGGTGAGGTCGAGGCCGACGCTGAACGCGCGGCCGGTCCCGCCGATGACGAGGACGCGGACGTCCGGGTCGGCCTCCGCCGCGTCGATGGCGGCCTCCAGGTCGTCGAACACCCGGGCGGTGAGGCTGTTCATCGACTCGGGGCGGGTGAACGTGATGCGCGCCACCCGGCCCGTCACGTCGAGGCTCATGGTCTCCAGCGTCGGCACGGGCCGCCCTCCCCTCGGGCGAGGCACCGCCCGGCATATATCTGACATATCAACGTGTTCGAGTATCCGCGGGACCGTCCACCCCGTCAACTCCACCGCTTCGGCACACCAGGGGTGACACATGACGGGTTCTGAGCTAAAAATCGGACATATACGATGCAGTAACCGACGCGATCAGGCAGGTGACGACGTGACCGAGGCCGGGACGTTCCCAGCTGGCCCGACACCGACCGTCCTCGACGAGATCCAGCGGCGCGTGCTGTGGCTCGCGACGCGCATCGTGGACGCCGCGAACCGCGAGCGCGACACCGGCGACGGCATCAAGGTCGGCGGCCACCAGGCGTCCAGCGCCTCGCTGGTCACCGCCATGACCGCGCTGTACTTCGCGCACCTCGACCCGGCGGACCGGGTGGCGGTCAAGCCGCACGCCTCGCCCGCCTTCCACGCCGTCCAGTACCTGCTCGGGGGGCTGGACCGCGCGTACCTGACGCGGCTGCGGGCGCGCGGCGGGCTCCAGTCGTACCCGAGCCGGACGAAGGACCCCGACACCGTCGACTTCTCCACCGGGTCGGTCGGCCTCGGCGCCGCCGCGCCGCTGTTCGCCTCGCTCACCCGCCGGTACGTCGACGCCCACTTCGGCGAGCGGCCGGAGTCCCGCTTCATCGCGCTGATCGGGGACGCGGAGCTCGACGAGGGCAACGTCTGGGAGGCCGTGGCCGAGCCCGCGGCGGCCGGGCTGGGCAACGTCGTGTGGATCGTGGACTTCAACCGCCAGTCCCTCGACCGGATCGTGCCGGGCGTCCGCATCGGACAGTGGCGCGGGCACTTCGCCGCCGCCGGATGGCACGTGGTGGAGATCAAGTACGGCCGCCGCCTCCAGGGGGCCTTCGCGCGGCCCGGCGGCGAGCACCTGCGATCGTGGATCGACGCCATGCCCAACGAGCAGTACCAGTCGCTGTTCGGGCTGGAGGGTGCCGAGCTGCGCGAGCGCTTCCTGGACGGCGCGCCGGCGGAGGTCGGCGAGTTCGTCGCGGACGTGCCCGACGCGGAGCTGGGGCCGCTGGTCACCGACCTGGGCGGGCACGACGTGGAGGCGGTGCTGGAGGCGCTCGCCGAGTGCGACGAGGTCCGCGACAAGCCGAGCGTGATCTTCGCCTACACGGTGAAGGGCTGGGGGCTCCCGCTCGCGGGCGGCGCCCGCAACCACTCGGCGCTGCTCACCGGCGACCAGATCGACGAGCTGCGGACCCGGACGGGCCTCACCTCCGACACCGAGTGGGACCGGCTCGACCCGGAGTCCCCGGCGGGGATCTGGGCGGAGAAGCGGGCCGAGCATCTGCGGCGGCCGCCGCGTGCCGACCGCCCGCGGATCGCGGTGCCCGACGCCACGGGGGTGCGGACGGCGAAGCCCACCTCCACCCAGGAGGTCTTCGGCCGGGTGCTCACCGACCTGGCGCGGGACGAGAAGGTCGCCCCCTACCTGGTCACGACGGCCCCGGACGTCGCCACGTCCACCAACCTCGCCGGGTTCATCAACAAGACCGGCGTGTTCTCCCCGGACCGCCGCCGGACCTGGTCGCAGGACGGCCCGCTGCGCTGGACCGAGGACCCGGCGGGCCAGTACATCCCGCTCGGCATCTCCGAGATGAACCTGTTCCTGCTGCTCGGGCAGCTCGGCCTGGCGTGGGACCTGTCCGACCAGCCGCTGCTGCCCGTGGGCACGGTGTACGACCCGTTCGTCCTGCGCGGCCTGGACGCCTTCCTGTACGGGGCGTACTCGGGGTCGCGGTTCGTGGTGGCGGGCACGCCGTCGGGCATCTCCCTCGCCCCGGAGGGCGGCGCGCACCAGTCGTCCATCACGGCGTCGGTCGGGATCGAGCTGCCGGACGTCACGTTCGTCGAGCCCGCCTACGGCACGGCGCTGGACTGGCTGCTGTGCGACGCGCTCGGCCGGATCGCCGCCGACCCCGGCGGGTCGGACGACGCGGAGGGCGCGTACTACTTCCGGCTGACGACCCGGCCGATCGACCAGGCGCCGTTCGAGGCCGCGCGGGAGCGGCTCGGCGACGCCGAGCTGCGCGCGCAGGCGCTCGCGGGCGCCTACCGCCTCCGGGACGCGCACCACGACCGGCCGGCGCTGCGGGACGAGGGCGCCCCGGTCGTGCATCTCGCGGCGTCGGGCGCGATCATGCCGGAGGTCCTGGCGGCGGCCGAGGAGCTCGGCGAGGAGGGCGTCGCCGCCCATGTCGTGGACGTCACGTCCGCGGGCCGGCTCTACCGCGCGTGGCAGGGCGGGCTGCGGCAGGGCGTGCGCACGGCGACGGCGCGGCCGGGGCCGGGCGTGCTGCGCGCCGCGTTCGCCGAGCGGGCGCCGGTCGTGACCGTCCAGGACGCGGCGTCGCACGCGCTGTCGTGGCTCGGCTCCGCGCTGGGCGTGCCGGCGGTTCCGCTGGGCGTGGACGAGTTCGGCCAGTCGGGCGGCATCCGGGACCTGTACGAGCTGCACGACCTGCGTCCCGGCGCGATCGTCAACGCCGCGCTGGCGGCACTGCACCTCGCGAACGACTGACCGCAAACCTCTGATGTTTCGCGAGTGACCTGCTGGACCGCCGTTGCCTGTGTCCGGCGCCACGCTCACCGCAAAAGCGCAGGTGCAGCCCGTAACGGGACTCGATGGCGAGGCGGCCTCGGCTTGGACATCGACCGCGGACTTGCCCTAGAATCAATACGTCTGACTTTAACGACTCCCAGTGCGATGCGAGAGGACGGCCATGACGCTCAAGGACGGGTGGAACGGACGGTTCTACGAGGACTTCCAGGTGGGCGACGTCTACCGGCACCCCCTCGGGCGCACGGTCACCGAGACCGACAACACGTGGTTCACGCTGCTGACGATGAACACGAACCAGATGCACTTCAACAGCGAGTACGCCGCGAAGTCCGAGTTCGGCAAGCCGCTGGTCGTGTCCACCCTCACCGTCGCGATCGCCGTCGGGCAGAGCGTCATCGACACCACGCAGAACGCGTTCGCCAACCTCGGCTGGGAGGACATCAAGCTCCCCCACCCGGTCTTCGCCGGCGACACGCTGTTCAGCGAGTCGATCGTGCTGGAGAAGCGCGAGTCGTCGAGCCGCCCGCACGCCGGGATCGTCACCATCCGCACCCGCACCCTGAACCAGGACGGCGACGAGGTCTGCACCTTCCGCCGCACCTTCTACGTCTACAAGCGGGGCGCCGAGCCGCTGAACGACCTGTTCCCCGAGGCGAAGAAGCCGCTCACCCTCGACACCGAGGACGAGCGCGCATGAAGATCACCTTCGCCCCCTGGGGGGAGACGCTCGCGGAGCTGACCGACGCGGCCCGCCGCGCCGAGGCGGGCGGCGCCGAGGTCATCTGGGTGCCCGAGCTGCACCGCAGCGCCACCGTCGCCGCCGCGGCGCTCGCCGCCGCGACCGAGCGGGCGCGGATCGGCACCGGCATCGCGCTCGCGTTCACCCGCAGCCCCATGATCACCGCGCTGGAGGCGCTGGACCTGGACGACCTGTCCGAGGGCCGGTTCATCCTCGGCCTCGGGTCCGGCGTGCAGCGGCTCAACGAGGACTGGCACAACGTGCCGTTCGGCAAGCCCGTCCGGCACATGCGGGAGGTGGTCCGCAACGTCCGCGCCTTCTGGGAGACGTGCACCACCGGCGACCCGATCGACCTGCCGGGCGAGGAGGAGCCGATGCGGATCCGCGGCTACCAGCGCCCGTTCGCCGTCCGCCGCGCCGACATCCCCGTGCACCTCGCCGCGATGGGCCCGGCGATGACCCGCCTCGCGGGGGAGATCGGCGACGGCTGGATCAGCCACGAGCTGTGCTCGCCGCGCTACCTCGCCGAGCGGGTGCTGCCGGAGTTGGAGACCGGCATCGCCCGCGCCGAGGGCAAGAAGCGCGCGGACGTCGACGTCGTCGTGTCCGCGTGCTGCTCGGTGTCGGACGACCGCGCCACCGCGCTGCGCCGCGTCTCCGGGCTGGTCGGGTTCTACGCCAGCGTCCGCACCTACGCCGACTTCTTCGACTTCCACGGGCTGGCCGAGCAGCAGCAGGCCGTGATCGACGCGTTCCGCGCGGGGACCGGTGCCGAGCACCTCGCCGAGACGGTCTCCGCCGAGATGATCGACGCGCTCACGATGGTGGGCGGGCGCGACGAGGTCGCCGAGCGCATCGCCGGCTACGAGGGGCTCGCCGATTCGGTGAAGCTCAGCCCGCCGACCCACGGCCTCAGCGCCGCCGAGACCCGCGCGGCCCAGGACGAGCTCCTGGCGCTGCTGCCCGACCTCACAGGGAGCGCTTCGTGAAACCGCTGGAAGACGTCAGGATCATCGCCGTCGAGCAGTACGGCGCCGGCCCGTTCGGCAGCGTGCACCTCGCGGACCTCGGCGCCGAGGTGATCAAGATCGAGGAGCCCCGGTCCGGCGGCGACGTCGGCCGCTACGTCCCCCCGTACGGCGAGGACGAGGACTCCCTGTTCTTCGAGACGTTCAACCGCAACAAGCGCAGCCTGTCCCTCGACCTGTCGACGGACGCGGGCCGCCGCGTCTTCGAGGACCTGGTGAAGGTGTCCGACGTCGTGTACTCCAACCTGCGCGGCGACGTCCCGAAGAAGATCGGGATCACCTACGACGACCTGAAGCACCTGAACCCCGCCATCGTGTGCTGCTCGCTGACCGGGTTCGGCATGACCGGGCCGCGCAGCAAGGAGCCGGGTTACGACTACGTCCTGCAGGGCCTCGCCGGCTGGATGGACCTGACCGGCGAGCCGGACGGCCCGCCCACCAAGTCGGGGCTGTCGCTGGTCGACTACTCCGGCGGGTTCGTCGCCGCGATCTCGCTGCTGGCCGGGCTGCACGCGGCGCGCCGCGACGGCGTCGGCATGGACTGCGACGTCAGCCTGTACGACACCGCGGTCGGGCTGCTGACCTACCCGGCGGTGTGGCACCTGAACGCCGGGTTCACCCCGGAGCGGACGCGCCACTCCGCGCACCCGTCGCTGGTGCCGTTCCAGGCGTTCGAGGCGAGCGACGGCTGGTTCATCGTCGGCTGCGCGAAGGAGAAGTTCTGGACGCGGCTGGCCTCCGTCGTCGGGCACCCCGAGTGGGCCGAGCCGGAGTCCGGCTTCGGGTCGTTCGCCGACCGGCGCACCAACAAGGACAAGCTGATCCCGCTCCTGGAGGAGATCTTCCGGCAGCGGACCGTGGACGAGTGGCTGGAGCAGCTCTACGCCGCGTCCATCCCCTGCGGCCCCATCAACGACGTCGCGCAGGCCATGGAGGAGGAGCACACCAAGGCCCGCGGGCTGCGGGTGACGACCGAGCACCCGCGGTTCGGGACGGTGGAGCAGCTCGCCTCGCCGGTCCGGGTCGGCGCCGAGCCGCCCGAGTACCGCCGGGCGCCGCGCCGCAACGAGGACTTCGACCTGGTCGTCCGCGAGATCGCCGGGTATGACGACGCCACGGTGGAGCGGCTGCGGGCCGGGGGAGCGTTCGGTGACGCGCCCGTCGAGCAGAGCCCGCCCGCCGCGTCCACGGACACGGAGCCGGAGGCGGCGTCACGATGACCGCACGGGAGCTGGCCGCCTGGGCGCTCGGCCTGGCCGAGGTGCCCGAGGCGGTGAGCGCCGCCGCGGCACGGCATCTGCTCGACGGGTTCGGCACCGCGCTCGGCGCACTCCGGACGGGCGCGGCGGCCCCCGCGATCGAGGTGGCGCGGGGGCTCGGCGGCCCGCCGGAGGCGGCGGTGCTCGGCACCGGCGAGGCGCTGTCCGCGCCCGCCGCCGCGCTCGCGAACGGCACGCTGGTGCACGCCCTCGACTTCGACGACACGCACGCGGGCGGGCTGGTGCACGCGACCGCGGTCGTGCTGCCCGCCGCGTTCGCCGTCGGGCAGCAGACCGGCGCGTCCGGGCGGGAGATCCTGCTCGCGGCGGTCGCCGGGTACGAGACGGCGTGCCGCGTCGCGGCCGCCGCGCCGCACGGCTTCCACGCCCGCGGCCTGCACGCGACCATGGTGGCCGGGGTGTTCTCGTCCGCGCTGGTCACCGCGCGGCTCCTCGGCCTGGACGCGGAGCGCGCGGCGAACGCGCTCGGCATCGCGGGCAGCCAGGCGGGCGGCCTGCTCGCCTTCCTCGGCACCGGCGCGTCCACCAAGCAGCTGCACCCGGGGTTCGCGTCCCAGTCCGGCATCGTCGCGGCGCGGCTCGCGGCGGCGGGCGCGACCGGCCCGGAGACCGTCTTCGACGGGCCGCACGGCGTGTTCGACGCCCTGTCCGGCAAGCCCGCCGACCCGGCGTCCATCACGGCCGGGCTCGGCGAGCGCTGGGAGACCACCCGGATCGGCATCAAGCCGTACGCGGCGTGCCAGCTCTCGCACGCCACGATCGACGCGGTCCTGGACGCGATGGCGCGCGAGCGGCTCGACCCGGACGAGATCGCGAGCATCCACGCCGTGGTCCACCCGGACTCGGCGCCGACCGTCTGCGACACCTCCCGCGACCTGACCCGGCCCGCGACCCCGTACGCGGCGAAGTTCTCGCTGCCCTGGACGGTCGCGGCGCTGATCACCGACGGCGGGCTGGCGCTGGACACGTTCGAGCCCGCCTCGATCGCCCGCCCCGAGGTGACCCGGCTCGCCGCACGCGTCAGCTGGGACGTCACCGGCCCGCCCGGTGTCGCCGCCGACGCGCCCGGCCGCGTCACGATCACCCTCGCCGGCGGCCGCGAGGTGACGGGCTCGGTACCGCGCAGCGCGGGCGGCGGCGACCGCCCGCTCGACCGCGCGGCGCTGCTCGCCAAGTTCGCGGGCGCCGCCGGGGTCCCGGCGGCCGAGGCGGAGGGGTTCGCGCGGATCGTCGAGTCGCTCGGCGACCAGCCAGACGCCGCCGCCGTCATGGAGGCCGCCGCCGGCCTCGCCCAGTTCAACCGGCAGGAGAACCGATGACACTGCAAGCGATCAAGCCCGCCGTCTTCCCGTGGTTCCCCTACGAGGGGTTCACGTTCTGCCTCGGGCTGTCGGAGGACGGGGGCGCCTGGTCGTCCGGGCACACGTCCGCCGCGTTCGACGAGGCGGTCGGGAAGATGACCGTCTCCGGGACGATGGCCGAGCAGGCGCGCACCGCCTACCAGAAGACCATGACGATCATCGAGGCGGCCGGGTACGGCCCCGGTGACGTCGTGCACGTGACGGAGAACGTCACGATCGCCGGACTGGCCGACTACGAGGCCGCGGCGGCGGTCCGCAAGGAGGTCTTCGGCGAGCACCAGCCGACCGTGACGACCGTGGTCGTGGAGCGGCTCGTGCGGTCCGCCGCGCTGCTGGAGGTCGAGCTGCACGCCGTCCGCAGGGGCGGCGCCGAGCTGCTCGCCGCCAGCGAGCGGCGCGACGCCGGGACGTGGGTGCCCTCGCCGGTCCGGGAGGGCCACGACGGCACCGTGCACCTGCCGACCATGGTCCCGGTGGACGAGTCGGGCGACGTCGTCAGCCCCGGCGACTTCGTCGGCCAGTACGCCTACTGCCTCGACCGGGCGGACGCGCTGCTGCGCAAGGCGGGCCTGTCGCTCGACAACGCGGTGACCACCTACGACTACTCGACGCCCGCGACGCGCGAGGTCTACCGCAAGTCGCACCGCGTCCGGAAGGAGCGGCTCGGCGGCGGGGGCGTGTACCCGGGGG
>NZ_SMKM01000281.1 GCF_004348665.1 Actinomadura sp. GC306 | reverse complement strand
CACCGCCCGTGGTCGCCGTCACGCCCGGGGCCCGGTAGCGTTCCCGGAAGGGAACGAGGGGAACGAGGTGGGACGTGGCCCAGGAGACCCTCCCGGAACGGCCGCCGGCCGGAGGCGCCGGCAGCCATACGGGCGGCGGGGCGGCGGCGCCGGGCGGCGCGGCGCGCCTGGGCGCCCGGCTGCGGCGCGGCGGCCGCGCCGGCTGGGCCCGCACGCTGCTGGTCGCGGCCGCCGGGCTGAGCATGTGGCTCGCGTTCCCGCCCTTCGACCTGACGCCCCTCGCCCCGGTCGGCGTCGCGCTGTTCACCGTGGCGCTGCGCGGCCTGACCGCCCGCACCGGCGCCTGGCTCGGCTTCGTCGGCGGCGCCGCGTTCTTCGTCCCGGTCCTGGAGGGCATCGGCCAGATCGGGCCGGACGCGTGGATCGTCCTCTCGCTGGTCCAGGCCCTGTACTTCCTGCCGCTCGGCGCCGGGATCGCGCTGGTCACCCGGCTGCCCGCCTGGCCGCTGTGGACGGCGGCGCTGTGGGTCGGCCAGGAGCTGCTGCGCGGCCGGGTCCCGTTCGGCGGGTTCCCGTGGGCGCGGCTCGCCTTCAGCCAGACCGCGACACCGCTCACCCCCTACGCCTCCTGGGGCGGCGCGCCCCTGGTCACCTTCGTGACGGCCCTGGCCGGCGGGCTGCTGGCCTATGCCGCCCTCGCCGCACACCGCGCCTACCGCGTCCACCGGGCCGGCACGGGGGGCGACGGCCCGTCCCCGCGCCCCTGGCGGACGCTGCTGCCCGCCGCCGCGGCCCTCGCCGGCATCGCGGCCGTCACCGGCGGCGGGACGCTGATCCCCACCCCCGCGTCGGGACGGCCCGTCACCGTCGCCGTCATCCAGGGCAACGTCCCCCGCATCGGCCTGGACTGGCAGGGCCAGCGCAAGGCCGTCCTGAACAACCACGTCCAGGTCACCCGCGAGCTCGCCGCGCGGGTCCGCGCGGGCGAGCTCGCCCGGCCCGAGCTGGTGGTGTGGCCGGAGAACGCCAGCGACCTGGACCCCTACACCGACCCCGAGGCGTACAACGCGATCGACGCCGCGGTGAAGGACGTCGGCGTCCCCGTCCTCGTCGGCGCCCTCACCGACACCCCCGACGGCGAGCAGGTCGAGAACCGCGGCATCGTCTGGGACCCGGCGAGCGGCCCCGGCGACTACTACGTCAAGCGGCACCCCGTCCCGTTCGGGGAGTACCTGCCGTTCCGCGACGTCCTCACCAGGCTGATCACCCGGTTCGAGCGGATCCCGCGCGACTTCGCCAAGGGCACCCGCTCGGGCGTGCTGCGCCTCGGCCCGGTCACGGTCGGCGACGTCATCTGCTTCGAGGTCGCCTACGACAAGGAGGTCCGCGACGTGTCGGCGGGGAACCTGCTGGTCGTGCAGACCAACAACGCCACCTACGGCCGCACCAGCCTGCCGCCGCAGCAGATCGCGATGTCCCGGCTGCGCGCGGTGGAGCATGGCCGTACGATCTTGGTTGCCGCGACCAGCGGGATCAGCGCGATCGTCGCGCCCGACGGGCGGGTGGTCGACCGGTCCCGCGAGTTCGTCCCCGACATCCAGGTGGCGACCGTTCCGGCGCGGACGTCCACCACGCCGGCGGACCGGGTGGGCGCCGCACCCGAGTGGGTGCTCGCCGCCCTCGGGCTCGGTGCGCTCTGCGCGGCGGCATGGGCGCCGGCCCGGAGGACCTCCGCCGGCGGTGACCGCGCCGGCGGGGACTCCGCCGGCTCGAACGAGGGGAACTGACACCGATGGACATCCCAGCCGACCTCGGCCGGGTGCTCGTGATCATCCCGACGTACAACGAGCGGGACAACATCGAGGACATCGCCGGGCGGGTCCGCGCGGCCGTCCCGCCGGTGGACGTCCTCGTGGTGGACGACGCCAGCCCCGACGGCACCGGCGAGGTCGCCGACGCCATGGCGGCGCGGGACGAGCAGATCAGCGTGCTGCACCGGGCGGGCAAGGACGGGCTCGGGCCCGCCTACATCGCCGGGTTCCGGTGGGCCGCCGAGCGCGGCTACGACGTCATGGTCGAGATGGACGCCGACGGCTCCCACCAGCCCGAGGAGCTGCCGCGGCTGCTGGCGGCCCTGGAGGACGCCGACCTGGTCATCGGGGCCCGCTGGGTGCCGGGCGGCGAGGTGCGCAACTGGCCCAAGCGCCGCGAGGCGCTGTCGCGCGGCGCCAACACCTACGCGCGGCTGATGCTCGGCATCCCGCTGCACGACGCCACCGGTGGCTACCGCGCCTTCCGCGCCGCGACGCTGCAGAAGATCGGGCTGGAGGAGGTCGACTCGCGCGGCTACTGCTTCCAGATCGACCTGGCGCTGCGGGCGGTGCGGCAGGGCCTGCGGGTGGTGGAGGTGCCGATCACCTTCGTCGAGCGCGTCCACGGCACCAGCAAGATGAACCGGGACGTCATGGCCGAGGCGGCGCTGCGCATCACCCAGTGGGGCGTCGCCGACCGCGCCGCGAAGCTCCGCCCGCCCCGCTGACCCCGCCGGACGCCGCGCCCGCCGGGGGAAACGAACGGCCCCTCCGCCGCGTTGTACACGGTGAGGCTTCGACCTACCCCGAAAAGGGAGCCATGCTGCTGCTGATCCTCCTGGCGTTCATCCTGGTGCCGGTCCTGGAGATCTACGTCCTGATCCAGGTCGGCCAGGCCATCGGTTTCTGGCCGACGGCGGGGCTGCTGGCCGCGCAGGCCGTGCTCGGGGCGTGGCTCATCCGGCGGGAGGGCAGGCGCGCCTGGGGCGCCCTGTACGAGACCGTCCGCACCGGTGTGCTGCGCGAGCGGGAGCTCGGCGACGCGGTGCTGGTCATGGCCGGCGGCGTGCTGCTCCTGCTGCCCGGCTTCGGCACCGACGTGCTCGGCCTCGCGCTGGTGCTGCCGTTCACCCGGCCGCTGCTGCGGCGGGCGCTGGCGGCGTTCGCCGAGCGCCGGATGCGGGCCGCCGAGGTCCGCGCCGCCACGATCGTCCCGCCGCCCGGGTACGGCGGCGCCGGATTCGACCCCTTCGGCCGCCGGCCCGGCGCCCCCGAGCCGGTGGAGACGCCGCCCGGCCCGGTCGTCCGCGGCGAGGTCATCGAGGACGACGACCCCAAGTCCCGCGCCTGACGCCCCGGCGCCCGGCCCGGCTTCACAGGCCCGCTTCACGAAGACCCGGCTCATGGAGCCGCGTCCGGACATGGGACGGGCCCGTACCGTCGCCGGTACGGGCCCGTCCGCCTCGACAAAGGGTGGATCAGACGTTCATGCGGACTTCCTGCGCCCCGCCCGCAGGATCTCAAGGCGCTCCGCCAGGACCTCCTCCAGGTCCTCGACGGTCCTGCGCTCCATGAGCATGTCCCAGTGGGTCCGCGGCGGCTTGCCCTTCTTGGCCTGCGGGAGCTCCCCGTCGACCCGCAGGGCCGTCACGCCGCAGTTGCGGCATTCCCAGGTCATCGGCACCTCGGCCTCGGCGGCGAGCGTCACGGTGAACCGGTGGCCCTTGGTGCAGGTGTAATCTACCTCTTGCCGAGGGGCGAGATCGGTGTTGCGATCGTTCTCGTAACTCGTCGCTCCGAGTCGGGTGCCGCGAAGTGCGCGCTCGGCCATCGTCACGTGCCTCCCAGACGGCTTGCGGTCTTGCCCTGACCAACGCTGAATACCGTGACAAGATTCCCGCACCCAGCGTGATCCAACCCTGCTCTTTGCGGCCGCACCGGGCCGGGCGGCGGAAACCTCCCGCGCGGACGCTAGCGGCGGGAGGTGATCACCTCGTCGATCAGGCCGTACTCCTTCGCCTCGGCGGCGGTGAAGAACCGCGCCCGGTCCAGGTCGCGGCGGACGGTACCGGGGTCGCGCCCGGTCGCCTCCGCCACGATCGCCTCGGTCTGCTCCCGCAGCCGCAGCATCTCGCGGGCGTGGATGTCCAGGTCGGTGGCGAACCCCCGGGACACCTCGGTCGCCGGCTCGTGCAGCAGGATCCGCGCGCCGGTCAGCGCGGCCCGCCGGCCCGGCGCGCCGGCCGCGAGCAGCACCGCCGCCGCCGACCCCGCCTGCCCGACGCAGGTCGTCTCGACGGGGGGCGCGACGTAGCGCATCGTGTCGCAGATCGCCAGCATCGCTGTCAGCGACCCGCCCGGCGAGTTGATGTACAGCGCGATGGGCCGGTCGGCGTTCATGCCCTCCAGCGCGAGCAGCTGCGCCGTGACGTCGTTGGCGCTGGTGTCGTCGACCGGCGCGCCGAGGAAGACGATCCGGTCCTCGAACAGCTTGTCGTAGGGGTTGGAGTCCTTGCGCCCGTAGGCGGTGGTCTCCTCGAACTCGGGGACGAGGTAGCGCTTCTCCGCGCGCGTCATGTGCCCACCCGGTCCGTGCCGTCGATGACGTGGTCGACGAAGCCGTAGTCGCGCGCCTCCTCCGCGGTGAACCACGCGTCCCGGTCGCTGTCGGCCTCGATCTGCTCCAGCGACTGCCCGGTGTGGAACGCGGTCCGCTCGGCCAGCGTCCGCTTGAGGTACAGCGACTGCTCCGCCTGGATCCTGATGTCGGACGCGGTGCCGCCGATCCCGCCGTGGGGCTGGTGCATCACGACGCGGGCGTGGCGCAGCGCGTAGCGCTTGCCCGGCGTCCCGGCGCACAGGAGTGTCTGTCCCATGGACGCTGCCATGCCCATCGCGACCGTGGAGATGTCGTTCGGGACGAACTGCATCATGTCGTAGATCGCCATTCCGGCGTCCACGACCCCGCCGGGGGAGTTGATGTAGAGCGTGATGTCGCGGCGGGAGTCCTGCGCGGCGAGCAGCAGAAGCTGCACGTTGACGAGGTTGGCGACATGGTCGTCGATCTCGCTGCCGAGGAACACGATGCGCTGGGCTAGCAGGCGCTCGAACGGCTGCATGTCCGCCACCCGGGGGAGTCCGGCGGGGGCGGTCCGCCTCCGTCCGGTGAACGTCTCCGCGGGGGTCTCCGCGGGCCGCTCGGCTTCGCGGTTCCCTGGCTCTGCGATCACGGGCACCTCCGGGATTGGTTCTGTACAGAACGTACACTACGTACGTATGGAGACTAGTGCCGGTGGAGGACGCGGGCCAGGGGACCTTCCCCCCTTTCGCTATACGATGAATCACGTGGATGTTCCCGTTACCGAAGCACGGGCCCAGTTCGCGGACCTGGTCAATCGGGTCGCCTACACCGGCGATCCCGTCCGGCTCACCCGCCGGGGCAAGGTCATGGCGGCCCTGGTGTCTCCGGAGGACCTCGAACTCCTGGAGCTGGCGCGGTCGCGGCGCCTCGACCTCGCGCCCGAGCAGCCCCTGCCGGGGCAGCAGCCCCAGCCCGCGCCGCCGGCGGAGCGTCCGCGGATGCAGCCGCCGATGCGCGTCGCGGCCGAGTACCGCCCGCCCGGCTTCGCCCGCTGACCGGGCGTGTCAGCGGGCGGGCGAGGGGCCCTGCCAGAGCCCGCGGGACGCCATGATGCGCCGGAGCGTGCCGATCTCGTCGGTCATGATGCCGTCGATGCCGAGGTCGAGCAGGCGCTCCATGTCGGCGGGCTCGTTGACCGTCCAGGCGTGGACCTGGAGGCCGAGTTCGTGCGCGTGGGCGATGAACGACTCGGTGACGAAGGGGAGGGGCCCGAGGCCGTAGGGCACCTGGGCGCAGGCGACGCCCGTGGCGGCGAGGCGGACGAGCTTGGCGGCCGGCCCGCCGTAGGACCGGGCGCGCAGCGCCATCACCCCGCGCGGGCCCAGCGCGGTGCACACGTCGCGGTCGGTGAACAGCGGGAGCCGCGCGCGCATCTGCGCGAGCCGGCGGGTGGAGAAGGACGTGATGCACACCCGGTTCCAGGCGGCCGTGCGGTGCAGCGCCGCGGCGAGCGGGCCGATGACGGGTGCGTCCTTGATGTCGATGTTGACGCGCGCGTCGGGGAAGGAGCCGAGGACGTCCTCCAGGAGGGGGATGGGCTCGGCGCCGGCGATGCGGGCCTTGGCGACCTCGGAGTAGGGGAGCCGCGCGATGGTGCCCGTGCGGTCGGTCACCCGGTCGAGGGTGCGGTCGTGGAAGGCGATGACGACGCCGTCGGCGGTGGCGTGGGCGTCGGTCTCCAGGTAGCGGTAGCCGAGGTCGACGGCGTGCTGGAACGCGGCCATGGAGTTCTCGGGGCCGCCGCCCGCGCCGCCCCGGTGTGCGAAGGGGATCGGCGGGGGATGGTCGAGGAACTCGTACGAGCGGCGCACCCGTCCGATTATGGCGGACCGCGTGCCCGGACCAAACCTTACTACGTAAAGGCATGGGGCCGGATCCGTCGCTGCTACCGTCGAGCCCCCGAGCAGACCGACGATCGGAGCAGGCGCATGGCGGACGTGGAGCAGTACCGGGCGACGTTCGAGCTGGTGGACGCCGACGGCGACGGCTACATCTCGACCGGTGAGCTGAAGAACCTCATGGCCGCGCTCGGGGAGGACATCACCGGCACGCGCGCCGTGGAGGTGGTCGTGGCCGCCGACGCCAACCGCGACGGGAAGATCTCCCTGGAGGAGTTCGCCGCCCTCATGCAGCGGACGGGCGCCTCCGGAGTTTGAGGGCGTTGTCGGTGCGGGTCATGACGCGTCCGTCCGGGGCCGTCTGGACGCGCTCGTGCTCGCCCATGCGTAGGACGTCCCAGTCGCCGCCGGGCAGTTCCAGGGACTTCATGACCTCCTCGGCGGTGGGCAGGTGCACCCCGGGGTGGGCGTCGGGGTCCCAGGGCGGCGGGCCGGCGTGCCCGATGACGAGCAGCACGCCGCCGGGCGCGACGGCCGCTGCGGCGGCGCGCAGGATCTCCTCGCGCGGCATGCCTTCGCAGGGGGAGTGCAGGAACGCGGCGTTCACCAGGTCGTAGGCGCCTGGGGGGAACGACGTCCCCAGGTCGCGGCGCTGCCAGTCGACGCGGTCGCCGACGCCCGCGGCCTCGGCGTGGCGCGCGGCGCGTTCGAGGGCGACGCCGGAGATGTCGGTGGCGGTGACGCGCCAGCCGCGGCGCGCGAGCCAGATGGCGTCCCCGCCTTCACCGCAGCCGAGGTCGAGGGCGGTGCCGGGCTCCAGCCCGGCGGCCTCCTCGACGAGGACGGCGTTGGGCTCGCCGCTCCAGATGCGCTCCTGCTCGGCGTAGCGGGTGTCCCAGAATTCCTGGCCGGTGGTGTGCTCCATGGCCCGATGATGCGTCGCGGCCGCGCGTTCCGGCGAACCGCGTTGCGGGTCCGGCAAACCGGCAAACCGGCGGACCGGCCGGGGGCGTCCGTGCCGCGGGCGGGACGGGGCTTGACTCCCCGTCCCGCCCGGCCGGCCGGGTCAGGCGCGGGTGAGGCGCCAGGTGACCGGGGAGCGGCAGGCGTGGGCCAGGCCGCGGATGGTGGCGCGTGCGGGATCGCGGGCGATCCGGATGGTCAGGCCCATCTCCTCGGCGAGCCCGCCCGGCAGGGAGGGCAGGCACGCGCCGCCGCCGGTGAGCAGCAGGCCGCCGTCGCGGGCGGAGCGGCGCAGCGGCGGCGGCAGGTCGGTGAGCATGTGCCGCAGCGCGGTCGCTATCTGCGCCCGCACGTGCTCGGGGACGCGGGGCATCCGGTGGCCCGCCGGCCGCTCGGGGACGTACTGGACCGACCGCGCGGCGTGCACCCGGCCGCGCATGATCGCGGCCGCCTCGACGATTCCGGCGCCGATGTCGAGGATCAGGCGGGGCCTCGGGTCGGCGGGGTCGATGCCGGCGCCGATGGCCGCGGCGAGCGGGGCCTCCATGGTGCGGACGGGCCGTTCGGCGGCGGCGCCGACGGCGGTGACCGCGCGGCTCTGCTGGGTCCTGCTCGCGGCGGCCGGCACCGCGATGAGGACCTGGCGCAGCTCCTCGCCGGGGTCGGCCTCGTAGAGGGCGAGGCGGGCCAGGCGCGTGCAGGCGCCGGCGTCGGTCACCATGCCGTGCTCGATGGGACGGGCCCGTACCGCGCGGCCGGGGACGGCGGCGGGGCCGGTGACCGCGGAGGGGCGGTCGACGAACGCGGCGCGGGCGGGCAGCGTGGCGCGGATGCGGCTGCTGCCGAGGTCGATGGCGGCGTGCGGGCCGGGGGAGGGTGTGGTCCGCATCAGCGCCGTCGTTGCTGGCACTGCACGCAGCGGCGCGCGTACGGGATGATCTCCAGCCGGCCTTCGGGGACGGGCTTGCGGCAGTCTTCGCAGACGCCGTAGGTGCCGTCGGTGAGGCGGGTGAGGGCCGCGTCGATCTCCTCCAGGGTGCCCTGCAGGCTTTCGCGGCGGGCGAGGGTGCCCTCGTCGGGGGCGCCGTCCTCGGCGTGCTCCAGGACGGTGAGCTGCGCGATCCGGGTCCGGCGCTCCTCCTGGAGGAGTTCGCGGGCCTGGCGGGCCTGCGCGCCGTCCGGCGGGTACCCGCCGGAGGTGCCGTTGACCGCGCTGTTCACCGTCATGGCTCGGGGCTCCCTTCGCTCGCCGGGGGTAGGGGTCGGCGAATCTCCACCATGAGCGGGCGGGACGCAATCGTCCATGGGTGGTGGCACCCATTTGGGCGGGGGC
>NZ_SMKM01000280.1 GCF_004348665.1 Actinomadura sp. GC306 | reverse complement strand
GTCAGGGGGTGGGTGGGGATTCGTCGAAGATCAGCCAGGTGCGGGTGGAGCGGACGCCTTCCAGGGCGTGGACGCGGGAGAGGACCACGTCGCGCAGGGACGCGTTGTCGGGGGTGCGGACCAGCATGACCAGGTCGACGTCGCCGCCCACGAAGGCCAGGTGCTCGACGCAGGGGACCTCGCGGAGGCGGGCCGAGACGGTGCGCCAGGAATTCTGCTCGATGTTGACCAGCACATAGGCGGCCGTGCCGAGGCCCGCGCGGACCGGGTCGACGCGGGCGGTGAAGCCGGTGATGACGCCTTCGTCGACAAGGCGCTCCACGCGTGTGTAGGCGTTGGAACGGGAGACGCTCACCCGTTCGGCCAGGGCCCGGATCGAGAGGCGGCCGTCGGCCTGGAGCTCGCGGATGATCGCGCGGTCGACGTCGTCGAGGGAGGCGGCCGAACGTCCGGGGGGATCGGGCGGAGGCGCGGCGTCGGAAGATATTTGGTCCATGAGTGGTCGTGATTGCTGCTGTTCGTCTTTGGTTTTCGGCGTCTATTGAGACTTATGGCTGATCCGGTTCATATTTCTAGCACCGATTGGGTGTGGAGGTGGATCGGATGACGGGTCGGGTCGCGGAGCTGCTTCCCTCGGCGGAGCCGGTGCGGTTCCTGACCGATGACGGTGCGGCCGTGCGGCGGCCGCGCCTTCCGGTGCCGGAGCCGGAACTGCTGCGGCGGGCGTACCGGGCGATGGTGGTCGGACGGCGGTTCGACGCGCAGGCGACCGCGCTGACCAAGCAGGGGCGGCTGGCGGTGTACCCGTCCAGCCACGGGCAGGAGGCGTGCCAGGTCGGCGCGGTGCTCGCCCTTGAGGACGGCGACTGGTTCTTCCCCACCTACCGGGAGTCGGTCGCGCTGGTGACGCGCGGGATCGACCCGGTGGAGGTGCTCGCGCTGCTGCGGGGCAACGAGCACTGCGGCTACGACCCGGAGCGGCACCGTGTGGCGCCGCAGTGCACGCCGCTCGCGACGCAGACCGTCCACGCGGCGGGGCTCGCGTACGCGGAGCGGCGCAAGGGGACGGGACGGGTCGCGCTGGCCTGCGTCGGCGACGGCGCGACCAGCGAGGGCGACTTCCACGAGGCGCTCAACTTCGCGGCCGTGTTCAAGGCGCCCGTGGTCTTCTTCGTGCAGAACAACCAGTACGCGATCTCGGTGCCGCTGGAGCGCCAGACCGCCGCGCCCTCGCTCGCGTACAAGGGCATCGGGTACGGGGTGCGTTCCGAGCGGGTGGACGGGAACGACCCGGTCGCGGTGCTGGCCGTGCTGGCGGCGGCGGTCGAGCACGCCCGGTCGGGGGCGGGGCCGTTCCTGGTGGAGGCCCATACGTACCGGCTGGAATCGCACACGAACGCCGATGACGCGTCCCGGTACCGGTCCGACGCCGAGGCCGAGGAGTGGCGCCGGCGGGACCCCGTCGTCCGGCTGGAGAGGTATCTGCGGCGGCGGGGGCACCTTTCGGCGGACGACGTCTCCGCGTGGTCCGCCGAGGCCGAGGAGTTCGCCGCGCGGCTGCGGGACCGGATGAACACCGACCCCGGACTCGCCCCGCTGGAGCTGTTCGACCACGTCTACGGCACCCCCACCCCGCAGTTGGAGGAGCAGCGGGAGCTGCTGCGGGCCGAACTCGAAGCCGAGGAGGCGCTGTCGTGACCACAATGGCGCAGGCGCTCAACACGGCGCTCCGCGAGGCCATGGACGAGGACGAGCGGGTCGTGGTCTTCGGGGAGGACGTCGGCGCGCTCGGCGGCGTCTTCCGCATCACCGACGGGCTCGCCGCGAAGTTCGGCGACGACCGGTGCTTCGACACGCCGCTCGCCGAAGCGGGCATCGCCGGATTCGCCGTCGGGATGGCGATGGGCGGTTTCCGGCCGGTCATCGAGATGCAGTTCGACGCGTTCGCCTACCCCGCGTTCGAGCAGATCGCCTCGCACGTGGCGAAGATGCGCAACCGGACGCGCGGGCGCATCGCGCTGCCGATCGTCATCCGCATCCCGTACGCGGGCGGGATCGGGGGTGTCGAGCACCACTGCGATTCCAGCGAGGGCTACTACGCCCACACGCCGGGGTTGAAGGTCGTGACCCCCGCGACGGTCGGGGACGCCTATTCGCTGCTGCGGGAGGCGATCGACGATTCCGACCCGGTCGTCTTCATGGAGCCGAAGAAGCTGTACTGGGCGAAGTCGGACGATGCGCTCGCGCGCACGGAGCCGTTCGGCCGGGCGGCCGTCCGGCGGGCCGGTCGCGACGTCACGCTCGTCGCGTACGGGCCGAGCGTCCCGGTCGCGCTGGAGGCCGCCGAGGCCGCCGAGGAGAAGGGCTGGGACGCGGAGGTCGTCGACCTGAGGACGCTCGTCCCGTTCGACGACGCGACCGTCGCCGCGTCCGTCCGCCGGACGGGACGCTGCGTCGTGGTCAGCGAGGCCGCCGGGTTCGCCGGTGTCGGCGCGGAGGTCGCCGCCCGCGTCCAGGAGCGCTGCTTCCACAGCCTGCACGCGCCGGTGCTGCGGGTGTCCGGTCTCGACATCCCGTATCCGCCGCCGATGCTTGAGCGGCATCATCTGCCGGACGTCGATCGGATCCTCGACACCCTTGACCGGCTCCAGCGGGACGATCAGCCGGATGTACGGCATTTGTCGTTGGGTGGTGCGGCATGAGCGAAGCGAACCGGGGGGTGCGGGGGGTCGACCCCCCACAGGAAACAGGCATGACGGTCTTTCGCCTGCCCGACCTTGGGGAGGGGCTCACCGAGGCCGAGGTCATCGAGTGGAAGGTGGCGGTCGGTGACGTCGTGGCGGTCGATCAGGCCGTGGTGGAGGTCGAGACGGCCAAGGCCGCCGTCGAGGTGCCCTCGCCTGTTGCCGGCACCGTGACGAAGCTGTACGCCGAGGCCGGGGCCGTGGTGGAGGTGGGCGCGCCGCTCCTCGCGGTCGGCGGGGACGACGGGCAGGACGCGGAGGCGCGGCGGCAGGAGCGGTACCGGGAGGAGGAGCGGGCCGGGTCCGGGAACGTCCTCGTCGGGTACGGGACGGGCACCGCCCGCCGGTCCCGGCGCAGGGCGGCGGCGCCGGCCCCTGCGGAAGCGCCGGCCCCTGTGGAGGCGCCGCGGGTCATCTCCCCCGTCGTGCGGCGGCTGGCGGGTGACAACGGGATCGATGTCGGCGCCATCACGCCCAGTGGGCCGGGCGGCATCGTGCTGCGGAAGGACGTCGAGGCCGCGATCGCCGCGGCGTCCCGTCCGCTGCCCGAGCCCCAGGACGAGACCGGTGAAGTGCGCGTGCCGCTCCGGGGAGTGCGCCGGGCGATGGCGGACAAGCTGTCGCGCAGCCGCCGCGAGATCCCCGACGCGACGACCTGGGTCGACGTGGACGCCACGGCGCTGCTCCGGTTCCGGGAGAGGATCGGCCGCGCCGACCCGGACGCGGGGGTCGGGACGCTGGCACTGCTCGCCCGGGTGTGCGTCGCGGGGCTCCGCCGGTTTCCCGAGCTCAACGCCTACGTCGACACCGAGCGGCAGGAGATCGTGCAGGTGCCGCGGATCCATCTCGGGTTCGCGGCGCAGACCGAGCGGGGCCTCGTCGTGCCGGTGGTCCGCGACGCGCAGCGGATGACGCTCGCCGAGCTGGCCGCGGCGCTGCGGGAGCGGACGGACGAGGCGCGCGACGGACGGACCGCCCCGGAGAACCTCACCGGCGGCACGTTCACCCTCAACAACTACGGCGTCTACGGGGTGGACGGCTCCACCCCGATCATCAACCATCCCGAGGCGGCCATGCTCGGCGTCGGGCGGATCACCGAGCGGCCTTGGGCGCACAAAGGGAAGGTGCGGCTGCGCAAGGTCGCGCAGCTCTCCCTCACCTTCGACCACCGGGTCTGCGACGGCGGCGCCGCCGGGGGCTTCCTGCGGTTCGTCGCCGACTGCGTGGAGCGTCCCGAGGTGCTGGTCACGCACATGTGAGCGCCGCGTCACCCGGGCAGCAGGCCGCGGCGGAGGTGCTGCAGCGTCTGGGAGAGCAGCCGGGAGACGTGCATCTGCGAGATGCCGAGCCGCTCGCCGATCTGCGCCTGGGTCTGGTCGCCGAAGAACCGCAGCGACAGGATGGTGCGCTCGCGCTCGGGAAGCTCGGCGAGCAGGGGGCGCAGCGCGTGCTTGTCGAGGAACAGGTCCAGGGCCGGGTCGTCGGCGCCGAGGTGGTCGCCCACGGTGCCGGGGTCCTCGTCGGTGGTGCCTCCGGCCAGTGCGTCCAGGGACAGCGGGCGGTACGCCTCGCTCGCCTGCAGGGCCTCCAGGGTCTCCTTGTGGCTGATGCCGATGTGGCCGGCGAGCTCGGCGGTGGTGGGGGTCCGTCCGTTGGCGGCGGCGAGTTCGCTTCTGGCGCGGTGCAGGAGCGGGCGCAGTTCCTGGATGCGGCGGGACACGCGCACGCCCCAGGTCTTGTCCCGGAAATGGCGCCGGACCTCGCCGGCCACGACCGGGTAGGCGTAGCCGTAGAAGCGGTAGCCGCGATCGGGGTCGAAGCGGTTGATGGCGACGACCAGCCCCAGGTAGGCGACCTGGAGGAGGTCTTCCAGCGGCTCGCCGCGGCCCGCGTACCGGCGCGCGATGCGCCGGACGAACGCGGTGTTGAGCGCGACGATCTCGTCCTGCAGCGGGGCCCTGCGGGGATCGTCCGGGGAGAGCCGGTGCATCCGCTCCAGCAGCAGGTGGGTGCGCCGGTCCGCGGCGGCGTCGCCGTACGGGTCGGCGGACGGCCCGGCCGCGGCCTGCGGGCCGTCCTGGGTGGCGTCGTCGGTCACGTGTCGTCGGCCTCGTGGTCGCTGCGGAGCCCGCCGTGCCCGCGGGCGGGCCGGGGCTCCTGCTCGGATGGTGCCTGCGGGAAGGCGCCGGTCATCGCCAGGTCGCGGCCCATGTCCGGGGGTCGACCACTCCGTCGGCGACGAGGCCGGCCCGCTTCTGCAGGGAGACGGCGACCTTGCGGGACCGCGGCCCGTACCATCCGTCGGGCTTCAACAGGTAGCCCTTCCTGCGGGCCTGCCGCTGCCACAGCTCGACGTCCATGCCGTGCATCAGCGGGCGGCCCGGCCCGGGGTACTTCAGGATGCGGCGCGGGAACGGCGGCATTCCCCTGACCACCTGGACGATGGTGCGGCGGGGGCGGCGGTGCCTTCCGCGGGCGCCGCCCTGCAGCCGGAGCCACTGCTGCGGGCGCGGCGGGGCCTCGGTCTCCGGTCCGGGCGGTGCGGCGACGTCGTGGACGGGCTGCCACACCTCGAAGCCCATGGGCATCTCTACTCCTCGCGGTGGTGCGGTGATGTGGTGATGTGGTGATGGGGGGACGAGCGGGCGTGCGTGCGCCGGCGGCCACGCCTCGGGCGCGGAAAGGCGTGGCCGCCGGCGGGGCAGGTCTCGTCCCCCATGCGAGACCTGCCGGGGAGGTCGTCTCCCTCTCCCCCCTAGTCGAGGGAGACGACGTGGTCTGGACTGGCCCGGTGCTCAGACCCGGGTGTGCCGCGGGGGCCTTACGGCGCCTCCCGCCCGTGGAGCCGGACGACCCGCCGGAGCTGCTCGGCGTGGCCGCAGGGGCTCTCGCGCGTCAGCGACTCCCAGTGCTTGACCAGGTCGAAGCAGGCTTCCCGGAGGGCGTGGTGCTCGCGGAGCACGGCCGACCCGAACGCCTCCGCGCGGTCCTGCGCCGCGACCGCCTCGTCGCGCTGGGAGACGATGAGGCGGACGGCCCGCTCCGCCCGGCCGAGCTGGACGAGGGTGTCGGCCTCCTTCCGGCCGCGGTCCCGGCGGCGGACGGCGGCGACGGCCGCCGCCGCCGCGATGGCCGCGGCCAGGGCGACGAACCAGGCCCCCGCGCTCACCGGGTCTCCTCCGGTGGTCCGGCGGGGAGCGCGCCCTGCGCGACCGGGGTCCGCTGCTCCGCCTGCGCCGGCGGGCCGGCCGCGGGCGGCGGCTCCTCCGCCGCGCCCTCCCGCGGCCGGGGCGGGGACCCGTTCGGCGGGACGGGCCGGTCCCCGTTCTCGCCGGGCGGCACCGGACGGACGGACACGACATCGTCCAGCGGCGGCCATGCGAAGGGCACGCCGTCGGCGTCCAGGAGCGTGATCTGGCCCCCTTCGACCGAGCTCAGCACCCCGACATGGCTGCTGCCGTCGGCGCCTTCGACGCGCACCCGGTTGCCCACCAGGGACGCGTAGGCGCGGGGCACGGGGCCGGGGCGGTCGGGTTCCGGTACGGGCATCGCCTGGGCCAGGGCGCGGGCCCGGCCGTCCGCGTGCAGGGCGACGACGTGCGCGGCCGCGTACAGCGCGCGCATCGACTCGGCCAGCCGGCCGAACTGCTCCGCCGGGGCGTCGTTGGGCAGCGCCATCCGCAGGTCGCCGATCGCCAGGCCGAGGCCGTCGCGCTCGTCGTCGAGCTCGCGGATCTGGCCGGGCTGCGGAACCGGCGCGGCGCCGTGCGCGATCGTCAGCAGGAACCTGGCCTCGGCGGCGAGGCCCCGGTGGCGGTGCAGGTCGTCCCTGGCCGCGAAGGCGGCCTTGCGGTGGGTCTCGAGTGCGTGGCCGGCCCGCTCGGCGGCGGCCTCGTGGGAAGCGGCCACCGCGCCGAGGTCGTCGATGATCCCTTGGCTGAGCCAGGTCATCGGGCACCTCCGGGCAGTGTCCGAGGGGAAGCAGTGCTCATCAGGTCGTCCTTCGGGTACGGCGTCATCGTTCGCGGCCGGCGGTGCGCGGCCGGAACCTACGGGCGGGGCTCAACCGGGCAGGCGCCCATCTCCTTGATCGCTTCCAGGTCCTCGTGGGCGAACCGGAACAGGCGCTTGCCGTAGCGGCGGTGCGGGATCTCGCCGCGGCTCGCCGCACGCACCAGCCAGTCACGGGTGAAGGACGTCAGCTCGGCTGCTTCCTGCGGTGTGTAGAGGAGCCGGTCCATAGGAATCTCGCTGCCGGGAGAGCTCAACATGGCGATCACTGTAACGCATCTCAACGCACTCTGCAGCCTCATAACGCGTTTTTAATAACTCGCGTGTGTCGCGATGCGTCAGAGTGAGGCCCTCAACCGTGACACGCCGTGAAAACGCGTCACCACTCGTCATAGTCCGTTTTGCTCAGGTAGAGTTCCCGCGGGCCGGGCGTCCCCGCTCCCGGCCGCGGAAGGAGTCCGTGGAAGTGAGCGAACTCGATGAGCATGAGCACCCGCCCGAGGCATGGCAGCGGCTCGGGCGGATCGTGCGGCAGCGCCGGATCGAACTGGGCTTCGGCTCGCAGGCCAGCCTCGCCGCGGAGGGCGGGCCGTCGCTGTCGGTGGTGAACAAGATCGAGACCGGCCGCGGCCGGGACTACACCGACCGCGTGATCATTCCGCTGGAGGACCGGCTGGGCTGGCGCCGCGGCAACTTCCGCGCCGTCCTGGAGGGCGGCGAGCCGGAGTCCCTCACCACGGCGGACGGGCCGGCCGCGGCCGAGTCCGGCGAGGGCGGCTACCCGCCCGAGGTGGCCGGCGACCCGTTCCTGCGCTTCATCTGGGACGCTCCCGCCGCACTCGCCGACGACGAGGACAGATGGGCCGCCATCACCGGTGTTCTCCTCCGGCGGATGCGGTCGGGGCCGAGGGCATGGGACGAAACGTCCGAAAATCGGCGTAATGCAGGGGGACTATAGTTTCGGCAGGCGGGAACGGGCATTCCAGGTCATTTCTGTCCGCGGCGTGCCGTCGGGGGCGCGGCCGGCGCGAATGACGCAATGGGAGAAGCCGTGGATTCCCCTGACGAACACCTCCTCAAGCAGACCATCGAACGCCTGACCCAGGAGAACGCGAAACTCCGCAGCCAACTGGCGGTGACCGAACAATGGAACCCGCCGATCGATCTCGAACACGATTTCCGCACGGCCATGGGCTGGAAGTGCGTCATGGTCCCGCTCCTACCCGACCGGCCGACGCTCATCCTCATCACCGGCACCGAACCCGGAACCGGGCAGGACGCCACCGAGGCCGGCGACGTGTGGCGCCACCTCCAGACCGCGGCCGTTCCGCCCGGCCGCATCGGGCCGTCCGCGCGGGCGCAGATGCCCGCCCGGCTGCTCGGCTACCTGCGGGTCCACGGGGACCGGACGATCATCGTCCTCAACCGGGACCTGCGGCGCGGGCAGGTCTCCCGGGCGGCACGGATCCTCCGCGCGAACGCGCGGACGCGCCGCCCCCGCCTTCTCGAACTCTCCGCGGCTCCGTTCCTCGGCCTGTACGCGCTGTACAAGTACAGTTCCGCGAAAAGCATCGTCGGCCTCAGTGCGGCGGTCGCGCCGGCCACGACCATCGCCCTGTCGATCGCGATAGCACCGTCCACAACGCAGTACCTGGAACCCCCGCCCTCGCCCGGGCACACGCAAAGCACGTCCAATGTCACGCAGAGCGACGAGGAAACCGTGCGACCGGCATCCGAACGGCCGCCCACACCATCTGACGAGAAAAGAAGAAAGGTGCTCGCCTCGGCGGAATCGTCCCGCAAGGCCGTTTCCACTTCCGTGCCGGCGTGCCCGGCGCCCACCATTTCCCCCGACCGACGGCCGG
>NZ_SMKM01000027.1 GCF_004348665.1 Actinomadura sp. GC306 | reverse complement strand
CCTCGAAGCAACCCCCGGCCCCGCACGCGGGTGCGTGACCTGACCGGTGGGGTGCAGCCGAAGGCGAGTTACACCGGAAGATTGCGGAGCGATGCGCGCGCACAGGCCAGGTCACGGGGCCAGCTCACGGGGCGAGCGCTGGCGAGCGGAGTGGGGCGTTACTGCATGAGTACCGACTCGATCGGGAGGCTGGAGTCCGCCGGGAGGGACAGGTCGGACGGGGCGGCGCCGGTGGCGACCAGTTCGGAGCCCAGGGCGGCGACCATGGCGCCGTTGTCGGTGCAGAGCTTCGGGCGCGGGACTCGGAGGCGGATGCCGGCGGCCTCGCAGCGCTCCGCCGCCAGGGCCCGCAGGCGGGAGTTCGCGGCGACGCCGCCGCCGATGAGGAGGTCGTGGACGCCGTTGTCCTTGCAGACCTTCAGCGCCTTCTGCGTCAGGACGTCCACCACGGCCTCCTGGAAGGACGCCACCACGTCCGCGACGGGCACCGGCTCGCCGGCGCGCTCCTTGGCCTCCACCCAGCGGGCCACGGCGGTCTTCAGGCCGGAGAACGAGAAGTCGTAGGTGCCGTCCTTGTACTTGCCGCGCGGGAACGCGATGGCGGCCGGGTCGCCGTCGCGGGCCATCCGGTCGATGACCGGGCCGCCCGGGAAACCCAGGTCGAGGACGCGGGCGACCTTGTCGAACGCCTCGCCGGCCGCGTCGTCCACGGTGCTGCCGAGGGAGCGGACGTCGCCCGCCACGTCCGGGACCAGCAGCAGCGACGAGTGGCCGCCGGACACCAGCAGCGCCACGCACGGCTTCGGCAGCGGGCCGTGTTCGAGCTGGTCGACGCAGACGTGCGCGGCCAGGTGGTTGACGCCGTAGAGCGGCCTGCCGAGCGACAGCGCGTACGCCTTGGCCGCGGCGACCCCGACCATCAGCGCGCCGGGCAGGCCGGGGCCGGCCGTCACCGCGAACGCGTCGATGTCGGTGAACGCGACGCCGGCGTCGGCGAGCGCCCGGTCGATCGTCGGCCCCATCGCCTCCAGGTGCGCGCGCGACGCGACCTCCGGCACGACGCCGCCGAACCGGGCGTGCTGGTCGACGCTGGACGCGATGGCGTCCGCGAGCAGGGTGTTCCCCCGCACGATGCCGACCCCGGTCTCGTCGCACGACGTCTCGATGCCGAGCACCAGCGGCTCGTCCCGAATCACTTGCTCTCCTTGGTGAAGCCCATGGGCGGACGGGTGCGGAGCTTGCGGCACATGACGATCGCGTCCACGTCCGAGGGCTGGTAGTACCGCCTGCGGACGCCGACCTCGTCGAAGCCGAACCGCTCGTAGAGGCGGCGCGCCCCGGGGTTGTCGGCGCGGACCTCCAGGAACACCGCCTCGCTGCCGCGGCGGGCGGCCTCGTCCAGCAGCTCGGTGAGCAGCGCGGCGCCGATGCCGCCGCCCCGCCGGTCGGCGCGCACCCCGATGGTCTGCACGTCGGCCTGGCCGCCGGCCGCGGCGAGGCCCGCGTAGCCGACGAGCTCGCCGCCGGGGGTCTCCGCGACGACGTAGTGCCGGGTCCGGGACTGGTCGGCGAGCTCCGCGCGGAGCATGTCCTCGCTCCACGCGTCCTCCGGGAACAGCGCCTGCTCCAGCTTGAGGACGGCCGGGAGGTCGCCGGCGGTCATGGCCCGTACGACGATCTCGCTCACGCGCGCGTCACCTTCTTGCGCGGCCCGGGCTCCTTGGCGTCCGGCCTGCGCAGGTAGAGCGGCTCGGGCGGCAGGAGCTCGGGGACCTTCATCCCGGCCAGCCGCGCGACGGTCAGCTCGGCGAGCGCGGTCGCGGTGGGCAGCAGCGGCTCGTGCTCGCCTTCGCCGAAGACGTCCGGGAACAGCGCGGCGCCCTCGCCGATGACGGGCAGCCCGGCGGGCGCCCCCTCCAGCACGTCGGACGGCGCCCCCACGGCGGGGCCGGTGGCGCGCGCGCGGCGCGAGTCGTACCGCGCCCAGTAGACCTCCTTGCGCCGCGCGTCCGTGACGACGGCGAACGGCTCGGTCCGTCCGCTGGCCCAGGCGATGATGTCCAGGGTGCAGGCACCGTGCACGGGGATGCTGAGCGCGTCCCCCATGGAGCGGGCCGTGACCAGCCCGACCCGGAGCCCGGTGTACGGGCCCGGCCCGACCCCGACGGCGATGGCGCTCAGGTCCGCGGGCGCCGCCCCGGCCTCCGCCATCACGCCCGCGATGGAGGGGGTGAGCAGTTCGGTGTGCCGGCGGCGGTCGACCGCCTCGGCCACCCCGCGCGGCACCGCGCCCTCACCCGGCGTCCACTCGTACAGTGCCACGGTGATCGCGGCGGTCGCGGTATCGAAAGCCAAGACCAGCACGGGTTGTAAGCCTACAGGCCGCCCCCGGCCCGGGAACCTCTCCCGGCCTCAGGACCGGCCTCAGGACCGGCCGAGCTCCTGCACGACGGCGCGGGCCGCCTCGACCGCGCCGTCGGTGGCGGCGTCCGAGGAGAGCGGGTCGCCGTCGTCGCCGCCGGAGTAGTGGACGGTGACGAGGACGTTGCCCGAGCGGACGTTGGCGATCGCCTCGCCGGCGCCCTGCCCCTTGTCGACGCTGTAGACGGCGTAGCCGTCGTCGCCGACGTCGTCGAGGCGGCGCTTGTCGGTGAGCTTCTGCCCGGCGATCAGCGCCTTGCCGGACTCGTCGGCGGAGCGCTCGGAGGCGAACAGGGCGGTGGCGGTCGCGGTGGCCGTCTTGCCGCTCGCGGCCTCGATCGCGCGGAGCTCGACGGTGAGCTGGCGCTTGTTCTTGCCGGTGTAGGCACCCCAGACGCACTGGTTCTGCCGGTCGCTGCTCTGGTACGCCTCGGCCTCGGTCCGCTTGGACCCGGGGGCCAGCCTGTCGGCGATGTCCTGGGCGAGGATCGTGCAGGAGTCCGGGACGGCGGAGAACTCGCCGTTCGCCGACGGCGAGCTCTCGCTGGCGCCGCTGCCGACGATGCGCCCACTGTCGTCGTCACCGCTCGCGCCGACGCCGTTCAGGAGGACGATCGCCGCGAGGACGCAGACCGCGACGGCCGCGGCCGCCCCGCCGAGCACGACGGCCCAGCGCCGGCCGGTGCGGCGGTCCCGCACCACGCGGTGGCTGCCGGTCCGGTAGCCGCCGCTGCCGCCCGACCCGGACCGGTAGGAGCCGCTGCCCGTCCGGTATCCGCCGCTGTCGGTGCGGTACCCGCCGCTGTCGGTGCGGTAGCCGCCGGTGCGGTAGCCGCCGCTGTCCGTGCGGTAGCCGCCGCTCTCGGTGCGGTAGCCGCCGGTGTCCCGGCCGTACTGGCCGGAGCCGGTCTGGTAGGGCCCGGTCTCCCGCTGGTACGGGTTGCCGGCCGACTGCCCGGAGCGGTACCCGCCGGACTCGTAGCCACCGGACTCATAGCCACCCGACTCGTAGCCACCGGACTGGTACCCGCCGCTCGGGTAGCCGCCGCTCGGGTACCCGCCGGACTCGTACCCTTCGGAGCCGTACCCGCCGCTCCGGTATCCGCCGGACTCGTAACCGCCGCCGGTGGCATACCCGCCGGCGGCGTACTTGCCGGTCTCGTAACCGCCGGACTCATAACCGCCGGTCTCGTAACCGCCGGACTCGTAACCGCCCGTGTCCGAGGAACCGCCGGGCTCCCGGTACGGCGCGTACTCGTCGCCGCCCGCGCCGTACCCACCGCCGTCCCGCCGGTAACCGCCGCCCCGGCCACCGTCCGAACCGCGGTAGCTGTCGCGGTGACCACCGCTGCCATGGCTACCACTCACGGTTCCCACTCCTGCTTGCGGAAATCAATATGTCGCGAAGGTGAGGCTCGTTCCGGCAAAGAGTACGACATCTCGCCGTAAAGTGGTCCATCCGGGTTTGCAAAAAGCGAAGAAGTTGTCCGGACCTCGTCATCTACCGCCGAGTTCCAGGTCGGACCAGCGATCACCGACCCCGACGATCCTTACTTCGCGTTCCTCTCCGGCGCCCTCGCCGCGCGAAAGGATCACTTCTAGGCGGTCCTCGGCAAGGCCCTCCGCGATTCCTTCTCCCCACTCGACGATCGTCACGGATTCATCGAGTGACGCATCAAGATCGAGGTCGTCCATCTCCGCGAAACCGCCCAGCCGGTAGGCGTCCACGTGGACGAGCGGAGGGCCGCCGCAGAGCGAGGGATGCACCCGCGCGATCACGAACGTGGGGGACGTGACCGGCCCCCGCACCTTCAACCCCTCGCCGATACCCTGCGTGAGCGTCGTCTTGCCCGCGCCGAGCTGCCCCGTCAGCACCACCAGGTCGCCGGGACGGAGCACCCCGGCGAGGCGGACCCCCAGGTCACGCATGTCTTCGGCGGTCGGGACAGTGACCGATATCACACTCACGCGGTGCGCTCCTTATGCTGTCTCGGCCGGACGCGCCCGATCAGCCGGCGCAGGCCGCCGGTCACCACGCCCGGGTACTCCAGCGGCAGCACGTGCCCGGCCTCCGCCACCTCGACGAGCTCCGCGTCCGGCAGCGCCTCCGCGATGCGGCGGGCGTGCGGCGCGGGCGTCAGCCGGTCGGCCCCGCCGGCGAAGACCAGCGTGGGCACGTTGCCGAGGACGCCGAGGCAGGCGACCTTGTCGTGCGCCATGAGCGCCGGGTAGAACTCGGCGATCACGTCGATCGGGGTGTTCCTGATCATGTGCTCCAGGAAGTCGACCACGGTGGGGCTCACGTGCTTGTCGGCGAACGCCATCTTCCGCGTGACGACGAACGCCAGGTCGGAGCCGAGGCCGCGGGCCCGCTCCACCAGCTCGGCGCGGCGGCCGAGGCCGCGCAGCGTCCGCGGGGCCAGCGGCCGGACGACCTTGGCCAGCACCAGCGGCAGGCCCAGCGTCATCTCCGCCAGGTCGCCGCAGGACGTGTTGATCAGCGCGACCCCCGCGACCTGCCGGTCGAACAGCTCGGGGTGCCGGTCCGCCAGCGCCATGATCGACATGCCGCCCATGGAGTGCCCGACGAGGATGACCGAGCGGTTCTTGCGGACCGTGGCCTTCAGCACGGCGTACAGGTCGTCGCCGGTCTGCTCGATCGTCGCGTTCAGCGGGTCGCTCCGCCCGGAGCGGCCGTGGCTGCGCTGGTCCCAGAAGACCATCCGCACGGACCCCTGCAGGTCGCGCCGCTGGTAGTGCCAGGAGTGCAGGTTCAGGGTGTAGCCGTGGCAGAACACGATGGTCAGGTCGGCGTCCTGCGGGCCGTCCACCTCGACGTGCAACGGGAGCCCGTCGGTCGCCCGGACGGGCACCTCCCGGCCGCGCAGTTCGCCGAACGGCTCGCCGGCATCGGGGTCGGGCCGCAGCCGGACCCGGCCGACCACGGCGTGGCGCAGGCCGACGGCGGCACCGACACCGGCACCCGCCACGGCGCTCGCGACACCGAGCCTGCGCCTGTTCCTGCCGTCCATACGCCCCCCTACCGCCTCCCGGCCGGGTACGTCCTCGGTACCCGGGACCCGATGCGGGTGACGATCTCGTAGGAGATCGTTCCCAGTGCCTCCGCCCACTCCTGGGCGGTCGGCTCACCCCGGTCGCCAGGACCGAACAGGACGACCTCGTCCCCCGCCGCGAGCGTGTCGCCGCCGAGGTCGATGACGAACTGGTCCATGCAGACCCGCCCGGCGATCGTCCGGCGCCGCCCGCCCGCGAGGACCTGCAGCAGGTTGGACCCGTGCCGGGGGATTCCGTCCCCGTACCCGGCGGGGACGACGGCGAGGGTCGTGTCCCGTTCGGTGTGGTATGTGTGACCGTATGACACTCCGCTGCCTGCCGGGACCCGTTTGACCAGCGCCGCGGCGGCCACGAGCGTCATCGCCGGCCGCAGCCCGAACGTGCCGGCCGCCGGGACGGGCGTCAGCCCGTAGGCGGCGATCCCGGGGCGGACGAGGTCGAACCGCGCCTCGGGCAGCGTCAGCGCCGCCGCCGAGTTGGCGATGTGCCGGACCTCGAACCGCGCGCCGGTCTTCTCCGCGTAGCCGAGCATCCCGGTGAACGCGTCGAGCTGCGCCGCGATGGAGGGGTGGCCCGGTTCGTCGGCGCAGGCGAAGTGCGACATGACCCCGGCGACCCGGACGTGCCCCTCCGCCTCGGCCTTCAGCGCCGCGTCCACGAGGGCCTCCCAGTCGCGGCCCCGGGCTCCGCCGCGGGACATGCCCGTATCGGCTTTGAGGTGGATCCGGGCGGGCCGGCCCGCCTGCTCCGCCGCCCGGACGATCTCGTCCAGCAGCCAGGTCGCGCCGACGGTCAGGTCGACGTCCCGCGCGATCGCGTCCGCGTAGGGCTCGCCGGGGACTCCGATGCAGGCCAGCGTCCGGACGGTGATGCCCGCGGCGCGCAGCCGCAGCGCCTCGGCCAGCTTCGCGACGCCCAGCCAGGAGGCGCCGCCCGCGAGCGCGGCCCCGGCCGCCTCGACGAGCCCGTGCCCGTACGCCTCGGCCTTCACCATGGCCATGACCTCGGCGCCTCCCGCGCGGTCGCGCAGCAGGCCGATGTTGTCGCCGATGGCGTCGAGATCGACGCGCGCCTCCGCCGGAACCCTCATACCAACAGTCTGCCGTCCTCGGGGCCGTACCCGGAGCGTCACGGCCCAGCTCACGGCCATTCCGGCGCGTATTCGCCCGCCCCCGCGACGCCCTCTGCCCGATAGGACGTAAATGCCCGGTCAGTGGTTCAGAAACGCCCCGGAAAGGCAGGCCCTGCCGCTGCGGACGCTAGAACCGCTGTGCGACGGCTCGGGCGCTGCGGCGGAACGCCTCCGGCAGGGCGTCGATGACGTCGTGTGCGCCGATGGGGGCTTCCGGGCCGGGCTCGGGCGCGGCGGCGAGGCGGCCGGCGAGGCCGTGCAGGTAGGCGCCCGCGGCCGCCGCGTCGAGGGCGGGCATCCCGCCCGCCAGGAGGGCGCCGATCAGGCCGGACAGGACGTCGCCCGTCCCGGCGGTGGCCAGCCGCGGGGTGCCGGTCGGGTTGACGCGGACGGGACGGTCCGGTTCGGCGACCAGCGTCGTGGAGCCCTTGAGCAGGACGGTCGCGGACAGCTCGGCCGCGGCGCGCCGGACGTGCTCCAGCCGCCCCGCCTCGATGGCCGCGCGGTCGGCGGCGATGAGGCGGGACAGCTCGCCCGCGTGCGGGGTGAGGACGGTCGGGGCCGCGCGGCGCAGCAGGTCGCGGCGGCGGGCCAGGACGGTGAGGCCGTCGGCGTCCACGAGGACGGGCAGGTCGGTGCCGAGGACGGCCGCCAGCAGCGACTCGGCGGCGTCGCCGGTGCCGAGGCCGGGGCCCACGACCCACGCCTGCACGCGTCCGATGCGTTCGAGGACCCCGGGGCCGTGCGGGCCGGGCTCGATGACCGTTGTGACGGCCTCGGGCCAGCGCCGCCGCACGAGTTCGGCCGGGTGCGCGACGGAGGCGAAGCGCACCATGCCCGCTCCGCCGCGGACGGCGCCGCCCGTGGTGAGGACGGCCGCGCCGGTGAACTCGTCGCCGCCCGCGAGGACGCCGACCACGCCCCGGCGGTACTTGTCGGACTCGGAGCCCGGCTCGGGGGGCTGGACGTCCGCCGGGCGGGCCGCGACGACGTCGGGGTCGGGCAGGTCGGGGCCGAGACCGATGTCGACCAGCTCGACCACCCCGCAGTGGGACGCGCCCGGGTCGATGAGCAGGCCCGGCTTGTGGGTGCCGAAGGTGACGGTGACGTCGGCGTGGACGGCGGTCCCCTCGACGCGGCCCGTGCTCGCGTCCACGCCGCTCGGGACGTCGCAGGCGACGACGGTGCCGGGGGCCTCGGAGGCCAGCGCGGCGAGGCGGGCGTAGGGCTCGCGGAGGCCGCCGGTCCCGCCGATGCCGGTCAGCCCGTCGACGACCAGGTCGGCCTGGGCGATGGCGGCGTGGGCGATGGCGGCGTGGGCGATGGCGGTGTCCTCGCCGTCCCGCAGGACCCGGCCGCCCGCCGCCAATAGTGCCGTCAGGCCGCCCTGGTGAACCTTGGAGCCGGCCTGCACCGCCTGGACGCGGGCGCCGCGCCGGGCGAGGCGCGCTCCGGCGTAGAGGGCGTCGCCGCCGTTGTCGCCGCCACCGACGAGGAGGACGACGCGCGACCCGTACACGGCGGGCAGGACGCGGGCGCAGACGGCCGCCAGCCCGGCGGCGGCGCGCTGCATCAGGGCGCCGTCCGGCAGGCGCGCCATCAGGGCCTCTTCGGCCGCCCGGACCTTGCCGACCTCGTGCGCGTACCTCATCCGCGGCTCCCCATGTCGATCCCACCCTCAGCGTGCCACGCGGAGCGCCTCCGCAACCGTCCTCCCGAACGGCACCGGACGCCCCCTCCGTCCTTGATTGCAACTTTTGCTGCAACTTTCAATGTCTGATGCGGGCGGGGATCACCGGCCGTAGAATCGTGGCCATCCGGTCCGATGCGTCCGCACCGCGGCCCCCCGTGATGCGGATCGCGCCCACATCAGTCCGCCGGGACTGGAGAGGCCCCATCGATGAGCACTTCCCGCGGTCCCTCCGTCCGGCAGCGGCGGCTGGCCGCCGAACTCCGGAGACTGCGCGAGCGGATGGGGCTCACCGGCGACGAGGTCGCCGAGCGGCTGAGCTGGTCGACCGCCAAGGTGTCCCGGATCGAGAACGCGCGGACCGGCGCGAAGATCATCGACGTCCGGCGCCTCCTGGACCTCTACGGGGTGGACGGGTCCCGCCGCGACGACCTCGTCTCCCTGGCGCACGACGCCGCCCAGCGGGGCTGGTGGGAGGAGTACCGCGACCTCCCGAGCGAACTCGCCGACTTCATCGCGCTGGAGTCCGAGGCCACCGCCGTCCGCGAATGGGGCAGCACCGTGTTCCCGGGGCTGCTGCAGACCGAGAACTACGCGCGGCACGTGATCGGCGGCTGGAGCGACCTCGCGACCCTGCCGCCGCAGGAACTGGAACGCCGGCTGGACGTGCGAATGCGGCGGCGGGAGCTGTTGCACCGCGCACATCCGCTGGAACTGTCCGCGGTAATCGACGAGTCGGTTCTGCAACGCCGGATCGGCGACCGCAAGGTGATGCGGGAGCAACTCGAACATCTTTGCCGGATGACCGACCGGCCGAACGTCACGCTGCAGATACTGCCTTTGGACGTAGCGCACTCGGTGTTGGCCGAGTCCTTTATACTTCTGGAATTCTCACCGGTGCACGACATCGTTTTCCCTGATATCGTTCACACCGAATCCCTGACGATCAGCCACTTCGCGGACGAGACTGTCACTTATATGTACAGGCTCGCGTATTCAAGCCTGGCCGATCAGGCCCTGGACACCGCCGAGTCACGGCGGCGCATCGCCGCGGCCAGAGACGCCTGGTGAGAGTCCGCAAAGGGGCTCAATCCTTGTGAAAGGCACTCGGTGTCCCCTTTCGCCACTCCTGCTCCGCAATGGCGGAGAAGCGCCCACTGCGGGGCGAGCAACACGTGCGTCGAAGTCGCCGCACTGGCCGGTTCGTCCCATTTCGTCGGGGCGCGTGATGCCAAGCACGGTACGCAGAGCCCGGTCCTGTCATTTTCCCAGGGAGAGTGGCGGGAGTTCGTCGGACGAGCCAAGAAGGGCGAATTCGACGTGCGTCGATAAGACGCGGCGCGCGCCCCGCCGCCGCCCCCAGGGGGTGCGGTAGGGCGCCGCGGTGGACGGGCCGGGTCCGCGCCGGACTCGGCTCGCTGCCCCTCACCTGCGAAACTCCGGCCCTTCCTCGCCACTCCTGACACCCGCGCATCGCTCAGACCGCAGGTGGTCAGGAGTTTTTTGTGATCTTGTTACCTTGTGCTTGGCACCGGCAGCGCAGCCGCGGCCATCCGCAACTCTCAAGGCAGGAGCCGGTATGAGTTCGTCCGCTGAAACGCCGCCCGCCCGCTGGAGAAGGAGCACCCGGTGCGCGAGCAACGGATGCGTCGAGGTCGCACGACTGGGCGACGGCGCGGTTTCCGTGCGGGACACCGAGAACACCGCGGTACGCCTGGCGTTCGGTCCCGCCGAATGGCGCGGGTTCACCGAGCGGGCCAAGGCGGGCCGCTACGACCACCCCTGAAAGAATCCCTGCAACTTACGCACTCGCTGAGATTCCCAACTCGATCAGAGAATTGCGCGAATGAGCGATGAAAGCGTTCCGCCCCCTGCCCACCGAACGTTTTCACGCCGCGCACCGCAATGCCCGACGAATTTCCATCCGTGATCGGGTCGAGACCATTGACCGGACACGCGGACGCCCCCGCACCACGGTGCGGGGGCGTCCGCGTCCGGATGACCGGCACACGTGCGCACAACGGCGGGCGGGCCCGCCCGCGCGCTATTCGACGGTGACCGACTTGGCGAGGTTGCGGGGCTGGTCCACGTCGTGGCCCTTGGCCGATGCGAGCTCGCACGCGAACACCTGCAGCGGGACGGTCGTCACCAGCGGCTGCAGCAGCGTCGGCACGGCCGGGACGCGGATGAGCGTGTCGGCGTACGGCTCGACCGACTCGTCCCCGTCCTCCGCGATCACGATCGTGCGGGCGCCGCGCGCCCGGATCTCCTGGATGTTCGACACGATCTTGTCGTGCAGGACGTCCCGCGCCCGCGGCGGCACGATCACCACGACCGGCAGCCCCTCCTCGATGAGCGCGATCGGCCCGTGCTTGAGCTCGCCCGCCGCGAAGCCCTCCGCGTGCATGTAGGCCAGTTCCTTGAGCTTCAGCGCGCCCTCAAGGGCGACGGGGAAGCCCACGTGCCGGCCGAGGAACAGCACGCAGTGCTCGTTCGACAGCGACCGGGCCAGCTCACGGACCGGCTCCATCGTCTCCAGGACCTTCTCCACCTTCTCCGGCATCAGCTCAAGGAGCTGCACCATGGCGAAGACCTCGTCCCCCCACTTGGTGCCGCGCACCTGCGCGATGTAGAGGGCGATGAGGTAGACGGCGACGAGCTGGGTCAGGAACGCCTTCGTGGACGCGACCGCGATCTCCGGCCCCGCGTGCGTGTACAGGACGCCGTCGCACTCGCGCGGCAGCGTCGAGCCGTTCACGTTGCAGATGCCGAGCAGCTTGGCCTTCTGCTCCCGCGCGTGCCGGACGGCCATCAGCGCGTCCATCGTCTCCCCGGACTGGGAGATCGCGATGACCAGCGTCGTCGGGGACAGGATCGGGTCGCGGTAGCGGAACTCGCTGGCCAGCTCCACCTCGCAGGGCAGCCCCGCCCAGTGCTCGATCGCGTACTTGGCGATCAGCCCGGCGTGGTACGACGTCCCGCACGCCACGATGATGATCTTGTCGACCTCGCGGAGCTCCTGGTCCGGGATGCGCATCTCGTCCAGGTGCAGCCGGCCGTCGGCGCCGATCCGGCCGAGCAGCGTGTCGGCGACCGCCCGGGGCTGCTCGGCGATCTCCTTGAGCATGAAGTAGTCGAAGCCACCCTTCTCGGCGGCGGACACGTCCCAGTCGACGTGGTACTCCGTCACCTCGGCGGGCCGCCCGTCGAAGTCGGTGACGGTCACCCCGCTCGCCCGCAGCTCGACGATCTGGTCCTGGCCGAGCTCGATCGCGTCCCGGGTGTGCGCGATGAACGCCGCGACGTCGCTGGCGAGGAAGTTCTCGCCGTCCCCGACCCCGACGACCAGCGGCGAGTTCCGCCGCGCGCCCACCACCAGGTCGGGCGAGCCGGTGTGCACCGCGACGAGCGTGAAGGCGCCGTCCAGCCGGCGGCAGACGCGCCGCATCGCGTCGGCGAGGTCCCCGCCCGCCTTCAGCTCGTCCTCCAGCAGGTGCGCGACCGCCTCGGTGTCGGTGTCGGAGCCGAGCCCGTGCCCGGCCTCCTCCAGCTCCGCCCGCAGCTCGGCGAAGTTCTCGATGATCCCGTTGTGGATCACCGCGACCGAGCCGGTGCAGTCGAGGTGCGGGTGCGCGTTCCGGTCGTTCGGCGGGCCGTGCGTGGCCCACCGCGTGTGCCCCATGCCGAGCGTCCCAGCGGGCGGCGGCTCCTCCTCCAGCGCGCCCCGCAGGTTGACCAGCTTGCCCGCGCGCTTGGCCGTCGCCAGCTTCCCGTCGGCCAGCACGGCCACCCCGGCCGAGTCGTAGCCGCGGTACTCCAGCCGCGCCAGCCCCTCCACGACCACGTCGAGCGCCTGCCGGCCGCCTACGTACCCCACGATTCCGCACATGGCGGCAACTCTATTCGGTGTCCTCCGCCGGGCCTACAGGCACCGGAGACCGAACCGCGACGTCCGGGCGGCCGGCCGGTGAAAACGCGGTTATCGGACGGGCCCCCGGTTACTGTTTCAGCCATGACGAGCGGATTGGACCCCCTGCCGAACCCGTACGTGGAGCTGACCAGGGACGACTGGCGGGGGCTGCGCGAGAGCACGCCGCTGCCGCTCACCCCCGGCGAGCTGGACGCGCTGCGCGGGCTGAAGGACCCCATCGACATCGCCGAGGTCGAGGAGGTCTACCTGCCGCTGTCCCGGCTGCTGAACCTGTTCGTCCAGTCCAGCGGGCTGCTGCGCGACACCGTCGGCGGCTTCCTCGGCGGCGACGTGCCGCCGACGCCGTTCATCATCGGCGTCGCCGGCAGCGTCGCGGTCGGCAAGTCCACGACGTCGCGGCTGCTGCGCACGCTCCTCGCCCGCTGGTCCGAGCACCCGACCGTCGAACTGGTCACCAGCGACGCCTTCCTGTACCCGAACTCGGTGCTGTCCGAGCGGGGGCTCATGGACCGCAAGGGCTTCCCGGAGTCCTACGACCGCCAGGCCCTCGTCCGGTTCGTCTCCGCCATCAAGTCGGGCGTGGACGAGTACGCGATCCCGGTGTACTCGCACCTGGAGTACGACGTCGTACCGGACGCGACGCAGACCGTCCGGCGGCCCGACATCCTGATCGTCGAAGGGCTGAACGTCCTGCAGCCGCCGCCCGCCGGCAGCCTCGGCGTCGCGGACTTCTTCGACTTCTCCATCTACGTGGACGCCCGCGTCGAGGACATCCGGCAGTGGTTCGTCGACCGGCTGTTCGCGCTGCGCCGCACCGCGTTCACCGATCCGCGCTCCTTCTTCCACAAGTACGCGCACGAGCTGGACGAGGACGAGACCGCCGCGTTCGCCCAGCGCGTCTGGCGGGACGTCAACGAGATCAACCTCGTCTCCAACATCCTGCCGACCCGCTCCCGCGCCACCCTCGTCCTGCAGAAGGACCGGGACCACTCCGTCCAGCGCGTCCGCCTGCGCCGCATCTGACGCCGCACCCGCACGGGCGCCGCGTTTCGGCCGCCGAGCGGGGAGCATGGCTGCAGTACCCTTCGAGCGTTCCGTCTCGATCAACGTCCGTGCGGGGAGTCTCCGGATGCGTATCGCAGTTGTCGGCTATGGCGTCGAGGGGCGTGCCGCCGTGGAGTACTGGCGACCGCGTGGCGAGATCGTCGTCCATGACCGCAAGGACGTGGAGCTGCCCCCGGACGTGGAGGGCCGGACGGGCGCCGACTACCTGCGTGGGCTGGACGAGGCCGATCTGATCGTCCGCGCCCCCGGCGTGCACCCGAGCGCCCTGCCGGCCGGCGATCACGTGACCAGCGTCATCGGCGAGTTCCTGGCCGAGTGCCCGGTCCCGGTCATCGGCGTCACCGGCACCCAGGGCAAGGGCACGACCTGCACCGCCATCGCCGCCATCCTGGGCGCCGCCGGCCGCCGGGTCTTCCTCGGCGGCAACATCGGCGTCCCGCCCCTGCGGTTCCTGCCGGAGCTGGCGGACGGGGACGTGGTCGTCCTCGAACTGTCCAACATGCAGCTCATCGACCTGAAGCACTCCCCGCGGATCGCGGTCGTCCTGCCGGTGACGCCCGACCACCTCAACTGGCACCCCGACATCGAGGAGTACTACGCCGCGAAGACCTCGATCACGGCGTACCAGAAGCCGGACGACACCGTCTTCTACGCCGCCGGCAACCCCGTCGCCGAACGGATCGCCGCCGCCGGCGCGGGCCGGAAGGTGCCCTTCGGCGTCCCCGCGGGCTACCACGCCGCGGACGGGGCGATCCACGACGGCGCCGACCGGCTCCTCGACCTCGCGGACAGCCCGCTGCTCGGCGAGCACAACGTCGCCAACCTGACCGCCGCGGTCGCCGCGACGTTCGACCTCCTCGGCCGCGACACCGCGCTCCTGCGCGCGGGCGTCCGCGCCATCAAGCCGCTGCCCCACCGGCTGGAGCCGGTCGGCGAGTCCGGCGGCGTCGCCTACGTCAACGACTCGCTGTCCACGACGCCGGAGACCGCGCGCGCGGCGATGGCCGCCTTCCCCGGGCCGAAGGTCATGATCTTCGGCGGCTCGTCCAAGGGGCTGGCCTTCGACGCGCTCGCCGAGTCGGCGGCCAAGGAGAACATCCGGGGCATCGTCATCATCGGCGAGGTCGGGCCCCGCATCGCCGACGCGCTGAGCGACGCGGGCATCACCGAGCACACCGTCGTCGGCGGCCCGATGACCGAGGTGGTCGCCGCGGCCGCCGCGATGGCCCGGCCCGGCGACACGGTCCTGCTCTCCCCGGCGTGCGCCAGCTTCGGCGACTTCCGCGACTACGCCGACCGCGGCGACCAGTTCAAGGCCGCCGTCCGCGACCTCATCGGCTAGCCCACCGGGCTAGTGGTGGTTCCAGGGGCCGGTCACCGCGAACGTCGTGCCCGGGTTGTAGACGTTCACGTACATCGTCGGCCGGCCTCCGCCGGCGAACGTCACGCCTGCGAACTCGCCCCACTCGGGCTCGGTCCCGGTGCCGATGTTCTGCCGGTTCCTCGCCACCGGGTACACCTCGCGGCGGCGGGTCACGCCGTACACGTGCTGCGCGCCGCCGCCGTCCTCGCAGACCATCAGCCCGCCCTGCGGGGCAAGGCAGATGTTGTCGGGCGACTCGCCCGGCGTCCGCACGTCGGTGTCCGGCCCGAACACGATCACCAGGGTGAGCCTGCGGCCACGCGGCTCGTACGACCACACCTGCCCGAAGTGGTCGGCGCCCGACCCCTCGTCCCGGCGCGCGAAGCTCGTCACGAAGTAGACGCGGTCGCCGCCCCAGTAGCAGCCCTCCAGCTTCTGCGCGTGCGTGACGCCGCCGCGCCCGAAGTCCTGGAACCGGATCGGGGTCTGCCTGGCGAGCGGGTCGGGCACCCGCTTCCACCGGACGCCGTCGATCACGGTGCCGGGCCGTTGCACCACCGACAGGTCCGGGACGCCGGGAACGCTCATCGCCTCCAGCCGCCCACCGGCCCGTAAGCTCCCCGCCCCGCCGCGCGGCCGCCTCGGCAGGAACCGGTAGAACAGCCCGAAGGGCCGCTCGAACGCGTCCTCGGTCTCGTACACGGTCCCGTCGCGCGGATCGACGGCGACCGCCTCGTGCTGGAACCGCCCCATCGCCTCCAGCGGCTCGGGGACGGTCCGGTCCTGCCGGTACGGGTCGACCTCGAAGACGAACCCGTGGTCTTTGGTGAAGTCCCCGGTGCCCGCCCTGTCCTCGTTCTCCTCGCAGGTCAGCCAGGTGTTCCACGGGGTGGGGCCGCCCGCGCAGTTCACCGCCGTCCCGGCGATGGCGACCCGCTCGGCGTGGACCCGCCCGCCGCGCCCGACCTCCAGCGCGGTGCACCCGCCCAGCGCGCCCGGGTCGTAGGTGACGCCCTCGACCGGCGGCACCCCGTGCTCGGCGTCCGGGCGGTTCTCGTGGTTGCGGACGAGCCAGGTGCGCCCCCGGCCGGGGAAGGCGGCCATGCCGTCGAAATTGCTCGGGACGGCCCCCTCCCCCGAACGGAGCGGCTCCCCCTCGCGGGACAGGACGGTGTACCGGAACCCGCGCGGCAGGTCCAGCAGCCCGTCCGGGTCGGGCACCAGCGGCCCGTATCCGGCGCGGCCGCCGGCCGCCGCGGCGGCCGCGTCACCGGCGAACAGTTCCTCCACGGCGCCGGTGAAGGCGATCCCCGCCCCCACCGCGCCCGTCCCGGCCAGGAGCCGGCGTCGGGAGACTGACATGGCACACACTCCCCTGGGGCGGACCGATCAGATGCCCCACGGCCGTTGTAACACGGGTCACACCGCCGGGATATGGCAGACACTCACAGCGCGAGGCCGTGTCGTCCCCGTTCCGTGCCGTCCTCCCATGCCGGATCGGCCGGCGGGCGCGGATCGACGTAGCCGGCCAGGCTCCGGACGTCGTCGTGGCCCGACAGCGCCATGAGCATCGGGCCCGTCCAGCCGTCCTCGCCGAGGTGGGTGAGGCGGGAGTGGCGGAGCTGGTGGAGGGTGTAGCCATGCCCCTCCGGGTCGATCCGCTTCGTGACCTGCTTGAAGAGGTACTCCGCGCGTTCGTAGGACAGCCGGCCCCGCCCGGTCACCGGGCACAGGTCGCCCGGATCGGGCATCCGGGCGGGCGCGGGACGCCGGTCGGTGAGGAAGACCGGCCCGCGGGCGCGTCCCTCCACCAGTTCGGCGAGCCGGTGCGTCGTCCCCGACTGCCAGCGCAGCCACCGTTCGACGCCGTCCTTGGTGACGCGCCCGCGATTGCCGGCGAGGTCGAGGTCCTCGACGTCGAGTGACAGGACGAGGTCCGCCCTGGCGGCCGACTCGTACAGCAGCCGCCAGAGCACCCGCTCGCGCTGCGGCACGTCACCGTTCTCCAGCAGAGCGGCGATGATCCGCCGGTCGATGACGCGGGTGCGGCCGCGAGGCTCGGGCCGGCGCTCGATGCACGCGGCCAGGTCGCCGGTGTACCAGCCGCGCCGGACGGCCCAGACCGTGAGCGACCGCAGGGCGGCGCGATGCCGGTTCCAGGTCCGGGCGGCGGCCTCGTCCCACGCGGCGGTGAACACCACGGCGATCCGCTCGGCCGTCATCCACTGGAGCGGGACGTCCTCGCCGAACTCCCGCAGCAGCCACCGGATCGTCTGCGCGTACGACCGGATCGTGTCGCCGTCCAGGTCGCGGCGTCCCAGGAAAGCCTCGGCCGCATCCTTCAGGGAGACCGCGGCGCCGGTGATCGTTTTCGCGGAATCGATCATGAGGTAACCCCGGTGCGCACGGCCGGAAAAGGAACCATTTCAAGATCATTATTGCCGTGGCCGAGGCGCCGGGACTCACGGCTAAATCCGACCTCGGGGGAAGAGCTCCGCAAGCGCTCGCAGATCAGGGCGTGCGCGTTCAATACGGTAGGGCTGTCCAAGGCGTCCACTTCCTTATGATTGCTGTTATTAGGTCTCCCCTGGAGACCGCAGGTGTCGGCACGAAGGCTTTCCCGGACGCCTCCCGCGAGAAACCTCGGGCGATAGGGAATTGTCCGGCCGACTCTCAAGAGTCACCATCCGGATATGCGGCCGTACCCCCATGACAGGGAATCGATTATTCCCTGTCACATTGCACATGGGGTTCTTCCGCCATGGACATCGCTTTACCATTCGCTGGTTCTCAGGCAATGGCGCTTCTGCGTACGTTGGGTCCGGTCGAGAGCACGGCGCTTTCGCCGCCGATCTGAATAACAGGCCGGCGAAGCGCCGGGAACACGACCACGGCGATTTCTCTGGGAGCCATAAAGGCACCCGGTCGCCACACCTATCGGAGAGGTGAACTCATGACGAGCTACAGTCTCACCGTCATCAACGAATCGGAGCTGATGCAGGGCAGCCCGACCTTCGCCGTCGTGGCGGAGCTGCCGGAGGCCCGCACCGCCAGCGCCCTCAGCACCGCGTGGCTCACGCAGGTGATCCACCCCGGGAACAGGTACACGTTCACCTGGGAGATCGACTGGGGTTTCGCGTGGTCGGCCAGCGGCACGGTCAAGGACTACGAGTGGGTGGCGAACGGCGCCCTGCCCGCCGACCCCGCGTCGAGCGCCCAGTGTGCGGCCACCTTCGACTACATGAGCGGGGACTTCCTGCTCAAGCCCGCGACCCAGACGCCGGCGCCGAACAACGACCAGCTGTGGATCGAGGACAGCAGCGCCATCCCGCGGCCGAGCGTCCAGCCGAGTTCGGTCGGCATCACCCTGAACGGGCAGCCCGCGTGCGTCGCGGACGCCGGCCCCAACCTGGAGCACATCTTCACGCTGCACCCGACGTACTACATCGTCGCGGGCAGCTTCAAGCAGTCCCAGATGGTGGACGTGGCGACGCTCACCCAGACCCAGGAACTGGAGTACGACGACGGCGTCGCGTCGCTGACCGTGGTCCTCACCGACGCCAACACCTGGAACGTCGCGCACGGCACCCTGGCCGACCCGGCCCGGCCGCTGCGGCAGTGACCGCGGCACCTTCCGTTTGATCACCGGCCGGGCCACCGGCCCCTGAGCCCGGTGTCCTCCGGGGCGACACCGCCCGCGCCGCCCGGCCGCACCGGCCACCGCCCACCGCGGAGGCACCGGGGGTTCCACGGCCGCCGGGTCCCCGTTCCCGCTCGGTGCGAGCGGGAACGGCCGGCCCGGCGGCCCCGGGCCCGCACCCGGCCGGCGCCGGGAAACCGACCACCACGTGAAAAGCGAAAGGAGAAGTCCATGGTGCAGTTGCTGCAGGGAATGCCACGCGTCCTCGACCAGACCAACCGGGCGATCAGAAGGCAGATCAGCGACCAGGCCGGCGACATCGAGTTCGCCGACATCTGGCGCACCGGCGGCAATGTGATTCCGCCGAGCAGGCGCAACCCGGTCCGCATTGACAACCAGGGCGTCGGCTACGACGTGATCGACAACACCGGAACGAGTCACGGCAGGGGCCAGCAGATCGTCGCGAGAGGAGGAAATGCCACCTACGCGATCGTCTGTGTGGCCGATTCCCTCAGACAGCTGCACACCGACCCGGATCACCCGCAGATCGACACGGTGATGGCGCTGCTGCGCAACGCCTTGAAGCTCAGCGCGAGCAGCGATCCGGGATGCGTCTACATCGTCGTGCCGTAGCCCGGCGATTCCGAATTGAGAAACCGCGAGCGCCCGGCGGGCAACGAGAGCACCGCCGGGCACGCACGATCAGTTGATTTGAGAAAGGCATATAATCATGGGTAAGCATGGTTCATTCGGCTCCGGCGCCGTCCCGAACGCGGTGCGGAACACCAGGGACGAGATCGCGGCGGCCCTCCAGGCCGCCACCGGGAGCGCCCGGGCCACCGGGGCGGCCCGGGGCCGCCGGGGGACGGGCAACGTCCAGGGCGTGGCCATCGGGCTCGGCGACTCCGCCACCGGGATGTCGCCGGTCGTCACCGTGTACACGGCGGCACCGGTCGCGGCCGGCGACGCGCGTGCGATGGTCGTCGACGGCCTGGGCGCCCGCTCCGCGGCGGATGCGCCGCTGCGGTTCGTGACGAGCGGGGTCATCCGGGCCCGTGGCAACACGCGCCGCGTCCGCCCGGCGCCCGGCGGGTTCTCGATCGGGCACCCCGACGTGACCGCCGGAACCCTCGGCTGCCTCGCGAAGGGCCGCAGCGCTCCGCGGCGCGACAACGTCCTCTGCCTGAGCAACAACCACGTCATCGCCAACACGAACGACGCCCGCCTCGGGGACCCGATCTACCAGCCGGGGCCCGCGGACGGCGGTGGTCCGGCCGACAAGATCGCCGTGCTGGAGCGGTTCATCCCGCTCCGGTTCGACCTCGCGACGCCGAACCGGGTCGACTGCGCCACCGGCCTGTGCGACCCCAAGGCGGTCACGCCCAAGATGGGGTACGAGGCCGGCGAGGACATCGAGTACTTCGAGATCGGTGACCAGCCCATCCCGGCCTCGCTGGGTATGCTGGTCGGCAAGTCCGGCCGCACCACGGGACTCACCCGCGGGGTCGTGACGGGTCTCGACTGGTCCGGAGTGGTCGACTACGACGACGACCGGATCGCGTTCTTCGAGGACCAGATCGTGATCACCGGCATCGACGGCGACCCGTTCTCCGCCGGCGGGGACTCGGGCTCGGTCATCTGGCGGTGGGACGAGAAGCGGAACGTCGCGGGCCTGCTCTTCGCGGGTACGTCCCCGAGCGACGACGACGATGACGACGTGGACGAGCCGAGCGACATCACGCTCGCCAACCCCATCAGCGCCGTCCTCGACGCACTGGACATCAATCTCTACACGGGCGCGTAACCCAGGGGAGGAAGTTCGTGGACGAGAACCGGAAACCCGGAGATCACCGGCCTTCGCCTGACCGGCCGGAGGGGGCGGCGGCGCCCGAGCCGCCGCAACAAGCCCCGGACGTCCCGCTCCGCGAGGTGATCCGGCGGCACCGGGGCCGGCTGCTGGCGATCGACGGCGTCCAGGGACTCGACCACGGCCGCGCCGCGGACGGGACCGATGTGATCCGCGTCCACATCCGGGACGCGTCCGTCCGCCGCGCGGTGCCCGGGGAACTCGACGGGCACCCCGTGACCACCATCGTCACGGGCAGGTTCAAAGCACGCTGACCGGCGTGGACCGGCGGCGGGTCGTCCGACCCGCCGCCGGTTCGCGCGTGTACGCACCCCGAAACCCGCGCCCGGGTCACTCGGCGCTGGCGACCGGGAGTGAGCGCAGGCGGAAGGTCGCGAGGAACGCGGCCACGAGCGTCACCACGACCAGCATCGTGATCGCCACCGGCAGCCCGACGGTCGAGGTGACCATGGACGCGTCGGTGAGCGCGTCGGCCACCGACAGGGACCACTGCTGGACGGACGCCGACTTGGCCCCCGGCGCGAAGCTCCCCAGGAGGGTCTCCCACACCAGCGCGTACAGCAGCCCGATCGTGACGGCGTTGCGGCTCAGCACGCCGAGGGCGACGAACACCGCGCTGTAGGCGATGCCGCCGACCAGGATGCCGATCGCGAACGCGGGCGTCACCTGCGCGGTGGTCCCGACCAGGATCAGCCCCGCCAGCAGCGTCGGGACGACCGCGAACAGCGTCACCAGCGTGATCGCGACGACCAGCTTGGTCACCACGATCACCTCGCGCGGGATCGGCTTGGTCAGCACGTACATGATCTGGCCGTCGTCGATCTCCGGCGCGATCACGCCCGTCCCGGCGATCAGCGCGAGCAGCGGCAGCAGGGTCGCGAGCCCGAAGTTCTGCAGGACGTGCGAGGAGAGGGTCAGGTCGTTGTTGCCGGTCGCGCGCAGGAGCAGCGACAGGACCAGCAGGAGCAGCGGCAGCCCCAGCAGGAGCAGCGCGCGCTTGCGCCCGAGCATCGCCCGGAACGTGATCATCGCGATGGTGGGGTTCATTCGATCACCGGGCCACGAGGTAGGAGAAGACGCTTTCCAGGGACTCGTCCGACGGGGAGACCTCCCAGAGGCGCACGTCGGCGTCCCGGGCGAACCGCGGGAGCAGCCAGGTGAAGCGCTGGAAGTCGACGGCCTCGATCTGCAGCCCCTTGTCGGTGAGCTGGACGCTGCGGGCCGAGCCGTCCGCGATGACGGCCGCGGCGAGCCGCCGGTCGTCGGACGAGCGGACGAGGAACACGTGCGGCCGGTCGGTCATCAGCCGCCGGATCTTGCGGAAGTCGCCGGACGCCGCGTGCCGCCCCGCCACGATCACCTCGATGTGGCTGGCGAGCCGCTCCACCTCCTCCAGGATGTGCGAGGAGAACAGGATGGTGCGCCCCTCGTCGGCCATCCGGCGGATGAGGTCCATGAGCTGGAGCCGCTGCCGCGGGTCCATGCCGTTGAACGGCTCGTCCAGCAGCAGGACCGGCGGGTCGTGCACCAGCGCCGACGCCATCTTGATGCGCTGCTTCATGCCCTTGGAGTAGTTGCCGATCGGGCGGCCGACGGCGTAGTCCATCTCGACCTGGGCGATCGCGCGGCGCGCGGCGGCGGCCGGGTCGGGCAGCTTGTGCAGCTTCGCCATCGCGAGGATGAACTGCTCGCCGGTGAGGAAGTCGTAGGCCGACTCCCGCTCCGGGACGAGGCCCAGCTTGCGGTAGGCGCCCGGGTTCTGCCAGATCGGCGCGCCGTCCAGGGTGACGGTGCCGGACGACGGCGCCAGGAACCCGCCCATCATGTGGATGAGCGTCGACTTGCCGGCCCCGTTCGGGCCGAGCAGCCCGGTGACGCCCGGTCCGACCTTCATGGAGACGCCGTTGACCGCCACGACATTGCCGTACCAGCGGGAGACGTTCTGCAGCACCAGTTCGCTCTTGCCCGCCACAGGGGGACGACCTCCCGCTTCGCTCGCCTCGCTCATGAGAGGCCCGCCTTCCTGAACCGGCGGTACAGGACCGCGATCGAGCCGAGGACGATGGCGGCGCACACGGCCAGCGCGACCACTCCCCCGGTGACTCCGGGCGCGATGCCGACCGAGGACGACTCGGCGCCGAGCAGCCTGACCTGCACGATGTCCACCAGGTTGAACGGGGCGCCGAGCCCGGCCCAGCCCTGGAGGGCGAAGTTCGTCCGCTCCTCGGCGATGCCCTGGACGATCCCGACGATCGTGGTGCTGAGCATGTAGACGGCGATCACCGCGGCGACGCCGAACCCGCGCCGCGGGGTGTGCGCCGCGATCACCATGCCGATCGCCGCCAGCACGAGCGCGAACAGCACGCAGCCGGCCAGGCCGCCCAGGTACTCCAGGGCCTGCCGGCCCGGATCGGGCGCCTTGGCGACCAGGCCGCCGAGGTACAGGACGGTGACGGGCACCGCCATGAGCGCGAACAGCGCGGTCGCCAGCGCGGCGCTCTTCGCCAGGACGAAGTCGAGATGGCCGACCGGGCGCGAGAAGTACAGCGGGATGACGTGGAACCGCACCTCCCGCGAGGCCAGCACCGGCGCCTGCGTGGCCAGGAAGATCGCCACGATGACCTGCATGATGTTCGCGTAGGCGGCGTAGGGGATCAGCGCGTCGGCCTCGTCGGTGACCGCGAACACCGCGACCGACCCGGCGGCGGGCAGCAGCATGATCGCCCCGAGCAGGAACGGCATGATCTTGGCGCGGGCGGGCCGGCCGAGGCCGAACGCGGCGCGCAGGTTGTGGACGTACAGGGACCGCAGCACGTAGCCGCGCCCGTTGCGGGGCCCGTCGTAGTGGCGGTAGCCGATGTCGTGGATCGTGCTGATGCTCATCGGGACGCCTCCTGCGGATGGGTTCCGGCCGCGCCCTCCGCCGGCGGCCCGGCCCGGAAGACCTCCTCGATGTGGTGGCGGCGCTGCTCCATCCGGATCAGCCGCAGCCCCAGGTCGGCGACGCCGTCGCGGATCAGGTCGTAGGTCGTCTCACCGGCGATGTCGACGACGAGGAACCGGCCCTCCGGATGGACGGACACGCCCTGGTCGTACAGGTGGCGGCCGAGCTCGTCGCGTCCCTCGTCGACCTCGACGGTGAGCACGCCGCTCGCGGCGGTGTACGCCTCGACGGCCTGGGAGCGCAGCAGCTTCCCGCCGTCGATGATGACGACGTGGTCGCACACCCGTTCCAGCTCGCCGAGCAGGTGCGACGTGACGAGCACGCTGATCCCGAACTCGGCGCCGATGCGCCGGATCAGGTCGAGCATCTCGTCGCGCCCGGCGGGGTCGAGGCCGTTGGTGGGCTCGTCGAGGAACACGAGCTTCGGGTCGTGGACGAGGGCCTGCGCGAGCTTCACCCGCTGGCGCATCCCGGTGGAGTAGCCGCCGATGGGACGGTAGCGCTCCTCGTACAGGCCGACGTGCCGGAGCGTGTCGGCGGCGCGTTCGCGGGCCGCGGTCGGGGGGAGCCCGGACACCCGGGCCATGTGCACGACGAACTCGGTCGCGGACACGTCCGGGGGCAGGCACTCGTACTCGGGCATGAACCCGACGCGCTCGCGGATGCGCAGGCCCTCGCGCGCGATGTCGAGGCCCAGCACGGTCGCGGTGCCCGACGTGGGGGGCAGCAGCCCGAGCAGGATCTTGATGAGGGTCGACTTGCCGGCGCCGTTGGCGCCGACCAGCCCCACGACGCCCGGCTCGACGGCCACGGAGAGGTCGTCCAAGGCGGTCACCCGGGAGAACCTCATCGTCAGGCCCTGGGTGGCGATGATCGGCATGGCAAAGAACCTAGCGGCTGGCCCGGCGCGGCACGTCAACCCAAAGGGCGATACCTGGCGGCCGTTCGTCCACCGCGGGATCGACCTTCGTCACCCCGCCGCCCTACCCATGGCCGGTGACCCCCGGGCAGGTGGCCACGGCACCGTCCCATACGGTTTGCTTGGTATCCATACATATCCATATATGTCGGGCGGTAGGTCATGGTGCGGACGGCTGTGGCGGGCCTGGCGCTCGTCGTCCCTCTGGCGGTGGGCTGCGATGCCGGCGTGGGTCTCTCCGAGGGCGGCGGCTCTCCGGCCCCCGGCGGGACGGCGGACAAGCCGGGGTCCGGCGACGAGAAGCGCGCCCGGACCGCCCTCGCCGGGCTGCGGATCGCGTCCGAGGGCGACGGCGGCGGGTACGAGCGCGAGAAGTTCGGGACGCGCTGGAAGGACATCGACCGCAACGGCTGCGACCAGCGCAACGACGTCCTCGACCGCGACCTGTCGGACGTCGGCAAGAAGGGCGACTGCGTCGTCATGAGCGGCCGGCTCCGCGACCCCTACAGCGGCAAGGAGATCACCTTCGCCAAGCAGGACGCGGCCGAGGTGCAGATCGACCACATCTACCCGCTCGCGCTGGCCTGGCGGATGGGCGCCTCCCGCTGGAGCGAGGACGAGCGCGAGAAGTTCGCCAACGACCACGACAACCTGCTCGCGGTGTGGGGCGTGCCGAACCGGCAGAAGAGCGACTCCGGCCCCGGCGAATGGAAGCCGCAGAAGAGCTACCAGTGCACCTACGCGGTCAAGTACATCGCGGTCGCCGACAAGTACGAACTGCCGGTCACCCGCGCCGACCACGGCGCCCTCAAGGACTTCCTGGCCCGCTGCTGAGCCCCCGACACCGGACCCCCGACACCGGACCCCCGAACACCGGATCCCCGAACACCGGGCCCCGGGTGCGCCCGGCGTCAGCCCAGGGCGGAGCGGACGACTCCGGCGAGGTCCTCGGCGACATTCTGCGCCTGCTCCTCCGAGGCAGCCTCGACCATCACCCGGACCATCGGCTCGGTCCCGCTCGGCCGGATCAGGATCCGGCCCGTGTCGCCCAGCCCGGCCTCGGCGGCGGAGATCGCGGCGGCCAGTTCCGGCGAGGTCTTCGCGCGGGTCTTGTCGACGTCCTTGACGTTGATGAGGACCTGCGGCAGCCGCGTCATCACCTTCGTCAGCTCGTCCAGCGACCGGCCCCGGCGGGCCATCGCGGCGAGCAGGTGCAGCCCGGTCAGGACGCCGTCGCCGGTCGTGGCGTGGTCCAGCATGATCACGTGGCCGGACTGCTCGCCGCCGAACCCGAAGCCGCCCGCCTTCATCGCCTCCAGGACGTACCGGTCGCCGACCGCGGTCTCCACCACGGTGATCCCGGCGTCCCGCATGGCGAGCTTGAACCCGAGGTTCGACATCACGGTCGCGACGACGGTGTCGGCGGCCAGCGCCCCCGTCTCCCGCAGCTCCAGCGCCAGGACCGCCATGATCTGGTCGCCGTCCACGACCTCGCCGGTCGCGGTCACCGCGAGGCACCGGTCGGCGTCGCCGTCGTTGGCGATGCCCGCGTCCGCGCCGTGCTCCCGGACCGCCTCGCGCAGCGCCTCCAGGCTCGTGGAACCGCAGCCCGCGTTGATGTTCAGGCCGTCCGGCGCCGTCCCGATCGTGAACACCTCGGCGCCCGCGCGGCGCAGCGTCTCCGGCGCCACGTCGCAGGACGCGCCGTTCGCGCAGTCGACGACGACGCGCAGCCCGTCCAGCGACACCGGGACGGTGCTCAGCAGGTGCGCCACGTACTGCTCGACCGCGCCGTGCGCCTCGCGGACCCGGCCGACCCCGGCGCCCGTCGGCGGCTCCCACTGCTCGCCGAGCCGCGCCTCGATCCGGTCCTCCAGCTCGTCGGGCAGCTTGTAGCCGCTGCGGTCGAAGAACTTGATGCCGTTGTCGGGGGCGGCGTTGTGCGAGGCCGACAGCATGACGCCGACGTCGGCGTGCAGCTGGTGGGTCAGGTACGCGACGGCGGGCGTCGGCAGGACCCCGAGCCGCAGCACGTCCACCCCGGAGCTCGCCAGCCCGGCCACGACGGCCGCCTCCAGGAACTCACCGGAGGCCCGCGGGTCGCGCCCGACCACCGCGAGCGGCCGGTGGCCTTTGAACGCGCCCTCCTCGCCCAGCACCCGCGCCGCGGCGATGGACAGGTCCATGACGAGCGGGGCGGTCAGATCGCGGTTGGCGAGCCCTCGCACGCCGTCGGTCCCGAACAGACGAGCCACAGTTCAACTCCCGAGAAGACGAAAAAACCGCGTGGCCGCGAGCCGGGGACACAACCCCGCCCCGCACCACGCGGTCAAATCTAGTGCTCGCGGCCCCTCCGGCCGCGAACAGACGAACAACCCCACCGCTTCGCGACCTCGCCCCCGGCCCTTGGACAGAACCTCGGCCACTCCACGGGTCGGGCGGCCGGAGGGCGCCCAGCGCCCGGAGGTCGCCCGACCCGCCGAGCCGGGCGACCACAGCGACACGCCACCGGCCGTCACGGTCACAACAACCGAAACCGTGTCGTGAGGATCGACCGGCTCGCAACGGGGGTTCCAGGGGGTCGCCCCCCAGGAAATTAACGCTTGCTGTACTGGGGCGCCTTGCGCGCCTTCTTGAGACCGGCCTTCTTGCGCTCGGGGACCCGCGCGTCACGGGTGAGGAAGCCGGCCTTCTTCAGGGCCGGGCGGTGCTCGATGTTCGCGAACTGCAGGGCGCGGGAGATGCCGAGGCGCAGCGCACCGGCCTGGCCGGTGGTGCCGCCGCCGCCGACCCGCGCGAGGACGTCGAACTGGCCTTCGAGGCCGAGCAGCACGAACGGCTCGTTCACGATCTGCTGGTGGACCTTGTTCGGGAAGTACTGGTCCAGCGAACGGCCGTTGATCTTCCACTGGCCGGTGCCGGGGACGATGCGGACCCGCGCGATGGCCTGCTTGCGGCGGCCGGTGCCGGCGGCGGGGCCGGTCGCGACGGGCTGGCCGAGGTAGCTCTCGCCCGCGGCCTCGGGCGTCTCGGTGCTGTACTCGGACGGGGCGTCCTCGTACGAGTCGAGCTGCTCGGTGCTCGGCTCGGTGGTCTCGTCCACGGTTCTCCTCGGGTGTTCTAGCCAGGGCGGCGGGCCCGTGTCACGGGTGCCCCGGCGGCCTCTGTTCCTTGGTCGCGCACGATGCGGCTCGTGCGCGGGGATGTCACTTGCCGGTCTGGCCGACCTGGCTGATCTGCGTGATCTCGAACGGGACCGGCTTCTGCGCCTGGTGCGGGTGCTCGGGACCGGCGTAGACCTTCACCTTGCCGAACATCTTCCGGCCGAGGGAGTTCTTGGGCAGCATGCCCTTGATCGCCTTCTCGACGGCCCGCTCGGGGTTCTTGGCCAGCAGCTCGGCGTAGGTGATGGAGCGCAGGCCGCCCGGGTAACCGGAGTGCCGGTAGGCGCGCTTGCGCTCGGCCTTGTTGCCCGACATCGCCACCTTGTCGGCGTTCACGATGACGACGAAGTCGCCCGTGTCGATGTGCGGGGCGTAGATCGGCTTGTGCTTACCCCGAAGCAGCTGCGCGACCTGACTGGCGAGACGGCCCAGCACGACATCGGTCGCGTCGATGACGTACCACTGACGCTGGACGTCAGCGGGCTTAGGGGTGTACGTGCGCACGGTCGTCAGCCTTCGTTTCTCGTCGACTACTCAGTGGTTGATCATCACCCGTCCTGGCGGGCGGGCGATGTTCATCAGCGGAATCCTGCTCGCGCCGATCAGCGAACTCGTCCGACCTGGCGCTCCGGGAGGCCGGGCCCCGGTCCGGTGCCCGCACCGGCGGCGCGGGCACTGCGGGGACACCCCGACACGTCGTTGCATCGCCGGGACGCTCGCACTGGGCAGGCGTCGACACACACAACAACCACGCAGAATACCCGTCCGCGCCCGCAAGAGCAAAGCAGCCCGGTCCCCGGCGGGCGGCGCCGCGGCGGAGACGGTCAGCACTCCCATGATCACGTTAAGTGGTCATCTTGCCCATTTTCGGACGATCTTCGTAACCAGATCGACATAACAGGATATGGTGCCCGGCGACCGGTCCACGCCGGCTCCGGCCGGCCCGCACACGGGAGCCCCCGCTGTCTACTCCCCGCAGACCAGGCGAGACCCCCGGTCGCCGCCCGTCCCGCCACCCGGGGCAGGGCGGCGCCGACCCACGTGACGCCGCCGCCCGCGGCGCCGCCGCCCGCGACGCGCTCGTCGCCGGCGGGCCGCCGCGCGCCGCGTACCGCTCCGGACCGCCCGACGGGCGCCGTCCCCAGGGCGGGCGCCCGCCCGGCGGACGTCCCCCCGGCAAGGGACGCAAGCGCTCCCGGGCCAAGAGCGTCACCGGCATCATCGTCGCGATCACCGCGTCCGGCCTCGCGATCAGCACCGGGGTGGCGATCGACCGGTTCGTGCTGGCCGACTCCGGGTCGGAGCGGACCGCCGCGTCCGGTCCCGAGGCACGGCCGTCCACCGTGATCCCGGCGGGACCGCAGAGCGACGCGCCGACCGGGGCCGGAACGGGCACCGAGGGCGGCGAGCGGCCGTCCGGCGCCGCGCCCGCGCCGGCCGCGGACCGGCAGACGCCGCCGCCGCTGAAGGAGATGCGCGACCCGAGCCGCGCCGCCGCCGAGCCGTCCAAGTCGAAGGCGCCGACCGCCTCGCGGCCGCCGTCCTCCGGCGGCGGCGGGTCGTCCGGCGGCGGATCGGGCGGCGGTTCCGGCGGCTCCGGCGGCGGGTCGGGGAACACGGCCGGGCAGTCCGGCCCCGAGGCCGCCGTGGTGTCGCTCACCAACGCCGAGCGCTCCAAGGCCGGCTGCGGGGCGCTGCGCGTCGACCAGCGGCTCGTCACCGCCGCCCGCAAGCACTCCGCCGACATGGCCGCCAACAACTACTTCTCGCACACGTCGCAGAACGGCGACAGCCCGTGGGACCGGATGGCGGCCGCCGGGTACCCCGACGCCGGCGCCGAGAACATCGCCAAGGGCTACCCCACCGCGGCGGCCGTCGTGAAGGGGTGGATGAACAGCCCGGGGCACCGCGCCAACATCCTGAACTGCGACCTGCGCGCCATCGGCGTGGGCATGGCCGGCGGCTCCGGCGGGCCCTACTGGACGCAGAACTTCGGCCGGAAGTGATCTGCGTCGCTCCCGGCGGCGGTCTCGGCCGAATGACCGGCGTCCGGTTCGCCCCCATGTCATGGTGGGTGTTCCGAAGGTCCAGAGCCCTGCACGAGCAACGGTAAGGTCCATCCCATGGGTTACCCGGGCGATCAAGGCCGGCCCGGCGGCCGGCCCCCGCGGCAGCCGCCGAACGAGCCGTACGGACCCGGAGCCGAAGTGCCGCCGTACGGCCGTGGTGACGACGAGCCCTTCTTCGCAGCACGCGACGAGGGGCCCGGCGCGATGCCCCCCGGCGGCCGGTACGACGACTCCTACGGGCACGCCGAGGCCATGTCGTCCGGCGGGCCGGAGCGTCCGCGCAAGAGCCGCCGGACGCCGCTGGTCATCGGCGCCGCCGCGGTGGCCGGGCTCGTCCTCATCGGGGGCGGCATCGGGCTGTCGTCCATGCTGAAGGACGACTCCAAGGCCGAGGCGAAGCCGTCCCAGGCCGCGGCCACCCCGACGCCCACGCCCAGCCCCACCCAGCCCGTCCTCGCGCCCGTGAAGCTCAAGAGCCGCACCACCGACCCCAAGCCGCTGACGCTCAGGGAGGTCTTCGGCAACGGCAAGTTCAAGGCCCGCGGCCACAACTACGTGCGGACGGCTGCGAACGCGAAGAAGAGCTGCGCGGCCGTCGTCGGCGGCAGGACGCTGGAGAAGACCCTCAAGCAGGGCCGCTGCACGCAGGCCCTGCGGGCCACCTACGCGCTGACCGGCGGCCAGCTCATCGGCACCGTCGGCGTGTTCAACCTTGAGACCGAGGCCGCGGCGAAGAAGGCCGAGAAGGCCGCCGCCGCCAAGGACGCCTTCCTGCTGGCCCTGCCGGGCAAGGGCGTGTCCAAGACCAACGGCAGGGGCGAGGCGCTCGGCACGTCCCAGGCGCGCGGCCACTACCTGCTGATGACGTGGGTGCAGCGCCCGGACGGCAAGAAGATCCCCGCGAAGCACCACGCGGCCGTCCGCGTCTTCAGCACCGAGATGGTGAAGGGCAGCAACCTCGTCACGGCCCTGAACTACAGGGAAACCGAAGGCCAGCCCCTCCAGAAGTGACCGTTATGAATACCCTCACTGCCTATGTCTGGTTCTAGAGACACCCGGGAGTCCGCCGAGGATGCGGGGACGTCCGCCGTCCCCGCCGACTCGGTGCCGCCCAGCTTCGGCGGCGCGTCTCCCCCGGCCGAACCGCCGGCGGCGGGCACCGAGCCCGGCGCGGACGCGGAGTCCGCGGCGCCCGGCTCCCTTCGGCTGCCCCCTTACGGCCTCGAAGCCCCCTGGTGGGCCGCCGAGTCCAGCGAGACGGCCCCGCCCGACGAGGCCGCCTCCGCCCCGGAGGGCGGCGATGACGCCGAGGCCGGCGGCCTCCCCCTGGGGACGCTCGTCGCCGGCGTCGGTGTGCCGCAGATCGACTCCCGCGGCGCGGTCCCCGCCGACCCGATCATCAAGCGCGCCCTGACGGCCGGCGACACCGACCCGGAGGGCTTCTCCCGCGTCCCGCCCCAGGACGAGGAGCCCGCGAAGGACGTCGCGCCGACCCCGGCTTCGGATGCGCCCGAGCCCGCCGACACCGCCGTGGACATCCCCGCCGTCGCGGACGAGCCCGGCAAGCCCGCGCTCGACGAGCAGGCGACCGCCTTCGAGAAGGCGCGGGCGGCGGAGGACGCGGCCAAGGCCGCCGCGGGCGAGGTCCTCGAACCGGACGCCATCCTGCCGGTCGGCGTCACCCCGCCCACCGGCAGCGGACCGTTCCCGCACGCCGCGGTCGCCGCCGGCACCGCATCCGCAGACGCCGCGTCCACCGGCACGGGAGCCACCGGCACGGGAGCCACCGGCACAAAGGCCGACACGGCGCCGGTCGGCGGTCCGGCCGGCGACGACGCGGCGGTCACCGCTCCGCAGCCCGCCGTGGTCGCGCCCGCCTACCACGTCGAGGGCGGCGTCCCCCTGGACACCCCGGCCCCGCCCGGACAGCCGCCGAAGAGCGCGTCCGGGCGCGGCGGGCCCAACCGGCGCAGGCCGCTGCTCATCGGCGGCGGGGCGGCGATCATCGTGGCGGCGGGCGTCGCGCTGTTCGCCGTCGGCGGCACCGGGTCGGACGGCGGTCAGGACGCCGAGGCCAAGCCCGTCCAGGCCCCGGCCACGGCGTCCGCCTCGCCGGCGGCGCCGGAGACGCCGTCCCCCACCCCCGGCTCCACGGAGCCGCCGTCGCGGATCGACAACGAGCGGACCGACCGTGCTCCCCTGGCGTTCCTCGACGTGTTCCCCACCGAGACCATCAAGCTCGGCGGGCGGACCTACACCCGCGACCGCTGGTCCCTCAACCGCGACCCGTCGTACGCGGCCCGGGGCGCCATGCTGCAGGCCCTCCAGCGGGAGAAGTGCCGCAAGATCGTCCGGGCGACGTTCATCGACCGGTCGACCTCGCTCGCGGTCACGTCCGGGATCGCGGTGATGCCGACGAAGGACGCCGCGCTCCGGGTGAGCCGGGCCGGCGACCCCGCCCGCTACGAGTGGTTCCGCGGCATGGGCGGCAAGAACACCCCGAACCTCGACCGGGCGGGCGGGTACGCCGCCGCGACGGTCCGCGGCCGGTACGTCGCCTACGCCTACGTCCAGTGGGCGGACGGCCGGCAGGCCCAGCCCGGCGACCCGGTGATCAAGCAGGCGGCCCAGCGGTTCCTGGACTACGACCTGCGGCCGATCGTGGAACGCGCCCGCGGCTGACCGCGGCGCCGCGGGCTCACCGCGCTCCGCGGTCCCCGGTCGGCGACGCCTCCTGCGGCGGACCGGCCGGGGCCGGTTCCGCCGCGGCGGTCGCGTTGAGCGTCCGGACGCGGCGCGTCTCCTGGGCGCGCCGCGCCAGGCCCTCGGCACCGGGGTAGCGGATCTCCTCCAGCGACAGCCCGTGCGCCGGCGCCACGTTCACCGCGGAGTCGCGGACGCGCGCCGCGAGCACCTGCTGGGGCCACTCCACGTCGCGCCGCCCGTCCCCGACCATCAGCAGCGCCCCGACGAGCGCGCGGACCATCGAGTGGCAGAACGCGTCCGCCTCCACGGTCGCGAGGGCGAGGTGCTGATCGCGGTCGTCGCGGGCCCACTCGTAGCGCAGCAGCTCGCGGATGGTCGTCGCGCCCTCCCGCCTGCGGCAGTACGCGGCGAAGTCGTTCTCCCCGACGAGGCGCCGCGCGGCATCGTTCATCCGCGGCAGGTCCAGGGGCCGCGGGTGCCACAGCACGTCGTGGCGGCGCAGCGGCTCCACCCCGAACGGGTTGTCGCACACCCGGTACACGTAGCGGCGCGACAGCGCCGAGAAGCGGGCGTCGAAGCCCTCCGGCGCGATCGACACCCGCCAGACCCGCACGTCCGGGGGCAGGAGACCGGCCAGGCGGCGCGGCATCGTGCCGTTGATCGCCGAATAGGCGGCGACCGGAACCACCACGTGGGCGACCTGGCCCCGGGCGTGGACGCCGGCGTCCGTGCGGCCGGCGACGGTGAGCATGGGGGGCGGGTCGAGACGCAGCATGCGGGCCAGCGCGTCCTCGATGACGCCCTGGACGGTGCGCTGGTTCGGTTGCCTCGCCCAGCCCGCGAAATCCGACCCGTCGTAGGCGATGTCGAGCCGGAGTCGTACCAGTGCGGTCATGTCAGCCGGTTCGTCCCTCTGCAACGTCGCCGTCCCGTCTCCTTGTGCATGCACGTCGCCGCGCCACTGACCTGACCATGCGATCAAGTCTGGCAAAGATCAAAGCCCGCCGTCCCGAGCGGAACGGCGGGCCCTGACGAATGTCGAGCAAACGCTTGTCGAGCAAACGCTCGGCCAGGTCAAGCGGTGAACTACTCCTTGTCGCCCTCGGCGGCGTCACCCTCGGCCTTGGCGTCGGCCTTGGCGTCGTCCGCCTTGGCGTCCGCGGCCGGCTCGTCGCCGGCCTCGGCCTTGCTCAGGGTGACCTCGCCCTCGGCGGGCAGGTCCTTCTCCTCGACCTTCGGCGCGACCTTGGCGGCCGGCATCGGCTCCGCCACCAGCTCGATCACGGCCATGGGAGCGTTGTCGCCCTTGCGCGGACCGATCTTGGTGATCCGGGTGTAGCCGCCCGGACGGCCGTCGAAGCTCGGCGCGATCTCGGTGAAGAGCTGGTGGACGACGCCCTTGTCGCGGATCGTCCGCGCCACCAGGCGCCGGTTGTGCAGGTCGCCCTTCTTCGCCTTGGTGATCAGCTTCTCCGCCAGCGGACGCACCCGGCGGGCCTTGGCCTCGGTGGTCGTGATGCGGCCGTGCTCGAACAGCGACGTCGCCAGGTTGGCCAGGATCAGCCGCTGGTGGGCGGGGCTGCCGCCGAAGCGGGTGCCCTTCGTGGGCTTGGGCATGGTGCTTCCTTCCTGCGCCGGCCGTACCAGGTACCGGCGTCAGCTGGGTCCGAGCGGCCGGGGGAGGTCCCCCCGGCCGCCGGTGACGGGTTCGTCAGTACTGCTCGGTCTCGGCGTAGCTCTGGTCGTCGTCGCCGTAGGCGTCCGCCGCCGCGCTCGGGTCGAACCCGGGCGGGGAGTCCTTGAGCGACAGGCCCATGTCGTTGAGCTTCTGCTTGACCTCTTCTATGGACTTCGCACCGAAGTTGCGGATGTCCAGCAGGTCCTGCTCGGAGCGGGCGACGAGCTCGCCCACCGAGTGGATGCCCTCGCGCTTGAGGCAGTTGTAGGAGCGGACCGTGAGGTTCAACTCCTCGATCGGCAGGGCCAGGTCCGCGGCGAGCGCGGCGTCCGTCGGGGACGGGCCCATGTCGATGCCCTCGGCCTCGACGTTGAGCTCCCGGGCCAGGCCGAACAGCTCGACGAGCGTCTTGCCGGCGGAGGCCACCGCGTCGCGCGGCAGCATCGCCTGCTTGGTCTCGACGTCCAGGATGAGGCGGTCGAAGTCGGTGCGCTGCTCGACGCGGGTCGCCTCGACCTTGTAGGTGACCTTCAGCACGGGCGAGTAGATGGAGTCGATCGGGATCCGGCCGATCTCCTGGCCCGGCTGCTTGTTCTGCGCGGCCGAGACGTAGCCGCGGCCGCGCTCGACCGTCAGCTCCATCTCCAGCTTGGCCTTGTTGTTCAGCGTGGCGATGTGCAGGTCCGGGTTGTGGACCTCCACGCCCGCCGGCGGCGCGATGTCGGCCGCGGTGACCTCGCCGGGGCCCTGCTTGCGCAGGTACATGACCACGGGCTCGTCGTGCTCGGACGAGACGACGAGCTCCTTGAGGTTCAGGATGATGTCGGTGACGTCCTCCTTGACCCCGGGCACGGTGGAGAACTCGTGCAGGACGCCCTCGATGCGGATGCTGGTGACGGCCGCACCGGGGATCGAGGAGAGCAGGGTACGACGCAGCGAGTTGCCGATCGTGTAGCCGAAGCCCGGCTCCAGCGGCTCGATGGTGAACCGCGACCGGTACTCGTCGACCTGCTCTTCGGTGAGAGTCGGACGCTGAGCGATGAGCATGGTGGTGCCTTCTTTCCGCGGTGCCCGCTATTTGACTACCGCGTCTGTGAGTGTTCCCCGGCCCGCCGGGAATCCACGGAACGCGCCGTGGAATCCCGGCGGGTGTGAGCCCCTACTTGGAGTAGAGCTCGACGATCAGCTGCTCCTGGACGGGAGCGTCGATCTGCTGCCGGACCGGCATCGAGTGCACGAAGATGCGCATCTTCTCGCCGTCCACCCCGAGCCACGCCGGGACGGGACGCTCGCCGACCTCGGCCTTGGCGACCTGGAACGGCGTGCTCTCCAGCGACTTCGGCTTCACGTCGACGATGTCGTTCTCGCTGACGAGGGCCGACGGGATGTTGACCTTCTTGCCGTTGACCCGGATGTGGCCGTGCCGGATGAGCTGGCGGGCCATGTCGCGGGACTTGGCGAAGCCGCCCCGGTAGACGACGTTGTCGAGCCGGCGCTCCAGCAGCGTGAGCAGGTTGTCACCCGTCTTGCCCTGCTGGCGGTTGGCCTCGACGTAGTAGTTGTGGAACTGCTTCTCCAGCACGCCGTAGATGCGCCGCGCCTTCTGCTTCTCGCGAAGCTGCAGCAGGTACTCGGTCTCCTTGGGCCGACCGCGGCCGTGCTCACCCGGAGGGTAGGGACGGATCTCGATCGGGCACTTCGGGCCCTCGCACTTGCTGCCCTTGAGGAACAGCTTCATCTTCTCGCGGCGGCAGAGCTTGCAGTCCGCACCGGTGTAACGAGCCATTGTTAGATCTCCCCTGCCTCAGACCCGACGACGCTTGGGCGGGCGGCAGCCGTTGTGCGGAACGGGCGTGACGTCCTGGATGGAGCCCACCTCGAGGCCGGTCGCCTGCAGCGAGCGGATGGCGGTCTCGCGGCCCGAGCCCGGGCCCTTCACGAAGACGTCGACCTTGCGCATCCCGTGCTCCATCGCCCGCCGGGCGGCGGACTCGGCGGCCTGCTGCGCGGCGAACGGGGTGGACTTGCGCGAGCCCTTGAACCCGACGTGGCCCGAGGAGGCCCAGGAGATCACGTTGCCGTTGGGGTCGGTGATCGAAACGATCGTGTTGTTGAACGTGCTCTTGATGTGGGCGTGCCCGTGAGCGACGTTCTTCTTCTCTTTGCGGCGCACCTTCTTGGCGCCGACACGGCTCTTAGGAGGCATGTGCTCTCTCTACTCTTGAGGTCATCGACCCGGACGGGCCCGGCGGGCCCGCGCGGACTACTTCTTGCCGACCTTCTTCTTGCCGGCCACGGTCTTCTTCTTGCCCTTGCGGGTCCGCGCGTTGGTCTGCGTGCGCTGACCGTGCACGGGAAGCCCGCGGCGGTGCCGGATCCCCTGGTAGGACCCGATCTCGATCTTGCGACGGATGTCGGCCTGGACCTCGCGGCGCAGGTCGCCTTCGGTCTTGTAGTTCGCCTCGATCCAGTCGCGGAGCTTCACCAGCTCCTCGTCACCGAGCTGGTGCACCCGCAGGTCCGGGTTGACCCCGGTCCCCGCGAGGGTCTCCAGCGCCCGCGTCCGGCCGATGCCGAAGATGTAGGTGAGAGCGACCTCGACGCGCTTGTCGCGCGGGAGGTCGACGCCGAGCAGGCGTGCCATCGTGGGCAGTTCCCTTCATTTCGCGGAGGTATGGACGCATCGCGTCCGCACACACCCTGCCCGGGTGGCGGCCCCGGCCTCCTGCGGTCCGAGGGTGACCCCTCCACACGACGGTGCCGCACGTCCCGCGAGGGAACGTACGGCCATCGTGCGAAGGCTGCGATGCGCTTGGTTGTCGTACGGGTTGTCGTACGGGCCGAACTCAGCCCTGGCGCTGCTTGTGGCGCGGGTCGGAGCAGATCACCATGACCCGGCCGTGCCGGCGGATGACGCGGCACTTGTTGCAGATCTTCTTGACGCTCGGCTTGACCTTCACTGGGTCTCCTAGATCAGGGTCACCCCCGCGCCGCCACGCGCGGGGAAGGCAACCCCAGTGGGATGGATGGGTTACTTGTAGCGGTAGACGATCCGACCGCGCGTGAGGTCGTAGGGGCTCAGCTCCACAACGACGCGGTCGTCCGGCAGGATCCGGATGTAGTGCATCCGCATCTTGCCGCTGATGTGGGCGAGCACCTTGTGCCCGTTGTCGAGCTCCACCCGGAACATGGCGTTCGGGAGGGACTCGATGACGGTGCCCTCGATCTCGATGGCCCCTTCTTTCTTGGGCATGTCCTCCGCGCTTCACTGGTCGGCTCATTGGACTCGGCCCCGGCTCCCGAGGGAGAATCGGCCGCAACCCACCGCCACGACGCGTAAAGCGTCCGGAACAGGGAATCAGGCGGCCGCCGACGGACCGACAAAGGAGTCTACGTCAACCGGTCGCACAATGCGAAATCGACGCATGATACGGGTCGCGAGACCGGTCCCGAGCCAAGCATACCGCGCTCGCGCGTTGTACCTTTCGAGGAGGAGAGACGCCCGAGGGAGGGATCAGCATGCCGCGCTACGACTTCGCGCTGATCCTCAGCCGTCCCCTCTACGAGGACGAGCTCGACCCGCTGTTCGACCGCACGCACGGCGCGGTCACCGTGTCCATCATCAGCGAGCCCGAGCACGCCGAACGGCCCGGCAACGCGTCCTGCGCGTGGTCCGGGCCCACCCTCGCCGCCGCGATCATGGAGATGGTGGAGCACGTCGAGACCAGCGCGCCCGGCGTGCACGTCCTGCAGGTCGAGGCCGACCCGCTGCTGACGATCCGCGACATCGCCGAGCGGGTCGGGCGCTCGCTCGACTCGGTCCGGCACGCGATCACCGGCTCCCGCGGCGTCGCCGGCTTCCCCTCCTCGGAGATGTCGTCCGCCGGCCACCGGCTGTGGCGCTGGTCCAAGATCGCCACCTGGTACGGGATCGACGACCCGCAGCTCATCGAGGCCAAGCCGACCGTCCAGGCGATCAACGGCTGGCTGGCCCTCCGCGACGTCGTCCCCGACGTCGCCCCGGCCCCCGAAGAGATCACCTCGGCCCTCTCCCTGGTCATCCCCCACGTCGCCTGACGGCGCCCGGGACGCTCACCAGGTGCCCTCGCACCACGCCGGCTGCGGCGTGACGTCGGCGAACCAGGCGGACGGCAGGACGTGGCCGTCCGGCAGCACGTACTTCTCCGGACCGGCGGCCGGATCGAAGCCGGCCCGCCACAGCGCGCGAACGCACGCGGTGTTCGCGGGCTCGACCGCGGCCCGCACCTCCGTGATGTGCAGGTGGTGCTGAGCGAGTGCGAGGCCAGCGGCGAACAACTCCGCTCCGAGCCCGCGGCCCCGGTAGGAGGGGGCCAGGTAGCCGCCCAGTTCGCAGCGGTCCCTGGACTCCGGGGTCAGCGTGACGGCCCCGGCGGGCAGGCCGAGGGCGGGGTCGATCGCCAGCAGCGCCGCCTCCAGACCGGGGCCCGGCAGCCCGAAACGTCCACGGCCGCGCCCTACCGGAGCCGTAACCAGGCGTTCGCGTTCGTCCTCGGGAATGACGTCCTCCGGTGCCCAGTGGAGCCGGCGCTGCGCCTCGCCATCGCTGCCGAGGGCGAGGACGAGCCGTAACTCCCACATCGTCGGCGACCGGAGCACCAGCCGGGGTGTGGTGACCACGTGACGGCCGGGCGAGCATGTCTTCCGGATGCCCCACGACTTCCACATCACCGACATGTGCGTCCTTTCGCCACGGTTCTCCCTGGGGCAAGGTAGCGGTATGCCCACGGTCCGGGCAGGCGCTCGGGCGGGCGC
>NZ_SMKM01000279.1 GCF_004348665.1 Actinomadura sp. GC306 | reverse complement strand
GTGTCGAGAACCGGCTAGCAGTCCCCTCGGCGCAACCTGCCTTCGGACGCGACCGCGTCGGCTCAGCCCGGCGCGGGGCTGCGGTGCCGGCTGCTTCGCGCTCGTTGACTTGCGGCGTGTTGTTGTTATGGAGCGCCGGATAACAACAACACGCCGCAAGTCAACGGACTTGGTGACGCGGGAAGGCCGGTCGGTCCCGGCGGCTGGTGCCGCCGGGACCGACCGGCCTTTGGGGTTTTAGGCGTTTTGGGGTTCGGGGTCGCCGGTCAAACCGCGGGTCTTCATGGCGTGCAGGACGAGGTCGATGAGGACCTTCTTGCAGGATTCAAGGTCGCGGGCGTCGCAGAGCATGACGGGAACCCTGGGGCCCAGGTTCAGGGCCATCTGGATCTCCGCCAGGTCGTAGCGCTTGGCGCCCTCGAAGCAGTTGACCGCCACGATGAACGGGGTCTTGCGGCGCTCGAAGTAGTCGACCGACGGGAAGCAGTCGGACAGCCGGCGGGTGTCGGCGAGGACGACGGCGCCGATGGCGCCGAGCGAGACCTCGTCCCACATGAACCAGAAGCGCTGCTGCCCGGGTGTGCCGAACAGGTAGAGGACGTAGTCCTCCTTCATCGTGATGCGGCCGAAGTCCATCGCGACGGTGGTGGTGCCCTTGCGCTCCACACCGGAGATGTCGTCCACGCCGACGCTGTTGTCGGTGAGGACCTCCTCGGTACGCAGCGGACGGGTCTCGGACACCGTCGCGACCATCGTGGTCTTGCCGACGCCGAATCCGCCCGCGATCACGATCTTGACCGCCGTGGGAAGCCTGCGGGCGCGCACGCCGTGCCGTCCGCCCCCGGCGCTAGAGGGCCCGGAGACCATCGATCACCGCCTTGTAGAGCCTGATGTCGTGCATGTCCGCTTCGGGTTCGGGCTCCTGCATGGAGACGAATCCCTTGTCGAGAAGGTCGCCGAGCATCACCCGCACGGTCGCCACCGGAAGGTCGAGATGTCCGGTGATCTCCGCCACCGACATGACCGACTGGCAGAGCCGGATGATCGCCAGGTGCTCGGGGCCGAGGCCGATCGCGCCCTCCGGCTCGGGGCCGACCGCCACCACGAGGGTGATGAGGTCGAACTCGCCGCGGGTCGGCTCGATGCGGCCGCTGGTCATCACGTACGGCCGCACCATCGGGCCGGCCTGCTCGTCGAGCAGCCGGCCGCGGGCGGGCAGCGCCGAGTCGTCCGGCCACTGGTGCTGCGGATCCTCGGGAGGCATCACGTCGAACCGCCTTCGGCCGCCTCCGACCGGGACGGGGACGTGAGGTGGTGGCCCATCGCGGTGACGAGCATCGCCATCTCGTAGGCGATGAGGCCGACGTCGGCCTCCTCCCCGGCGAGCACGGCGAGGCAGGCGCCCTTGCCCGCCACCGTCACCAGCATGAACGCCGACGCCATCTCGATGATCGTCTGCCGGACGGGCCCGCCGCCGAACCGGACGCCCGCGCCCTTGGCGAGGCTCTGGATCCCGGCGGCGACGGCCGCGAGGTGCTCTCCGTCATCCTGGGTCATGCCCTCGGAGGACGCCATCAGCAGGCCGTCCGCCGACAGCACGACGGCACTGCGGGTGTGCGGCAGCCGGTGGACCAGATCGTCCAGCAACCAGCCCAGATCGGAGGTCGAACCGGTCTTCTGCGTCACTGATCTTCCTCGCCTTCCGCTGCGTTCTCGCGCCGTTCCTGCCGTTCCGCCTGGGCCGCGTCGGACCGGCCCTGCCGCGTGCCCCGCTGGTAGGAGCCCATGATCCGCTGGATCTCCTCGGGGGAGCGGCCTGGGTCCTCCACCTCCTCCTGCTCCTCGGCGGCGGGTTCGCCCGCCCGCAGGGGCTCGGCCAGGTTCGCCTGGGGCACCCGCACGGGAAGACCGGACGGTGTGGTGGAGCTATCGGGCACGGGTGGCTGATCCTCCGGCTCGGTGGTTACGGAATCACCCCCGTCTTCGGGGGCGGCGTCCTCGGGGGAGCGCCCGCCGCCGCCGGGCCGGTGCGCGTCGGCCGGCTCGGACGCGGGCGAGGGCACCGCGACGAGCGCCGGTCCGGTGGACGACGCGGACAGCGTCGCCGTCGCACCCGACGACCTCGGACCGGACGCCGGCGCATCGGCCCCGGTGCCGTTCTGCGACACCGGCCGTCCGTTCGCGGGGGCGCCGACCACGGTCGGCTGCCGCACCTCCAGGCCGTTCTGCGTGGTGGCGCCGGACTTGGCGGCCTCGGGCCCCTGCTCGCTGATCAGCTCCCGGGGGATGACGACCACCGCGGTGGTGCCGCCGTAGGCGGAGCGCTTCAGCGAGACCTGCACGTTGTACCGCTCGGCGAGCTTGCTGACCACGAACAGGCCGAGCTGGACGGAGCTCTGCAGGTTGAAGTCGGGCGGGTCGGCGATCCGCGCGTTGATCTCGGCGAGCTTCTCGTCGGTCATGCCGAGCCCGCGGTCCTCGATGTCGATGGCGAAGCCGCTCGCGACGAGGTGGCCGCCGATCTGCACGACGGTGTCCGGCGGGGAGAACGACACGGCGTTCTCGATCAGCTCGGCGAGCAGGTGGGTGACGTCACCGACGGCGCGTCCGGCGAGCTCGACCGGGCCGAACGGCAGCACGGTGACGCGGGTGTAGTCCTCGACCTCGCCGACCGCGGCGCGGACGACGTCCACCATCGGGACGGAGTTGCGCCATCCGCGGGCGGGCAGCGCGCCGGAGAGCACGATGAGGTTCTCGGCGTTGCGCCGCATGCGGGTCGCGAGGTGGTCGAGCCGGAACAGCTCCTCCAGCTCCTTGACCTCGATGTCGTGCCGGCGCTCCATCGTGTCCAGCATGGTGAGCTGCCGGTGCACGAGGGTCTGCGTGCGGCGGGCCAGGCTGAGCAGGACGTCGCGGATGCCGCGGCGCAGCTCGGCCTGCTCGACGGCGGTGCGGATCGCGGTCTCCTGGACGGCGTTGAACGCGCGTCCCACCTGCCCGATCTCGTCGTTGCCGAACTGCAGCGGCGGGGCTTCGAGGGAGACGTCCACCTGCTCGCCGTGCCCGAGGCGTTCGACGACGCCGGGCAGGCGCTGCTCGGCCAGCTCCCAAGCGGCGGCGCGCAGCCGTTCGAGCTGCCGGACGAGCGCGCGGGCGGTGGTGATGGACACGACGATGGACGCGATGACCGCCAGCAGGCCGAGACCGCCGGCGAGGGCCAGCCGGATGATGATCCCGTAGCCCATCGGCTTAGCGCGTTCCAGCAGCCTGTCACCGCCGTCGAGCACGACCTGTTCGAGCTGCTTCTGGACCGGGAGCATCGACGACTCCCACTCCTGGGAGGTGATGCGGATCGGCCCGGTCGTCTTGCTCTGGACGATGCGGTCCTCAAGGCCGCGCAGCCCCAGGTACTCGTTGCTCCGGGCGACCTCGTCGTACTGGGCGCGGTCCTCCTGCGGGAGCTCGGCGGCGGCCTCCTCGTGGAGGAACCGCTGGGTTCCCACCAGCTTGGTGAACTCTGCGTGCTCGGCCGGGGTGAAGCGCCCGGCGGCGAGTGCTCCCGCGAGCAGCGCGTCCTCGCGGGAGAGGATCTCCTTGGCGCGGGTGAGGGAGTTGAGCGTGCGGCTGTCCTTGGCGATGGCGTCGTCGTCCACGCTGCCGACCGAGGTGTAGAGGCGGAAGGCGACGTCGATGAAGTCGTTGTAGGGCTGGGCCGCCTGGCCGCGCTCCAGTGAGCGGGCGTCGATGGCGGTCCGGCCCGCGGTGAGGGCGTTCAGGCGGCTGAGCGACTCCTTGATGCTCTTCTTGGTGTTGTCACTGGCCATCCTCGATACGGAGCCGCTCGCGACTCCCTCCCGGTAGTCGGCCGACGCGGAGTCGACGCGCTGGCGCTGCGCGTCGAGCGCGGCGCGCTGCTGCCTGCTGGGACTGCCCAGGTAGGCGAGGGAGAGCCGGCGTTCTTGCTGCACCTCGGTCACCAGGGTCACGGCGGGCCGGGTGACGTTCTGGTCGAGCGTGGTGACGGTGAGCAGATTCAGTCCTTCGCGCATGGTCACCCACGCGGCGAAGACCCAGAGTGCCGCTAGCGACACGAGCAGGGCGGTAATTTTCGTCCGCAGACGTGAGTTGCGGAAGCGCATTCAACCTGTCCTCAACGAGTTCCCGAGCGCCCGGCGGGCCGCCGGGGGTGACGGTTGCCGGGCCGCTGGTGTACAGGCGCGCGGCGCGACAGGGGGCTGTCGCGTGCGCACGCGGAGTACCTTAGCAACGTTGCGAGGGCAGATGATGTACTTTGTTCGCGTTAGCGGGAAATTCCGCTATTGACCATCTTGCAGTGTGAGATACGAAACATGGGCGCAACGTGCATTTAGCGCAAATCGGGTCTAATGCCGCGTTGGTCGGCCAGCCGGTGCGCTGCCAGGACGGACGCCCGCACGATGGCGACCGGCAGGTACAGGTCCTTGTCGTGCCATAGCGCCGGCCACTCGTCGGCGCCGTCGTCGTCCGGACGATCCGCGGCGGGGAGCATTTTACAACCGGCGGCGACAGATTCCCTAATCCTCGCCGACGCCTCCCACATGGTGATATCCGGCGTGTCTGACAGCAGGATCTGAATGGCGTAGGCGGTCTCTTCGACCGTCCCTTCCCAGCGTCCCCACGACCCGTCGGACCGCTGGCTCTCCAGTGCCCACGCGCGGGCGCGCTGCACCGCCCGCGCGCCCTTCTCGCCGCCGAACCGGTCCAGCGCCACGACGCAGCACATGGTCGCGTAGTAGGGCGAGGCGTGCCAGCGGTCCGTCCAGCTGCCGTCCGCCTCCTGCCGGTCGCACAGCAGGCCGACGAGCTTGTCCACCGTCGCCGCGTACCGTCCCGCCGCCGCGGCCGGCGGAGCCTCGCCCCGGCGCACCGCCTGGAGGTACTGGCCGAACGCCTCCAGGACGTGGGCGTTGACCGTCACCGAGAAGCCGTTCTCGCCGGGCCAGGTGGAGAAATGCGTGTCCGTCTCGTACGACCACAGCATGTCGGGGGCCCGCGGCACGCCGAGGAGACCGAGCGCGTACAGGGTCGCGGACGTGGTGTCGGCGTCCGGGGGGAGCCCCTCCGCCGCGGGGGTGCCGACCGGGCCGAGCGCGTCGTCGAGGCCCTGCACCAGCGAGGCGGGCACGTTCGTGGCGACGCCGGTCCGCGCGAGGATGCCGAGCACCCAGGCGCGCTCGAAGACCGTGATGGGGATGCCGCACGGCGCGAGACCGGCGTGGTCGTCCACGACCGTCTCCAGGAAGACCCGCGCCAGGTGGTGGGGATCGCTCGCGGCGTGCTCGTCCAGCCAGGCGGCGGTGGCGGCGGGCGACGCGCCGACCGCCCCCAGCGAACCCGGGCGGACCGCCGGCGCACCCCGCGCCAGATCGCCCGCGACCTCCAGCGCGTGCAGCACCTTCTCCGGCAGGACGATCCCGGCGCCGAGCGCGGCCCGGATGGTGGCGAGCCTCGTCCCGTCCAGGTCCTTCGGACGGCCCAGGGGCGCGTCCAGGACCGCCGGGTCGAGGCCGGACGAGGGCAGCTCCCGGAGGGCGGCGAGGTGGTCGTTGATCGAGTCGATCAGCGCGCTGGCGATGAGGTCGTTCGCCGGCATGTCGGGCAGGGCGTCGGCGGTCATGCCCGGCAGCCGCACGGCGAGCACGGGCAGGGCGCGGTTGAGCGCGCCGGCGAGCTCCTCGGCCGGCGGGCCGCCGTCGCGCAGCACCTTGAGCAACGCCTCCACGGCGCTTAGCGACGGGACGACCATGTACCCCTCCGGCGCTCCCCAGAGGCCGTCGGGACGCCGCGCGTCCAGCAGATGCCGCAGCCGCAGGTCGTGCCCCTTCAGCCAGGGGGCGAGGGAGACCAGCCTGCCGGTCTCGTAGATCGACGGGGAGACCTGTCCCCAGGGCCGCGCGAGCAGGCCGGCGAGCAGATCCTGGGCCGCGGCCGGGCCGGCGTCGGGCCGTGCCTCCTGACCCGTGGTCACAGCGCCCCCCAGTAGTCGGTCTCGCCGTAGAACCCCATGCAGAAGTCGATCTGGCGTTCGAGGTAGTAGGCGAGCCGGGGATGGTCCTCGCGCAGCGGGACGACGACCTCGCGGAACCGCCCGGTGAGCTCGGCGACGTGCCGGTCTATCTCGTCCCGTCCGACGTCGAGCAGGAGGGCGTTGAGGTCGCCCCACTCGACGTCCCGCTCGTAGCTGCCGATGTCGTTGATCAGGCGCCCGGCGCGCTGCGCGGCCCAGCTCGCCGTCTGGACCGCCGCGATGTCGGCCTCGCTCGGCGGCGGGCTGCTGGAGATCCACTGCGAGAGGAACGCGAAGGAGAACCCGAAGTTGTCGCAGTTGTCCAGATACTCGGCCAGGGTGGGGCGCTTCCCGGCGGCCCGCCAGTCCCATTCGTGCGCCATCGAGTGCAGGAAGCGCGCGAGCTGGTCCCGCCAGGCGGGCAGCAGCGCGGGGAACGCGGGCGACTCCGCCAGCCCCTCGCGGATGTCGGCGAGCGAGAGCATCAGATCGTCGTCGGCCGGCGGCTCCCCGTCCGCGACGGCCAGGCACCCGGCGACGACGTCGTCCACCTCGGCCCGCGAGGTCGCCACGTAGTCGATGCGCCAGTCCACGCCGAATCCCCACACGGCGGTGCGGTTCGTCAACTGGAGTTCGTCGCTCGTCGCCCACGGCGCGCTGAACGCCGTGCACAGGCAGACCGTGTTGTAGAGCGTCGGATCGAAGGGTTTCGCGCCGAACAGGCGGCCGTACCGCTCCGCCCATCGCTGCGTCTCCCTCCCCGCCAGGCCCGCCACCGCGCAGATCGCGCCGCTCGGAGTGGCCGCGGGCAGGCCGGTGAAATCGATTTTTTGCATGGTGAAGACCATCCCGGGAGTGGTGCGTTCCAGACGATGACGTTCAGCGTGGGCGGTGCGTCCGCCGGCTCAGTGCCGGACGGGCTGCAGCGTGATGTCGACCCGCTCACGCGGCTTCAGGGTGAGGTCCACCCGCGGCTCGATCGGCTGCGGGCTCGCCAGCACCGGGCGGTACCTGCTGAGCAGCGTGGCCAGGATCAGCGGCGCCTCGATGTAGAAGAAGACACGCCCCGCGCACTGGTGGGGGCCTCCACCGAACGCCATGTAGGCGAAACGGTGCCGGGAACGGTCGGAGACGAACCGCTCCGGATCGAAGACGTGCGGCTGCGGCCAGACGTCCGGCAGCCGGTGCGTGAGGAACGGGCTGATGGCGATCGTCGAGCCGGCCTTGAGCCGCACCCCGTCGATGACGTCGTCCTCGCGCACCACCCTCGGGGTGATCCAGCCGACGGAGTAGATGCGGGCCGTCTCCTGCAGCACCATCTTGGTGTAGGGCAGCTTCGGGACGTCGTCATAGCGGGCCGGACGCGTCCCCACCACGCGGTCGATCTCGTCGTAGAGCTTCGTGCGGACGTCCGGGTTCGCGTCCAGCGCGCCCCACAGGAACGTCAGGACCGAGACCGTCGTGTCCGTCGCCGCCATGAACAGCCCGACGATGCCGTCGCGGACGGCCCGGTCGTCGAGCGCCTCGCCGTCGTCGCCCCGCGCGTTGAGGAGCATCGACACGAGGTCCCGGCCGCCGTCGTCCTGGCGGCGGCGCGCCTCGTGGACGATGGGGAAGATGAGGTCGTCCAGGACCCGGACGGCGCGGTTGAAGGTCCGGTCCCCGGGCAGCGGCACCGAGAACGGGATGAACGGCATCAGCATCCGCGCGCGGAAGGACGACGTCGTCGCGGTCACCATGGCCTCGCCGAGCTCGTCGATCTTCGACAGCTCGATGCGGTCGCCGAGCAGCACCCGGATGATCGTCCGGTAGACGATCCGCGTCATCTCCCCGTAGGCGTCGACGGGCTTTCCGCCCGCGGCGCGCCGGCCCAGCTCCTCCACGGCCTCGGCGATGGTGGCGGTCATCTCGTCGGCGACCAGCGCGGTGCTCGGCGCCGACAGCAGGTTCTGGTAGACCTTGCGCCGGATGTTCCACGTCGGACCGATGTCCGAGGTGTCGCCGACCAGCCGTCCGAGGGGCTTCCACATCATGCCCTCGCGCCGGAAGTTGTCGACGTTGTCGCGCAGGATGTACTGCAGGTGCTCCGGCCGGGTGATCAGATAAGGGCGGAACGGGCCGAGGTTCGCCCGGACGATCTCACCGTCGGCCTCCCGTCCCATTTCCTCGAACGTTCCGATCGGATCGCGCACCAGCCGCGGCAGATGGCGAAACGGCAGCGTACGTGCCTTTCGAGCGGACCGGGTGCCGACATCGACGGTCATTCTCGTCCCTTTTGACGTGGTGGCGCGGTCAGTCCGGGCGGCGGGTGCCCTGAGAGCATCGTTGGTCGGTATAGGCGCTTTGTGGGGAGAAGCAACTCGCTGACGGGTTCGAGTGGAGTATCACATGATCATTTAACGAAAACAAGCAGCAAGTTGGTAGGAAATGTGACAATCCGCGCGTGACCTAGCTCACTTCACAAGCAATGCGTCGGCCAAGTCAAGGTCACTTTGACCTCCCGTTCGATACCATGTCGAACGCTCCAAAACCGAACGTCCGTTCGACCTATCAAGCATCCAACCTGCACAAAAGGCAAAAGCCCCCACTCGGCCTCCAC
>NZ_SMKM01000278.1 GCF_004348665.1 Actinomadura sp. GC306 | reverse complement strand
CCTTGCGGCCGGTGGCGGGGCGGCTCGTGCCGGGGCTCGCCTCCGGCCCGTCCTCTTCGGGGGTCTGGTCGGGCACGCCGCTCTCCTCTTTCGTCCTGAGTTCCCGGGCACCCGTCCGAGGCCGCGGACGGTGCGCTACTGGGTCAGACGACGGAAAGCCTAGAGGCGTTGCCGCTGCCTCTAGGCTTTCCCGTCACGTTCCGGCCGCCGGTCAGGCGACCGGTCGGTTCACTCCTGCCACCAGTCCTCGTCGTCCTCGTCGGACTTCTTGGCCTGGGCCGCCTGCTTGGCGGGCGCGGCCTGCTTCGCCTGCTGGGCGGCGGGCTGCCGCGGCGGCTCGGCCTGCTGCGGGGCCGGCTTGGGCTCGGCCGCGGGGATCGCGGCCGGCTCCGGCGGCGCGGCCAGCTCGGGCTCGGCGCCCAGATTCGGCGCGACGCCACCGATCAGCTGGCGCAGCTGGTTGAGGTGGCTGGTGATGCTGTCGCGCTGGCGCGTCAGCTCGTCGACCTGGCGCTGCGCCGCCGTCCGGACGCGGTCGGCCTCGGACTTGGTCTCGGCGAGCAGCTGCTCGGCCTGCGACTTGGCCTCGGCGATGACGTTGTCGGAGTTCTTGCGCGCGTTGGCCATGAGCTGCTTGGCGTGCGAGTCGGCCTCGCGCCGGGTCTGCTCGGCCTGCTGGGTCGCCTTGGCGGCCCGCTGCTCGGCCGACGCGGCGCGCTGCTCCGCCTCGGCGACGAGCTTCTGCGTGGCGGCCTGGGCGGCCGAGTGGCGCTCGGCGTCCTGCCGGTCGGCCTCCTCGCGGCGGGCGGCCAGCTGGATCTCGAACTCGGCCTCGGCCTGGGCGCGCTGGGCCTCGCTCTCCTCCAGGATGCGCTGGGCCTGGGCCCGCATCTCGTCGGCCTGCCGCTTGGCGGTCGTGAGGATCTCGTCCCGCTCGCGCTTGGTGGACGCGCGCAGCTGCGCGACCTCGCGCTCGGTCGTGGTGCGGAGCTTGGCGATCTCCCGCTCGGCCGCGGCGCGCTTCTCGGCGACCTCGTGGTCGGCGGTCGCGCGCAGCTTGGCGACCTCGCGCTCGGTCGTGGAGGTCAGCTCGTCGGCCTCGCGGCGGGCGGAGGTGCGGACCTCCTCTGCCTCGCGCTCGGCCGCGTTGCGCATGTCGTCGCCCTCGCGCTGGGCGTTGGCGCGCAGTTCCGCGGCGTCGTTCTCGGCGGTGGCGCGCTGCTCGGCGGCGTCGACCTTGGCCGCGGCCTTGATCTCGTTCGCCTCGGAGCGGGCCGCCTGGACGAGCTCGGTGGCCTGTTCCTCGGCGAGCCTGAGCAGTTGCTCGATGCGCGCGCCGAGGCCGGAGTAGGTGGGACGTTCCTGCTCCTGCAGCTGCCGATGGGCGTCCGACAGCTCCCGCTGCAGGGCCTGGGTCTGCTCGCGGGTCTGCCGGACCTCGTTGTCGAGCGACTTGATGTGCTCGTCGACCTGGTGCCGGTCGTAGCCGCGGAGCACCACGTCGAATTCGCGCGGGGGCGTGTCTTCAAAGAAGTTGCTGAGCTGGGCGTCGATGTCGGACTGCATGTGGCTCAATCCTGATGTGACGGGGCTACGGGTGGTTCCGGGGACCGGTTGATCGCCTGGCATGACGGGCGCAGTGCCCCAGACCTCTTCCGGCGAATGAAGCGTACTCCGGACACTGCCGTGTTGGGGGCTCATCTTGACGCGCTGCGTGTTTTGTCCCTTTTATGGCCCCCGTCTCCGGGTCGGTCCCGGCCCAGGTACGGGCACCACAAATGCACCAGATGTGGCGGAACGGTCACAGAGCGGCAGTCGAAGGCTCGCCGTCCGCCGCAGTGATATCGAACACGTCACGATCCGGTCGCGCCCCTGTGGCGACGGCCCCGGAAGATCACCCGGCTCCGTCAGCGCTTCTGCACCAGCTCGGTGAGGACGCCGTGGCAGTCCTTCGGGTGCAAAAAGTTGATCAAGGATCCCATGGATCCGTTGCGCGGCGCGTCGTACAGGACCCGGACGCCCTTGCCCGCGATGCCGGCCGCCTCGTCCTCGACCGTCCCGTCGGTGCCGAACGCGATGTGGTGCACGCCCTCGCCGTTCTTCGCGAGCCACTTGGCCACCGCGGAGTCGTCCCGGATCGGTTCGAGCAGCTGCAGGTAGCTCGCCGCCCCGTCGCCGGTGTCGTTGATCTTGAGCATGCACTCCCGGACGCCCTGCTCCTCGTTCACCTCGAAGTGCGCGTCGGTGAAGCCGTAGGTCGCCTTGTAGAACTCGACGGTGGCGTCGAGATCGTGACAAGCAATGCCAATGTGGTCGATACGGGTCAGCATGGGCTTTCTCCCTACTCGGGCGGACAGGCGGGGGCGAACTGAACCGGACGAGGTTCTCCTGGGTATGGTGGCAAACGTCGCCGCAGCACCATCCTGGAGGCCCCCTCATGACCACGTCCGTGATCGTCGCCGGAGCACGCACCCCCATCGGGCGCCTGACGGGCTCGCTGAAGGACTTCTCCGCCGCCGATCTCGGAGCGCACGCGGTCAAGGCGGCGCTGGAGCGCGCCGGGATCACCGGTGACCAGGTGCAGTACGTGATCCTCGGCCAGGTGCTGCAGGCGGGCGCCGGCCAGATCCCGTCCCGGCAGGCGGCCGTCAAGGCGGGCATCCCGATGAACGTCCCGTCGATCACGATCAACAAGGTCTGCCTGTCCGGCCTCGACGCGATCGCGCTCGCCGACCAGCTGATCCGGGCCGGCGAGTTCGACATCGTCGTCGCCGGCGGCATGGAGTCGATGACCCAGGCCCCGCACCTGCTGCCGAAGTCGCGCGGCGGCTACAAGTACGGCTCGGTCGAGGTCCTCGACCACATGGCCTACGACGCGCTCACCGACGCGTTCGACGGCGTCTCCATGGGCGAGTCGACCGAGCGCCACAACGCGAAGCTGGGCATCTCCCGCGAGGAGCAGGACGAGTTCTCCGCCCGCTCCCACCAGCGCGCCGCCGAGGCCGTCAAGAACGGCCTGTTCGACGACGAGATCGCCCCCGTCGAGATCCCGCAGCGGCGCGGCGAGCCGGTCGTCTTCTCCGCCGACGAGGGCGTGCGCGGCGACACCACGGCCGAGACCCTCGGCAAGCTGCGCCCCGCCTTCAGCAAGGACGGGACGATCACCGCCGGCTCGTCCTCGCAGATCTCAGACGGCGCCGCCGCCGTCGTCGTGATGTCCAAGGCCAAGGCCGAGGAGCTCGGGCTGACGTGGCTCGCCGAGATCGGCGCGCACGGCAACGTCGCCGGCCCCGACAACTCGCTGCAGTCCCAGCCCGCCAACGCGATCAAGCACGCGCTCGGCAAGGACGGCCTCGACGTCGCCGACCTCGACCTCATCGAGATCAACGAGGCGTTCGCCTCCGTGGGCGTCCAGTCGATGCGCGACCTCGGCGTCGGCCCGGACAAGGTCAACGTCAACGGCGGCGCCATCGCCCTCGGCCACCCGGTGGGCATGTCCGGCGCCCGCATCGTCCTGACCCTCGCCTACGAGCTGAAGCGCCGCGGCGGCGGCCTCGGCGCCGCCGGCCTCTGCGGCGGCGGCGGCCAGGGAGACGCGCTGCTTATTCGTGTCCCGACCCGGTAGCTCGCCTAGCGGCTCGCCACCGATCGGACCACGCGCGATCGCTGCATCGCTCCGACTCGCCTAGCGGCTCGCTGCGCGATCAGGTTCCTCGCAGGCTCGGAACCTGCCTTCGGTCGCGATCGCGACGGTTGAGGTCGTCGCGCGGTCGCGGCGGTGGCTGAGGTCACTGGGGGTTCTGCTGCTGTTGGACGGTGACCTTGGTGAAGCCTAGGGCGCGGAGCATGTTCTCCAGCATCGTCTTGGTGTTGGCGTCGGCGCGCTGCTTGAGGCCGCTCTGGTCCGCGGCGGTCTGGATCTTCTGGGCCGCCAGGACGTAGAGCTGCTGCTGGTTGTTGGGGTTGCTGCTGAAGAAGTCGCCGAAGCGGTCGATCAGGCCGCGTTCGGTGGAGTAGACGTAGCTGTTCTTCTGGTCGAGGTTGGTCCGCTCGAGCTGCGCGGGCGGCAGCGTGATGGTCGCGGCCGTCCGGTCGGCGTTCACCTGGACGGCGCCGTCGCCCACCTTGGAGAAGTCGACGTAGGCGTCCACGGAGCCGTTGCCGACGAACAGCGTGCGGTTGCCGCGCAGGGAGTCCGGGAGGAACTTCGCGTCCTTCTCCAGGTCGACGACGACCTGGAAGTTGCCGCTGGCCGCCTCGTAGCGGTGCAGGTCGCGGATCGACTTCAGCAGGACGGGCCCGCTGCGGTCCTTCGTCTCCACGCCGAACGGGTTCAGCCAGCCGGGGAGGCCGCGCAGCGCCTGCTGGGCCACCAGCACGATCGCGATGGTCGCGATGATGAGCAGTGCGGGGGTGAGCAGTCCGCGCCACCGTGGCCGGGACCGGACGGCGGACGGCGATCGGGGGGAGTCCTTCTTCGATTCCGAGCGAGCCATGTACGGGACATTCCCGCAAGGACCGTCCCTTACCTGTCGAGCCGGTTAGCTCCGTGTCCGTGTGAGCGAAGCCATAGTGTGAAGGGAAACCCGGGCGGGGAGCCGCACGTTGCCCCGGCGTGGACATGATTCGCGTTTTCCGTGTGGTCTCCATCGCCGAGGCGGTCTCCTTCCTGGCCCTGCTGCTGATCGCGATGCCGCTGAAGTACGGCGCGGACGCGGAGGTCGGCGTCCAGCTGGCCGGCCCGATCCACGGGGTCCTGTTCATGGCCTACGTCGGGATGGTGTTCCTCGTCCGCGACCCGCTCGGCTGGGACCTCAAGCGCACGGTCCTCGCGGCGGCCGCGGCCGTGCTGCCGGTCGCGCCCTTCTTCGTCGAGCGCCACTGGACCAGGCCGCCGCACACGGCGGGTGCGCCCGCCTCAAGCACCCCGTAGGAAGTCACTCGGCACGGGCCGCCTTCACCTTCGCGTCCACCAGTGCGCTAAGCGCCCCGTAGGAAGTCACTCGGCCCCAGGGTGCAGGAGCGGTAGTCGGCGAAGTTGAGCCGCAGCCAGGCGCGGCGGCGCGCTTCGCTCCAGGAGGCGAAGCGGCGGGCGGCGCGGGCGTCGGGGACGGCCGGCGGAGCCTCGTCGAGGAGCCAGGCGTCCACCAGCGCGCGGTAGTGGTCGGGGACGTCCGGGGAGGCCGCGCACGCGTGCACATCGCGGAGGCTGCGGCTGATCTGCCGGACGGCCCGTGCCGCGTATCCGGGTGAGAGCGTCTCGTCCAGGTGGACGGTGGCGACGCCGCCCGACACCGAGACGGGCTTCCACGCCGGGCGCTGCTCCACGCGCGTGAACGCGCCGGGCGTGTCGCTGAGGCGCGCGGCGAGGGGGGTGGCCGCCGCCGTCAGGCCGGGCAGCGCGTTGCGCAGCGCGGGGTGGACGCACACGGTGATCGGCCACTCCCGGCACACCGGTTCGGCGTGGACGGGCGTGACCGTCCCCTCGGAGGTGCGCAGGCCGAGCGTGGCGGTGCCCGTCGCGGCCAGCGCGACCAGCAGCGGGAGGACGACCAGGAACCGCCGCGTCACCCACACGACGTAGCCGAGGATCAGCGCGGCGGTCAGTCCGGCCGTCCAGGCGACCTGGTCGAGGAGCACGCGGGGGCGCAGGGTGGTGAACAGGGCGATGTGGTCGAATCCGGCCGGGGGAAGCAGGCTCCACCACGACATTCCGGGCACGCGGAGCGCGGCCCACAGCGACGTCACGACGAGGACGAGCCCGGCCGTGGCGCGGTGCGGCACGGCGCGTCCCATGAGGTAGCCGGCGACGACGTGCAGCACGAGCGACGTCGCGCCCGCGGCCACGCCCACGAGGTAGAGGTGCCCGGCGCCGTCCCGGGCGAGGGTGACGACGACGACCAGCGTCGTGACCGTGGCGTAGGAGAGCAGCGCGGCGACGGAGAGCAGGAGCAGGTCGAACAGCGCGCCGGTGGCGGGCGAGCGCGCCGTGAGGTCGCGCAGGTAGTCGAGCGGACGTTCCCGGACCGTGGTCCACGCGGCGAGCGCCGCGGCGACGGGGCCCACGAAGCGGACCGCGTTGATCAGGGCGACGACGGCGTTGTCCCAGTACGCGACGGCCGGGTAAAGCGACGGCGCGGCGGCGGCCGTCCCCACCGCGGTGAGGACCGGCATCGCGATCAGCAGCGCCGTGCGGCGGGCGTCCAGCCGGAGCACCCGCCCGAGGTCAGACACCGGTGGCGCTTCCGGCGGGCGGCCTGCGCACCCGGAGCCTCGCCAGCTGCGGCAGCGGCACGCTCGGCAGCGTCATCTGCGGCGGCGCGGGCCGCGCGGGCCGGCGCTTCACCGGGACGAGCGGGGGCGGCGGCCCGGCCTGGTCGGCGGCGCGGCGGTCGGCGGCGCTCCGGCCGCGGCGGGCGCCGGCCGAGCCGGTGGCCTGCTCGGTCAGCCGGCCCCGGGCGAGCGTGAGGAGGCGGTCGCACCAGCCGGTGAGCGTCTCGGGGGCGTCGGCCGTGACGAGCACCGCCGGGGCGAGCGTGCGCAGCACCGGGACGAGCTCGGCCATGGCGGCGGTCAGCGCGTGCCGCCCGGGGCCGCCCGCGCCGGTGGGCCAGGGCTCGGCGGCGGCGCACAGCTCGCCGAACGGGTCGTCCAGCAGCAGGATGTCGGGCTCGTGGACGCACGCCGCGGCGAGCCCGGCGCGCAGCCGGACGTCGGGCGGCAGCAGCGCCAGCTCGGTCCCGGCGGCCTCGGCGAGGTCGAGGCGCCGCACGACGGAACGCGCGGCGGACGCGCTCGTCCGCTTGTAGTAGGCCGCGTACTCGACGAACTCCCCGGCCGTCATGTGCTCCGCCCGGGTGAACCGGGCGGGCAGGTAGCCGATGGCGGCCCGCGCGGCCCGTACCCCGGCGGCGTGCGCGACGTCGTGTCCGAGGATGTGCAGCGCGCCGGCGTTCGGCCTGCGCAAGGTCGCGAACGTGGCCAGCAGAGTGGATTTACCGGCACCAGGTGGACCGGCCAGGCCGACCACGCCTTCGGGCACGCCGAAGGTCACCGGGCGCAGGAGCCACCGCCCCCCGCGGCGGACACCCAATCCTCGGGCCACGATCACGGAATGCTCCGCGATCACAGATTTCCCCCCATTGCTCGTCATGCCCTCGCGGCGCCGGGGCGCGATTCCCGTGTCCGGGTACGTCCGCGGTGGCCTAGGTCCCCCAACCTGCCATGCGGTGCCCGCCGTCCCCGCCGCCGTTCGGCGGCCCGGCGCGCGGTCGCTTTTGCCGTGCCGCGATGCATCGACATCGTGACTATAACCGGGCTTGGTGATGGCTGCCAGCAATCTTTTCGCCTTTACAGCAGGACGTCTCGAATCTTTGCCGGACGCCCGCGGTGGTGAATTCCAAAAAAGACGACAAAGGCTGAATTGTGCGACTAATTGCGGCGAGTCCGACCTCCGGGGCCGGGCGCCGCGCTCCGCTGGGAGCGGACGCGCGCACGGCGACGCGCGCTCATGGGGCAGGATGGACCCATGCCTTCTCGGGACTTTTCGTTGCACGGGGCCATCGACCTGGGGGCGCGTCAGTCGGCCGCCAGGAAGCAGCAGGGACGCCAGGCCCAGCCCGGCGGTGCGGACGCCGGTGCCGGCGCCGCCACCGGCCAGTACGTCGTGGACGTCACCGACCAGACCTTCAACACCGAGGTCGTGGAGCGGTCGCAGTCCGTTCCCGTCCTCGTCGACTTCTGGGCCGAATGGTGCGGCCCGTGCAAACAGCTCGGCCCCATCCTGGAGAAGCTCGCCACCGAGGCGGCCGGCAAGTGGATCCTGGCGAAGGTCGACATCGACGCCAACCCGCAGCTCGGCGCGTACATGCAGCAGATGGGCGTGCGCGGCATCCCGTTCGTGGCGGCCGTCGTCGCCGGGCAGCTCCTGCCCTTCCTGAACGGCGCCGCCCCCGAACCGCAGGTGCGCCAGGCCATCGACCAGCTCTTCGAGGCGCTCCGCAAGGAGGGCATCCTGCCCGACGCCCCGGAAGGCGAGCAGCCCGCCGGCGCCGCGGACGCGCCGATGGCCGACCCGGTGACCCAGCGCGCCGAGGAGGCCCTGCAGCGCGGCGACCTGGACGGCGCCAAGGCCGCCTTCGAGGAGATCCTCGCCGCCGACCCGCGCGACTCCCGGGCCAAGCAGGGCATCGCGCTGGTCGATCTGAGCAAGCGGGTCCAGGAGCTGGACGACCCCGAGCGCACCCTCCAAGAGGCCGCCGCGAAGCCCGGCGACGTCCAGGCGCAGATCCGCGCGGCGGACGTGGAAATGATCTCCGGCCTGATGGAGCAGGCATTCGAACGCCTCGTGACCGCGGTGCGCGGCACCGCGGGCGACGACCGCGACACAGCACGCAAACACCTGCTGTCGCTGTTCGAACTCCTCCCCCCGGACGACCCGCGAGTGACAAAGGCACGCAGGTCCCTGCAGTCAGCGCTGTTCTAGCCCAGGGGGCGACCCCAGGGGGCGGCCCCCTGCAACCCGGCGTCGGCACTACGAGCCGTGGAGCGGTTCTGGGTGGGGGTGCGGTGGGCATTTACTGGGGGTGAGTGCGCACGTTGTTACTCTTTCGGCCGCTTTCGGGGCCGGGGGGTCGGTTGTCGGGCACGGGGTGGC
>NZ_SMKM01000277.1 GCF_004348665.1 Actinomadura sp. GC306 | reverse complement strand
CCCGCCCTCCGCGCGGCACCGGCCCCCGGCCTCGCCCCCGCCGACCGCGGCCGCCCGGTACGGGAGCTGTGGCCGGACCCGGCCGGGTATGCGGGCCTCGTCGGCCAGCTCGACCGGTCCGGCGACCACCGGCTCGAACGGCTCAGCGTCCACGACGTCTACCGGCTGGACGAGGCGGGCCGCTCCTGGACGCTGTCGGTGCGCACCGTCCTGCGGGCGGCGGGCGACGACATCGACCGGGTGGTGTGCGTCCATCAGACGGGTGAGCCGGGCGGCGTCCCCGTGCTCGGCAACGGTGCCGGCCACCGGCCGGACGACAAGCCGGACGACACGCCGGACGACAAGCCGGACGACGTCCCGGCCGGGGCGGTCGCCCTCACCAAGGTGCGGTACTGCCGACCCGGCCGGATCCGCGCCGAGGGCGGGCTCGTGGCGTTCGAGCTGGTCTTCGACCGGGTCCTGGCGGCGGGCGACACCGCGGTCGTCGAGTACGAGCTCGGCCCGGTCGGGCCGCCCGCCGCCGACAGCTACGACCGGCGCTTCCCGCACCCGGTCCACGACTACGTCGCGATCGTCCAGTTCACCGGCGACCGGCTGCCCGCGCGCTGCTACGGCTTCACCGCCGAGAGCTCGCCGGCGCCCCGGCGGCGCCTCGGCGAGCTGTGGATCGGCACGTCCGGCAGCGCCAACCTCGCGGTCGGCGCGGTGCGCCGCGGCATCGTCGGCATCGAATGGGAGTGGCACTGAGGCCCGGGGCGGGGCGGCCGGACCGCGGTTGTCGGTTGTTGCCGGTTGGAATCGCGCCTCCCTGGCCTTACAGTGAGCGCTGAAGTCGCAAGCGCAGGAGTCAAGGCCGTCAAGCGGGGGCCGGCCGGAGCGGATCCGGAGGCCAGCGGTGCAGAGTGTCGCGGAAGACGATCTCCTACAGGTGCTGCAGTACGGTCCCTTCAACGTCGCCCTCCACGCGGCCATCCAGGCGCGCGGCCTCAGCCTCGACTCGCTGCGGCGCCGCCTGGAGGCGCAGGGCATCGCCGTCAGCCTGTCCACGCTGAGCTACTGGCAGCGCGGGCGGACCCGGCCCGAGCGCGCGGACTCCATGCGCGCCGTCCGCGGCCTTGAGGTCATCCTCGAACTGCCGCGCCATTCGCTGCTCACGCTGCTCAAACCGACCGCCGAGCGGTCCGCCGGGGCGTGGCTGCCGGTGGAGGAGCTGTGCCCCGAGCCGGGCGTCCGCGACCTGCTCGACGAGATCGGCGACCGCGGCGGGCGGCAGCTCACCGGCCTCAGCCTGCACGACCAGCACACGATCGGGCGGCGCCGGGAGCTGCGCGAGGTCCGGTCCCGGGCGGTGTTCCAGGCGCAGCAGCGCGGCGTCGACCGCTGGATCGCCGTCTACCACCACCCGCACGGCGTCCTGCCGTCCTCCCGCTTCGCGCGCGGCTGCCGGTTCGGGCGGGTCCGGATGGACGAGGCGAGCGGCCTCATCGCCGCCGAGCTGCTGTTCGACCGCGCGCTCGGCCGCGGCGAGACCTACCTGCTGGAGTACGGGTTCGGCTTCGACGAGACGGGCCCGCCCGTGAACGAGGAGGGCCGCGGGTTCCGCACGCCGCAGCACGAGTTCCTCATCGAGGTCCGGTTCCACCCGGCCGCGCTGCCCGCCCGCTGCTACCGGACGTGGCGGCCCGACGGCAACACCGCGCTCAAGGACTCGGCCGACCTGCGGCTGTCGAGCTACCACAGCGTCCACTTCATCGAGTTCGGCGTGGCCGCCGGCTACCACGGCATCCGCTGGGAGTGGACGTAGCCCCGCGCGGCGCTACTTGACCAGTAGGTGGAGGAGCCGGTCCAGCTCGGCCTTCGGGTCCTCGGTGAGCCCCGCGTGGACGGGGCCGGGCTGGAGGATCGTGCTGCGCGGCGCGGTCAGCCACCGGAAGCGCGTGCCGGGGGCCTCGTCCGCGGCCTGCCCCGCCCGCTCACCGCCGCAGCAGACGGCGTCCACGGCCTTGAGGCCGGCCCGCACGCCCGCCAGGTCGAGGGAGGGGTCCAGCGCGAGGAGGCGCCGCTCGTCCAGGTGCGTGCGGCAGCCGAGGTAGTCGCGCGCGCGGCAGTACACCACCACGCCCACGTTCATCACCTCGCCCCGCTCGACGCGCGGGACGACGCGCAGCGCCGCGTACTCGAACACGGTGGGGTCCTCCCGGGACCGGATGTTGCTCACGAGGCACCGCCGAGCCAGTCGGGGCGGTTCCTGCCGCGCCGGGACGCCGTGTCGGGCCGGCGGCCGGAGACGTCGGTCGCGGGCAGCCAGTCACGCGGCTTCCCGGCGCGCGGCAGCAGGATGTCGACGTAGGCGTCCCGGAGGGCCTGCGGGCCGTCGAATCCCGGCTCGTCCGCCAGCCACCGGTCGGGGACGAGGCCGGTCACCTCGCGCAGCAGCTCCTCGGTGATCTTCGGGGCGAGTTCCGCCTCGGCGTTCGCCAGCAGCGTCGCGTACGGCGTCAGCACGTGGTCGTCGACGTCGTACGGCCCGGCGAACAGCTTCGCGGCGTTCGACCACGCGTGGTGGAAGATGAGGCTCGCGCCGTGGTCGATCAGCCAGATGTCGCCGTGCCACACCAGCATGTTCGGGTTGCGCCAGCTCCGGTCCACGTTGCCGATGAACGCGTCGAACCACAGCACCCGGGACGCGAAGCCCGGGTCGGGGCGCCAGCCGAGCGGGTCGAAGCCGAGCGACCCGGGCAGGAAGTCGACGCCGAGGTTCCAGCCGGGGCTGGCCTTCAGCAGGTCCTGCACGTCGGTGTCGGGCTCGTGCCGTCCGATCGCCGGGTCGAGGTCGACGATCACCTGGTCGGGGACCCGGAAGCCGAGCCGCCGGGCCAGCTCGCCCGCGATGACCTCGGCGATCAGCGCCTTGCGGCCCTGCCCGGCGCCGTGGAACTTCGTCACATAGGTGCCGAGGTCGTCGGCCTCGACGATGCCCGGCAGCGACCCTCCCTCGCGCAGCGGCGTCACGTATCGGATGGCCGTCACATGTGGCAACACGCCGCAACGCTATCGGCTGCGTACACGCCTGAGATAATCGATCAGCCGAGCGGAGCTCGTCGTTTGGTTGGTGGCGGGCGGGGGCTGGAGGACGGTGACATGGGCGTTGAGCTGCTGGACCTGTCGGTGCCGATCGTCACGGGAATGCCGGTCTACCCGGGCGATCCCGCGGTGGCGGTGGTGCCCGCGCTGACGGCCGCCGAGGCCGGGGTGAACGTCCTGGCCCTGCACATGGGCTCGCAGTCCGGCACGCATGTGGACGCCCCCTTCCACATCGACGACGCCTTTCCGCGCCTGGACGAACTGCCCCTGACCCGCTTCACCGGCCCCGCCGTCGTCATGGACGTCCGCGGCCTGCCGCTCCGCGCCGCCATCGGCCCGGAGTCGCTGCCGGCCGGGCTCGAAGCCGGGGTCGTCCTGCTCATCGCCACGGGCTGGTCCGACCGGTGGGGGAGCGACGACTACCTGGGCCACCCCTACCTCGCTCCCGAGACCGCCGAGGCGGTGGTCGCCTCCGGCGTCCGCACGGTGTGCATCGACGCCCTCAGCGTCGACCGGACCGCACCGCCGGGCTCGGACGAGTTCTCCCTGGCGGCCCACCGCGTCCTGTGCGGGGCCGGGGCGGTGGTCGGCGAGAACCTGACCGGGCTCGGCCGGGTCGTCGAGGCGCAGGACTCGGGCTGCGCGATCGAGGTGTCGCTCTTCCCGATCGCCCTCTCCGGCGCGGACGGCGCGCCCGCACGCGCCGTCGCCCGCGTGGACGACCGGGCCGTGCTCCTCTAGAGGGCGCTTCAGGTCAGCGGATCATCCGGAAGCAGAAGAAGGTCGGGAACCGGTAGTACTGCTGCTTGCCGGCCTTCACCGCGCCGAGGATGAGGAGCCACCAGCCCGCGATGAGCAGTTCCAGGTACGGGACGGCTAGCGCGATGAGGAAGAGCGGCGTGTCGAAGACGATGGTCGGCGGCACGCAGAGCGCCACCACGACCAGCAGGTGGATCAGCAGCGTGAGCTGGTAGTTCATCGACTGGGCCGCGTGGAAGCGGGTCAGCGGCGAGGTGTTCTTCTTCGCCAGGTAGATGGCCAGCGCGGGCAGGAAGCCGATCAGCACGTTGCCGACGTAGGCGAAGATCGCCCACGTCGCGTCCTCGGCCGGCGGCTGCCCCTGGGGCGGTGGCGGCGGCCCGTAGCCGTAGTGCGGGTCGTACGGCCCGCCTGGCGGCGGCGGGTCGTAGTGGCCGCCGCCGGGCGGCTGCCCGTAGGGCGGCTGACCTGGCGCGCCGCCGTACGCGCCCGGGTACGGCGGGGGCTGTCCGGGCTGCTGCGGCGGCGGGGGGTGATCCTTCACTGGTGTTCCCTCGGATCCTTCGGTGTGTCCTAGGAATCTACCGAACGCCGCGGCGCAGCGCAGGCCGCGCCGGCGGCCCGCGGGACCCCGCCGTCCCGGGCACGCCCGCCCGCATCCTAGAATCTCGTTCGGGTAGACGGGAGGGCCGATGAGCGCGATGCCGATGGAACGGCACCAGTTGGGGGACGAGGAGTCGGCCGCACTGGCGGGACTCGCCGCCAGGATCCGCGAGCTGGCGGAGGCGGCCGTCCTCACCGGGGCCGGTGCCGCCGAGGCCGCCGTGGTGGCGGAGGAGGTCGTGGCGCTGACCGCGCGGCTGGCGGAGCGGAGCCATGCCGCGCCGCCGTACCGGATGTCGGGCGACGGCGTCCTGGACCGGGCCACCGGCAACCCCGTCACCGGCGCCCTCAACCCGCTGGCGCCCCCGGTCGCGCTGACGGCCGGCCCGGACGGGCTCGTCCGCGGCGAGTTCACCCTCGGCCACCTGTACGAGGGGCCGCCGACGTACGTGCACGGCGGCGTCTCCGCGATGGTGCTCGACCAGGCCCTCGGCATGGCCGCGGCCGTCTCCGGCACGCCCGGCATGACCGCGACGCTGGAGACCCGCTACCGGCGGCCCACCCCGCTCGGCGTTCCGCTCACCGTCGAGGCGAAGGCGAGCCGCGTGGAGGGCCGGAAGGTCTACGCGTCCGGGACGATCTCCGGTCCGGACGGCCGTGTCACGGTCGAGGCCACCGCGATGTTCATCATGCCGGACACGTTCGTCGCCTCAGGGGTGTGAGCGGCGCCGCCGCGGTACTCGTGGGCCTTCAGTACTCGTAGACCTTCACCGCGGGATCGCCCTCGGCCCATGTGGCGATCACCGAGGAGGTGTGGTCGTCGTCGAGGAAGTCGACGCGAAGCCAGCCCCTGGCCTTCGTCACGCGCGTCTCGTAGCCGGGGTTGGGCGTCGCCGAAACCAGCCGTACGTGGTCCTTCTCAATGGCCATGGCGGTGCGTCCGCCGCGGGTCGCGTAGCTCCGGACGTTGTCGGCCGGCTTCCGGGAGGGGGCGGCGCTGCCGTCCCCTTCGCCGGGCGGCGCGGGAGGCGGCGCCTTCGGGCTCTTCGACGGCTTGGGGCCCCGGTCCTCGCCGGGCGGCGGGCCCGGATGGGACGTGGGCAGGCCGATCGACGTCGGCCCGGGCGGGCTGGAATGGATCACCGGACCCGCGATCGGCGGCGGGGAGGCCCGATCCGACACCGCGCCGCGCACCACGCCGCGGACCCCCAGCCAGGACAGCGCCACCGCTAACGCGGTCACCCCCGCCCACGGGGCAACATACGACATCGCGCGACGCATGGGCACATGGTGGCATACGGTGCCGCCATGGCGAGTGTTCTGGTGGTCGAGGATGATGCGAATGTCCGGACCGCCTTGATCCGGGAATTGAGCGTGCGGTCGTACGTCGTACGCAGCGTCGGGACCGCGATGGACGCGCTGCGGGAGGTCACCCAGTCGCCGCCCGACGTCGTCGTCCTCGATCTGGGGCTGCCCGACCTCGACGGCGCCGAGGTGCTGAAGATGCTGCGGGGGATATCCGACGTCCCCGTCATCATCGCGACGGCGCGCGACGACGAGCCCGAGATCGTCCGGTTACTGAACGCCGGCGCCGACGACTACCTCATCAAACCGTTCTCCATCGAGCACCTCAGCGCCCGCCTCGCGGCGGTCCTGCGCAGGTCCGTGCGCTCCGGCCCGACCGCCGAGCTCACCGTCGGCGGCCTGCACATCGACCTGGACCGCCGGGAGGCGATGCTGGACGGCAAGCCGCTGGAGCTGACCCGCCGCGAGTTCGACCTCCTCGCCTACCTCGCCGCCCGTCCCGGCCGCGTCGTGGCCCGCCGCGAACTGCTCGCCGAGGTGTGGCGGCAGGCGTACGGCGACGACCAGACCATCGACGTCCACCTGTCCTGGCTCCGCCGGAAACTCGGCGAGACCGCCGCCGCGCCGCGGTACCTGCACACGGTGCGCGGCGTCGGGGTCCGGCTGGCCGAGCCCGATCCGCGGTCATGAGGAAGACCCTCGTCCTGGTGTCCCTGGCGGTCACCTCGATGGTGGCGCTGGCGTTCCTGATCCCGCTCGCGCTAACCGTCCGGGAGATCGCCCGGGACCGCGCCTTCACCAGCGCCGAGCGGCAGGCCAGCGCGCTCGGCCCGGTCCTCGTCGTCACCGAGGACCCCGCCGCGCTCGACCGCGCCGTCGCGAGCACCGCCGCCGGCGCGGCCGGCCGGATGACCGTGCACATGCCCGACGGCGGGCTCGTGCCGCGCGAGGGCCACGGCGAGTCCGGCGCCGACCCCGAGCAGCTCGCCGAGGCCGGGCGGCGCGGACGCGCCTACAACGCCCGCGTCGAGGGCGGCTACGCGCTGCTGCAGCCGGTGTCGCTGGACGCGGGCCGGACCGCCGTCGTCGAGGTCTTCCTGCCCGACGAGGACCTGTCCCGCGGCGTGTGGCAGGCGTGGCTGGTCATGACGACCGTCGCCGCCGCGCTCGTCGCGGGATCCGTCGCCGTCGCCGACCGGCTGGGCGCCCGGATGATCCGCTCGACCCGGCGGCTCGCGGAGGCCGCCGGCGAGTTCGGCGAGGGCGAGCTGTCGGTGCGGATCGAGCCGGACGGGCCGCCCGAGCTGATCGAGGCCGGGCTGGCGTTCAACGCGATGGCCGACCACGTCGTGCAGCTCCTGGCCGCCGAACGGGAGATGGCCGCCGACCTCTCGCACCGGCTGCGCACGCCGCTGGCCGCGCTGCGGCTCAACGTCGAGGCCCTCGGCGACGGGCCCGTCGCCGACCAGACCCGCGAGGCCGTCGACCGCATCGAGCACGAGGTCGACCAGATCATCCGGACCGTCCGGCGACCGACCGGCCGGGGCAGCTGCGACGCCGTCAAGGTGCTGCGCGACCGCGTCGCGTTCTGGTCCGTCCTCGCCGAGGACGAGGGCCGCACCTGCGAGCTGATCGGCGCCGACGGCTCCGCGGAGCTCCCGCTGCCGGGCACCGAGCTCGCCGCCGCCGTCGACGCGCTGCTCGGCAACATCTTCCGGCACACGGCCGAGGGCACCGGCTTCGCCGTCACCCTCCACCAGGGCCAGGGCGTCACCGGCATCCTCGTCGCCGACGCCGGCCCCGGCATAGCGGACCCGGACGCGGCACTGGAGCGCGGCAGCAGCGGCGGCGGCTCCACCGGCCTCGGCCTGGACATCGCCCGCCGCGCCGCCGAGTCGACGGGCGGCTACCTGCGCATCCACCGCAGCGTCCTCGGCGGCGCCCAGGTGCAGATGTGGTTCCGCACCAAGTGGCTGCCGCCCGCCCGGCGCTCCCGCCGCCTCGTCCGCCGCCGCCACTCCCGCACCTAGCCGGCATAGCCGGAGCTTAAATCCGCCTTAACAACCGGAAAGGCGCCGCCGGACCTTCCTACCCTGGCGGGCATGAAGCGTCGTCCCCGCTCCCCGTACGACCCCCGGCGCTCCCAGTACGTGGCCGCCGGCCTCGTGGGCGTCGTGGGCCTCGTCGTCGCCGCGCTGATCGCCGTCCTCGCCATCCGCGCGAGCGGCAACATCCCGACGGCGCCCAGCTCGTACACGATCAGGGCGGCGGCGACGCAGAGCCCCGCCCCATGACCGGCGGCCGATGAGGCGGGGCGGCGGGCGAACGCCTCAGCAGTTGCTGTAGGCGATGTACCACTTGCCGTTGCCGTCGCCGATCTTGTAGTCGGCGATCCAGTTGTTGCTGTTGCGGAGCCTCACCCACAGATACCCGTTACGGCGCTGGATGGTGTCCCAGTCCGTGGTGACCTGCGAGCCGCGAGCGGCCGTCCCGACGATGGCGTAGTTGGTCCCCGGCCCGGTCCGGACGTTGAGCCCGTTCTGCGGGAGGACCGTCCCGACGCACCAGCGAACGCGCACGTGGTCCCGGTCCTCCAGCCGCGCCATCGCCTTGGCGGCGCCCTCGGGCCCGACGTGGATGGCACCGGGCCCGTGCCCCTCCTCTTCCGAAGGCCGCGGATCGGCGATGCTCGGCTTCTCCGCCCCCGGGACCGGCGGCGACTGCGCGGCGGCGGCCGTACCGCCGCCGAGCACTCCCCCCGCCAGCGCGGCCGCGGCGACCCCGACACCGAGCTTTACCCCTACATGCATCTCTTCCTCCAGGTGTGTCCGACGTGCCGCCATATGACTACCCAGAGTTATTTATGGAGGACGTTAAGTTAAGAGGAGGCTTTGGTCAACCTTCGCCCTCGTTGCTCCCCACC
>NZ_SMKM01000276.1 GCF_004348665.1 Actinomadura sp. GC306 | reverse complement strand
GCCGGGGTGTGGCGGGGCGGGGTGTGGCGCCACTCACAGCGGAACCTTCCTGTTGGACCTACCGTCAGTAACCTACTCCAGGTAACTTACTGGAAGTAGGTTACGCGAGAGGATGGGTTATGAGCGAGCGTGCCCCGGCGATCGTCATCATCGGCGCCGGCTTCGCCGGTCTCGGCATGGCGATCCGGCTCAAGCAGAACGGCTTCCACGACTTCGTCGTGCTGGAGAAGAGCGAGGCGCTCGGCGGGACGTGGCACGACAACACCTACCCGGGCTGCGCCTGCGACGTCCCCTCGCACATGTACTCCTTCTCGTTCGAGCTGAACCCGGGCTGGACGCGGATGTTCGCGCCGCAGCCCGAGATCCGCTCCTACATGGAGCGCACCGCCGACAAGTACCGCGTGCGCGAGCACATCCGCTTCGGCACGTCCGTCGACGCCATGGAGTACGACGACGAGGCCCGGCACTGGAACGTCACGCTGGGGGACGGGTCGACGCTGACGCCGAAGGCCATCGTGTCCGGCATCGGCGCGCTGCACGTCCCCTCCTACCCGGACCTGCCCGGCATCGAGCGGTTCCGGGGCACCGCGTTCCACTCCGCCGAGTGGGACCACTCCTACGATCTGCGCGGCAAGCGGGTCGCCGTCGTCGGGACGGGCGCGTCCGCGATCCAGTTCGTCCCGCAGATCGCCAAGCAGGCCGCCGACCTCGTGGTGTTCCAGCGGACGGCGCCGTGGATCCAGCCCAAGCCGGACGTGTCCATCCCCGCGCCGGTGCGCTCGGTCTTCACGAAGGTCCCGGGGGCCGCCCGCGCGTTCCGCAACGGGATCTACTGGACGCTGGAGGCCCGCGCCGTCAACTTCACGATCGACCCGCGGCTGTCCGGCCCGCAGGAGTGGCTGGCCCGCCGGCACATCGCCCGGCAGATTTCCGACCCGGAGCTGCGCGCCAAGGTGACGCCCGACTACACGATCGGGTGCAAGCGGATCCTGCTGTCCAACGACTACTATCCCGCGCTCGCCCGGCCCAACGTGGAGCTGGAGACGTCCGAGATCACGGAGGTCACCGAGAACTCCGTCGTCACCGCGGACGGGCGCGAGTACGAGGTCGACTGCATCATCTACGGCACCGGCTTCAAGGTGACCGACGCCCTCGCCGACCTGCGCGTCACCGGGCGCGACGGCGTCAAGCTCCAGGAGATCTGGGCGGACGGCATCGAGGCGCACCGCGGCACCACGATCCCGGGCCTGCCGAACTTCTTCATGCTGCTCGGCCCGAACACCGGGCTCGGCCACACCTCGGTCGTCTTCATGATCGAGGTGCAGATCCAGCACGTGCTGAGCTGCCTGCGGCTGCTGCAGGAGCGCGGCGGCGACACGATCGAGCCGAAGCCGGACGCCGTCCGCCGCTTCAACGACCGGATGCAGAAGCGCCTGCGCCGCGCGGTCTGGAACGAGGGCGGCTGCGCCAGCTGGTACCTGGACGACCAGGGAGTGAACCGCACGATCTGGCCGGGCCACACCTTCGAGTTCTGGGCGGGCTCCCGCAAGGCGAAGCCGGAGGAGTACACCATCACCCGTTGACTTGCGGCGTGTCGTTGTTATGGAGCGCCGGATAACAACAACACGCCGCAAGTCAACGCGTCGGGGGCGGTGGCGTGTTAGGGAGGACGCATGGCGAAAGCGCTGATGCCCAGGGGGCTCCGCAAGGTCAACAAGGTCTTCACCAACCGGGTTCAGGGGGTGTACGCGCCCTACGTGCCGCCGCTCGCGGTGGTCGTCCACAAGGGGCGGCGGTCGGGGCGCGAGTACCGGACGCCCGTCACCGCGTTCCGCAGTGGGCGGACGCTCATCTTCGGGCTGCCGTACGGGGCGGACACCGACTGGGTCCGCAACCTGCTCGCCGAGGGCGCCGGCGGGGTGGAGCGGCTCGGGCGGGCCAAGCGGATCAGCCGTCCGCGCGTGCTCACCGCCGCCGAGGCCGGGGAGCTCCCCTCGGCGGCCCGGTTCGCCGCCCGCTACATGGACGTCCTCGTCGCGGAGATCGAGGACTGAGCGGGCATCGGGGGCTGAGCGGGCGTCGAGGGCTGAGCGGGCGTCGAGGGCTGAGCGGGCGCCGAGGATTGAGCGGGCGCCGAGGATTGAGCGGGCGCCGAGGGCTGAGCGGGCGCCGGGGGCTGAGCGGGCTGCGGGGTCAGCGCTGGGGGGCGCCGCCGCGGCCGTGGCCGCGGCGGTTGCGCAGCCGGACGGCGCGGAGGGTGGCGTCCAGGGAGAACCGGGTGTCGGCGTTCTCGAGGCTGTCGCCCATGTAGCTTTCGAGCTGCCGGAGCCGGTACCGCACGGTCTGCGGGTGGATCTTGAGCCGCTCGCCGATGTCGACGGCCGTCGCGCGGGTCGTGACGGCCTCGGCGAGGGTCTCGACCAGCCGCCTGCGCTGGCCGTCCGACATCTCGCGCAGCGGCTCCAGGTGCCGGCGGCTCAGCTCCTCCACGAGCGGCGGGTCCGACAGCAGCCACATGGTCATCAGGTGGTCCTGGCAGGGGATGAGCGACCCGTCCCGGATGACGCCCTCCTCGGCCAGGGCGAGGACGCGCCGCGCCCACCGCAGCGAGTGGGTGGCCCGCTCCAGCGGGACCGTGAGGCCGACGACGCAGGTCGCGTCGGACAGGGCCGCGTGCAGCATGGCGTGCCGCGCCTCGGTCAGCGGCCCTGGGACGAGCATGGCCGGTTCGGGGGAGTCCAGGTCCACCAGGACGTCGGCGTCCAGCGCGGCGCGGGTGCAGGGCGCCTCGGGGTGGACGGCGATGAGCGTGGCCTCCTCCGGCAGCGGCCACCAGCAGGTCGCGCGGGCGAGGTCCTCGATCGCCTCGGGGACGACGGCGGGCTGCTGCAGGATCAGGTGCAGCAGCCGCCGCCGGTCCTCGCGGCGGCGCACGTCGGCGTGCCCGGTGGCCTGCTGGTGGCCGAGCCGGATCTGGGCGACGGACTCCTCCAGGTAGACGAGCATCGCGTCGACCGTGCTGGAGACGATCGACGTGGGGATCTGCTCCCGCTCGGCGATGACGACGGTGCGCCGCCAGGCGATGTGGAAGGCGATCCGGGTCGCGGCCTGGATGTGGTCGAGGTTGCGCCCCTCGATGGCCTCGAACTGCCCGACCGCGCGGCAGGTCTCGTCGCGCTGGGTGACGGGTGCGCCGGGCTCGGTGACGCTGTCCAGGAATCCGGCGAGCAGTAACTCGGTGCTGATCCGCAGAATCTGGTCATAGGCGGAATCGGCCGAGCGATTGTACTCCGGGATCGACTTCCGGATCTCGTCGACGACCTCCTGGGTGACGTCGGGTAGTTCCGAACGCAGCAGGCGGATGAAATCGGCGAGGATGGTCCTGCTCGTTTCAGACAATTCCAATGCCTGCGACATGGGAATGGGAAACCTCCGCATCGGGCCGGCTGGGCAACCCGGCGCCGTGCTGCCCGTTCCGGGGGGAACGGCGGCGCCGGCGGGGTGTGCCGAGCGGTGGCGGACACCCTTGGGGCGGGATCGAGGAACACTAGCGAACATAAAGACGTCAGTGTCCGCTGACAAGGCTTCCGGTCCGGATCGGGGGTCCGAGGGCCCTCTATTGCGCGAGATGTGACAAAACCGCGGTCCGGATGCTGTCCCGTTGACAACCCCCTCCGCGCGGCGCCCGCCCGCGGCCCGCCGCGGGGCGTCATGTTACCGCCAAGTAGTCAACGGGGACGAATCCTGGGAGATCGAATGCTAAGCGGGTGACAATTTCCAAGACCATTAGCGCGAATGCCAGCGGAATCCTGCCGGTCGCTATTGAATTCCACGCCTACTGACCCGTAACGTCCTCGCTTGACCCGGCCGGACAGGGTGGTGGTGATGGTCGTTGGGAATTAAAGTCGTGGTCGAAGGCCTGACGAAAGCCTTCGGACCGCAGACCATTTGGCGCGACGTCACGCTCACGCTGCCCGAAGGCGAGGTGAGCGTGCTGCTCGGTCCGTCGGGGACCGGCAAGACGGTGTTCCTCAAGTCGCTCATCGGGCTCCTCAAGCCCGAGCAGGGACGGGTGCTCATCGACGGCGTCGACATGGTCAACGACAAGGACCGCAAGGTCTACGAGGCCCGCCGCCGGTTCGGCCTGATGTTCCAGGACGGCGCGCTGTTCGGCTCGCTGTCCCTCTTCGACAACATCGCGTTCCCGCTGCGGGAGCACACCCGCAAGAAGGAGTCCGAGATCCGGCGCATCGTCCTGGAGCGCATGGAGATGGTCGGCCTGGCCGGCGAGGAGCGCAAGCTGCCCGGCCAGATCTCCGGCGGCATGCGCAAGCGCGCCGGGCTCGCCCGCGCGCTGGTCCTGGACCCCGAGATCATCCTGTGCGACGAGCCCGACTCGGGCCTGGACCCCGTCCGCACGGCCTACCTGTCCCAGCTCCTCATCGACGTCAACGCGCGGATCGACGCGACGATGCTGATCGTCACGCACAACATCGAGATCGCGGCGACCGTCCCCGACAACATCGGGATGCTCTACCGCCGCGACCTCATCGCGTTCGGCCCCCGCGAGGCGCTGCTCACCAGCCAGGAGCCGGCCGTCGCGCAGTTCCTGCACGGCGACCCGCGCGGCCCCATCGGCATGTCGGAGGAGAAGGACGCCGCCGCCCTCGCCGCCGAGGCGGCCGCCGCGGCATCCGCCGCGCCGCGCCGCCGCCGCACGATCGAGATCCCCCCGCAGCTGCGCCCGTCGCCCGGGATGCCGCCGCGGCGCGGCGAGCAGCGCCACGCGCAGCGCCTCGACGCGATGCTTCCGACCCTTCCCCATCCCGCGCAGCAGGCCATCCTGGCCGGGCGCCGCAACCGGCAGGAGGCGGGCGGCCATGGCGGCGCCTGAGAGCACGACCCCGGCCACCGGCGCGCTGCGCCAGGTCGGCGGGCTGTTCGCGCTCGCCGGGACGGTCATCGCGATGACGTTCCGGCGGCCCTTCCAGGTGCGCGAGCTGATCCAGCAGTTCTGGTTCATCGCGTCCGTGGCGATCCTGCCGACGGCGCTCGTGTCGATCCCGTTCGGCGCGGTCATCTCGCTGCAGGTGGGGTCGCTGGCCAAGCAGCTCGGCGCGCAGTCCCTCACCGGCGGCGCGAGCGTGCTCGCCATCGTCCAGCAGGCGAGCCCGCTGATCGTGGCGCTGCTGATCTCCGGCGCGGCGGGCTCGGCGATCTGCGCCGACCTCGGCTCGCGGACGATCCGGGAGGAGATGGACGCGATGGAAGTGATGGGCGTCTCGCCCATCCAGCGCCTCGTCGTCCCCCGGGTGCTCGCCTGCATGGCGGTCGCGGTCCTGCTGAACGGGCTGGTCTCCGTCGTCGGCGTCGCCGGCGGCTACTTCTTCAACGTGCTGATGCAGGACGGGACACCCGGCGCCTACCTCGCCTCGTTCTCCGCGCTCGCCCAGCTCCCCGACCTGTACATCAGCGAGCTGAAGGCGCTGCTGTTCGGGTTCATCGCCGGCGTCGTGGCCGCCTACCGCGGGCTGAACCCGCGCCCCGGGCCGAAGGGCGTCGGGGACGCGGTCAACCAGTCGGTCGTCATCACGTTCCTGCTGCTGTTCTTCGTCAACCTCGTGCTGACGGCGATCTACCTGCAGGTCGTCCCGCCGAAGGGGGCCTGACATGGCGATCATCCCGGGTGCGCGCCGGCTCCGGCCCGGCAAGCTCGTGTCGTGGCTGGACCGGCCCGGCGACCAGCTCACCTTCTACGTCAAGGCGCTGCTGTGGACGCCGCGCGCCCTGCGCCGCTACACGCGCGAGTCGCTGCGGCTGCTCGGCGAGGTCGCGTTCGGCAGCGGCGCGCTGGCGGTGATCGGCGGCACCGTCGGCGTGATGATCGGCATGACGGTGTTCACCGGCGTCGTCGTCGGCCTCCAGGGGTACGCGGCGCTCGACCAGATCGGCTCGTCGGCGTTCACCGGGTTCGTCTCGGCGTACTTCAACACCCGCGAGATCGCGCCGCTGGTGTCGGGGCTGGCGCTGTCGGCCACGGTCGGCGCGGGGTTCACCGCGCAGCTCGGCGCGATGCGGATCAACGAGGAGATCGACGCGCTGGAGGGGATGGGCGTCCCGTCCCTGCCGTACCTGGTGACGACCCGCATCATCGCGGGCACCGTCGCGATCGTCCCGCTGTACGGGATCGGGCTGCTGAGCTCCTACCTGGCGTCCAGACAGGTGACGCTCTGGTTCAACGGGCAGTCCGCCGGGACCTATGACCACTACTTCAACATCTTCCTCGCCCCCGAGGACGTGGTGCTTTCGTTCGTCAAGGTGCTGATCTTCAGCGTCATGGTGGTGCTGGCGCACTGCTACTACGGCTACCGCGCGGTCGGCGGCCCCGCCGGCGTGGGCGTCGCCGTCGGCCGCGCGGTCCGCACCGCGATCGTGCTGATCAGTGTGACGGACTTCTTCATCAGCCTCGCCATCTGGGGCGCGACGACGACGGTGAAGGTGACGGGCTGACATGCCGAAGGCGACGGGCTGACATGGCGAGACAGGGCACGATGCACGTGGTCGGGCAGCGGCTGGCCGGGGTGGCGTTCCTGCTGATCCCGGCGCTGCTGATCTGGCTGTCGATCGCCATCTACAACAAGCGGTTCACCGAGACGACGACGGTGACGCTGCGCACCGGGACGGCCGGGCACGAGATGCACCCGCTCGCGGACGTGAAGGTCCGCGGCGTCGTCGTCGGCGAGGTCCGCTCGATCCGCGCGGACGGGAACGGCGCCGAGCTGGAGCTCGCGCTGAAACCGGAGCTGGCCGACCGCGTCCCGTCGGACGTCACCGCGATGCTGCTGCCCACGACGGTGTTCGGCGCGCGGTACGTCTCGCTCACCCCGCAGCCGGGTACGGCGGCGCCGCCGATCGCGGACGGCGACGTGATCTCCGAGGACCGCAGCGCGAACGCGGTGGAGCTGTCCCAGCTGCTCAACCGCACCATGGACCTGCTCAACACCGTCCAGCCGGCGAAGCTGTCGGCGACGCTCAACGCGATGTCGCGGGCGCTGGAGGGACGCGGCGACCAGATCGGCGACAACTTCGAGCGACTCGACGAGTTCCTGCGCAAGTTCAACCCGGAGGTCCCGGCGCTCGCCCGCAACTTCGCCGAGCTGGCGGAGTTCTCGCAGCACGCCTCCGACGCCGCGCCGGACCTGCTGCAGGCCCTCACGGACCTCACCGTCACGAGCCGCACGATCGTGGAGCAGCGCACCGCGATCTCCGAGCTGTACGAGGCGGTGTCGGGCTCGTCCGCCGACCTGGAGGACTTCCTGCGCGCGAACTCCGGCAACATCATCGAGCTGGCGACGGTGAGCCGGCCGAGCCTGGACCTCCTGCGCCGCTACGCCCCCGCCGCGCCCTGCACGTTCCGCACGCTCGCCGACTTCGTCCCGAAGATGAACCGGGTCCTCGGCAAGGGCACCGACCGGCCGGGCATGCGCGGGACGGTCGTGCCGGTTCCGAGCAGAGACCGCTACAAGCCGGGCGTGGACGCGCCGCGGTACGGCGCGGGCGGCGGCCCGCGCTGCCCGAGCGTCCCGTACCTGCCGACCGGCGGCGGTGAGACGAAGGTGCTCCCGGCCGGCGGCGTCCCCGGGCAGGGCGGCGGCTCCGGCGGCGGTCTCGGGCCCGCGAACTCCGCGTCCGAGAACGACCTGGTGAACGAGCTGACCGGCCCGTCGGTCGACGAGGTGCCCGAGGAACTCCCGGACTGGTCGAGCGTGCTGGTCGGGCCGATCTACCGGGGCACGGAGGTGACGGTCAATTGAGGCTCACCGGGCAGGGCCTGAAGGGGATGGCGTTCCCCCTCACCAGCTCACTGATCTTCATCGGGGTGACGGTGCTGGCGACCGCGCTGCTGGCGTCCAGCATCACCGGCGCCACCAGCGGCGACCGCGTCACCTACCACGCCAAGTTCACCGACGTGGCCGGGCTGCATCCCGGGCACGGGGTCCGCATCGCGGGCGTCGAGGTCGGCCAGGTCGAGAAGATCGAGGTCACCGACCGGCGGCTGGCGCTGGTCACGTTCGAGGTGGACCGCGAACGCGACATCCCGGCGTCGGCGACGGCGGCGGTGAAGTACCTCAACCTGGTCGGCGGCCGCTACATCGCCCTCGACCAGGGCACCGGGCCGCCGAACCAGACGCTGCGGCCCGGCGGGACGATCCCGGTGCAGAACACGTCCGGGACGCTCAACCTCACCCAGCTCTTCCAGGGCTTCCAGCCGCTGATGCAGGCGCTTTCGCCCGGGGACGCCAACAAGCTCTCCGAGTCGATCGTGAAGGTGCTGCAGGGCGAGGCCGGGACGATCGAGAGCCTGCTGCGCACGGTCGGCGAGCTGACCAGCACCCTCGCCGCCAAGGACGAGGTGATCGGCCAGGTCATCACGAACCTCAACAGCGTCGTGCAGACGATCAACTCGCGCGACCGGCAGCTCGTCGACCTGGTCCGGACGCTCCGCGAGTTCACCTCCGGGCTCGCCGCCGACCGCAAGCCGATCGGTGAGGCGATCGGGTCGATCGCCGACCTGACCACCGCGACCGCCGGGCTGCTGCAGGTCACGCGGGATCCGCTGAAGGACGACATCGTCCAGCTCGGCCGCCTCAGCGACAACCTGAACCGGGACGCGCCGCTGGTGGAGCGGTTCCTGGAGCGGACGCCCACGAAGCTGCAGACGTTCGGCCGGCTGGCCTCCTACGGGTCGTGGATGAACTTCTACCAGTGCGAGGTCAAGCTGATCGGCGTCCACTACGCCGGTTCGGACCTGTCCGGCCAGCCGCCGCCGACCGGTATCCCGATCAAGGACGCGAGGTGCCGCGGATGACCCCCCCGACC
>NZ_SMKM01000275.1 GCF_004348665.1 Actinomadura sp. GC306 | reverse complement strand
GCCCGTGCCCGCCCCGGGGCTTCGCCACGATCGAGACCGGGAACCGCCCGGTCGGCATGAACACGTCCATGCCGGTGATGAAGGGCGTCGCGAAGAACGCCGGGAGGGGCGCGCTCAGGTCGGTGACGCGGTCGCGTCCGGCGTCGAAGGCGAAGATCCCGATGGCCCGCTTGGTGCGCGGCGCGTTGGCCTCGTTCAGCACCTGCCGCCCGTTGATGTAAAGGGCGTCGCCCTCGCGTCCCTGGTCGCCCCACCATTCCTTCTGCCGGCTGATGGTGAGCGCGGCATGGCGGTCGCCGGTCTCCACGAGCCCCGACAGCCCCTCGCCGGGACGGCTCGTCAGCAGCCGCACGAGCCCGTTGCTGCGCCGGAACGGCTGGGAGTACAGGTGGTGGACGGACGACTCGTCCCACACGACCGCGAACTCGTAGTGCGCGTCACCGCGGCCCTTGAACGGACCCCAGGCCCCGTCCTCGGGAAGGGTGTAGGAGGCGAGGGGACGCTGCGTGAGACGCGCGCCGGTCAGCGGATTCACCCGGTAGATCTCCAGCCGCGCACCGGCCGCGCCCTCGTTGGACGGGAAGAGCACCGCGCGTCCCGACAGGGCGATGTGGCGCTGCGGCACGATCCGGGTGGTTCGGGGCTTGCGCTCGTTGAAGAACTCGAAGAACTGCGCGAACGTCTCGGGCGAGGTCACGACCTGCGTGTGCGCCTGCCCGGAGAAGTACACGTTCTCGGCACCGGTGACCTCGCGCTCGGTCGGCCCCTCACCCCACACCGCCAGGGTGGGCACACCACCGGGCAGGCTGTCCGCGGTGGCGCCGTCGAGGTTGACGTAGTGCGCCACGTTCGCCGCCCGCGCGGGAGAACTGCGCAGGTAACTCTGCATCAGGCCGGTGCCGAGCGAGTGGGCGAGCAGGTCGATCTTGTCGGCGCCGGTGCGGTCGAGCAGCCGCGCGATGCGGTCGTCCAGCGACGCGAAGACCTCCGCCACGGTGGTGGTGCCGAACGTCGAGTCGTACTCGTGGGCCTCGATGAAGTCGTCCGGGTAGCCGTTGGACGTCAGGCGCCGCGCCTGCGTCTCGAACTGGCCGGCGGACCCGCTGAACCCGTGTACGAACACCACGGGCCGCGGTTGATGCCGCCGCCCGTCCGCATGGGCCGGCGACACCACCGACAGGGACAACAACAGGACGCAGAAGAAGGCGATGAGCCGTCGCAGCATGGGAGCGAACCCCTCGTGATGACCGTCCGGGCCCAAAGCGTCCGATCATCGGGGTCCGCCGTCAAGATCCCGGCCGCGACACTGTGCCCGCGCCCAGCCGCCCGCGTCCCGGACGTTTCACCGGAACCACGCGCCCCTCAGGCGGGTTTGGTCACGCGGATCTTGGACTGCCCGTGCGGGAGTTCTTCCCAGTCGTCCATGAATTGAGCAGTGAAACCGTGCTTCTCGGCCAGCGAGGTCAGCGTTTCGGTGCGGTAGTAGAAGTCCTCCCGCAGCACATGGTGTTCGGCCCCTTCGGTGCGGTCGAAGGTGAAGTCGAAGATGCCGCCGGGCACCATGACGCGGCCGACATTGGACAGGCATTCCTCGATGACGGCGAGCGGAGAGTGGCTGAACACGCTGTGCGCATGGACGACCGAGAAATGGTCCGACGGCAGGAACGCCAGTTTCAGGTCGTCCACCAGCGTGAGATGCGGAAGCTTGTCCCCCAGCCCCTGGCGGACGAGCGTCTGCTGCGCGGCGAGCAGGATGTCCGGCGAGATGTCGAGGCCGTAGTAGTTGCCGGTGTCGAGGTAGTCGATGAACCGCCACCCGGCCCGCAGGTTCCCGCAGCCGATCTCCAGCATCCGGTCATCGGGCTTGAGCCCGTGTTTCACCAGGTAGTCGAACTGCATCTGGCCGAGCTTCAGCCACCGCTCCCGCGTCGGGCTCCCGACCGCGGCCTCGGGGCTGCGGGCCGCGTCGGACCGCATGACGGCCCGGTAGTAGGCGACATGGTCACGGCTGGTGACGCGCAGTTTCAGGTCGCGCGCCGTCCTGGCCAGATACGGCCTGATCTTGTCGGGGTTCTTGGCGGCGTACCGCAGTTTGTAGGTGAGGCTCGCGCGATTCCTGCGCGTCGGCGGAACCGGTCCGGTCATCGGCTCGTCCCCTAAAGTCGAACTCCGGAAAAGCAGCGTCCACTACCTGGGCGGCCCAGGATGGCACATGAGCACTACCCCTGCCATCGTACGAATAAGCCGGGTCTCATTTGAAGCCTCTGCCAAGCCCCGCCCGTCAATGGGTCTTGGCACGGGCGCGGGTTCTGTCCGACCGGTTCGCTACCGTCCGCGGCGAACGCTGTCCCCCTGATGTCCGGAGGAGCCATGCTCAACGTGCCGCATGACGCCGTCGATTGGGTCGCCGACGATGAGCGGCTCGGCGAGATCTTCTGTCTCACCTTCGTCAAGGGGGTCGATGAGACCGAGGCGCTGGTGCGCCTGGGCGGCCTCCCGGACGAGCTGCGGCCCCGGACCCTGAAGGAGGTGGGCGAGACGTCCATCTCCTACGACGCCGGCTACCCGGAGTTCGCGTTCGCGCTGAACCTCGGCGACTGGACGGTGTTGATCGAGCCCAACGGCTTCCAGGGCGGGCTCATCGAGCCGCTGACCGCGCTCTCCCGAGGCACCGAGGCCGTCTCGGTGCAGCGACACGATTACGCCGACCACGGCTTCTGTTACGCCGTTGACGGGACGTTGATCACCGGATTCGAACCCACCTGGCCCAGTCGGCGGTGGGGCAGTGACCCCGACCGTCTCACCGGACTGATGCGCGCGGCCGACCTACCCCCGGACCCGAAGCCGGACCTGGACGTGGACGTGGACCTCGATTTGGGCTTGGACCTGGATCCGGACCTGGACCCGGACCTGGACACCGAGGTCGAGTCCCTGCCGCGCGGGTACGTCCCGGCCTTGCTCCTGGCGGGTTTGATCACCGGCGTCCTCCCGCACCCGGACGCCTTGACCGGTGAGCTCCCGTCCGCCCAGATCCAACCCTGGTTCAGCGCGGCTCCCCCGTCCCGTACCGCCGGTCCCAAGGACCCCGCGATGGTCGCGGCCCTCGAAGCCGCCCCGCCGCATCTGCTCCGCGCGGTCGCCGCACACGAGGCGATGCGCCTCGCCGCAGTCCTTGGTCTCGACGCCACGCCCGGCCTGGCGGAGACCGTCGCCGCCGCCGAGCGCGGCGAGCCGGTCGCCGTCTCCCCCGGCTCCGAACTTGGCGCGCACGTCCGCTCCTGGCTGGTGCGGTCGCGTCAGGCGAGTTACTCGCTCAACGACGGCGCCTACTCCAGGATGAGCGACGACGAACGGACAGCCGCCTTCATGCTGGGTTGGTTCGCGTCCGCTCTGCGCGCTGCGTTGTGGCCCGAGCCGCACGCCGCCGCCCGCGCGGCCCTCCACCCACTCACGGAGGGCCCTACCCAACTCCGCGATTCCGCCCAGGAGGCCGCCGTCCTGCGCATCCTCCGCGGCGATCAGGCAGCGATCTGAGGCGCCCGTCCTCGCCTGAGCCGGCCGTTTCAGGCGGTGAAGCGCTCGTGCACCTGCTCGGGGGTGAGGCCGAAGTCTTCGAGGGCGTAGCGGTGGGACGGTTTCGCGGCGCCGGTCGCGCTCTCCTTGTGGAGGCTCGCCATCGCCGTCCGGGCGTCCTCGCCGAACGGGAGCCGGAAGTGCCGGTAGATGCCCTCGGCCGTACCGATCGGGTCGCGGACGAAGTCGTCGTAGTGGACGTCCACGAACCGCGCGGGGTCGTGCCGGGCGCGCTCCGCGCGGAACTGCTCCAGACCGCGACTCCACAGTTCGAGCTGGTCACGGCCGATCACGGCGCCGGTGAAGACGTCCGACCAGCCGGCGGTGGCGTGCGCGGCGAGGCTGCACATGGACGCCATCGCGGTGCGCGGGTTCCGGTGCGTCTGGACGATCAGCGCGTCCGGGTACACCTCCAGCAGCGCGTCCAACGCGAACAGATGGCTGGGGTTCTTCAGCACCCAGCGCCTTTCCGGGTCGTTCAGGCCGATGAGCTGCAGGTTGCGGCGGTGCCTGCGGTAGGCCGGCGTCCAGTCCTGTTCGGCGAGCCAGGACGAGTAGGTCGGCAGGTGCGCCAGGCATTCGAAGGAGATCGAGAGCATGCTCTGGCGGAGAAGTTGCCAGCACTCCTCGACGGAGTCCGCCGAGATGTAGTGGACGCCCATGAACTCGGGGTTCTCGATGTGGTGCCGCCGGTACGCGGCGTCGATCGCCTGGAAGATCGGGTCGTCCGCCCACGCCTCGCGGGGCGGGCGCGGCTGCGGCACCTCGGCGAGCCACAGGTCGAGGCCCTGGTGGGCGGGGTCGGCGGTGAGCAGCCGGTGCAGCGCGGTGGTGCCGGTGCGGGGCAGCCCGGTGACGAAGATCGGCCGTTCGATGGGGACGTCGGCGTGCTCGGGGTGCCGCCGCCAGGCCGCCTCGGAGAACTGCCGCGCGGCGAGCGCACCGCGCAGCATCGCCCGCTGCGCCTTGTTGCCGAGCGGGGTGAGCCCGGCTTCCTCGGAGTAGGAGGCCAGGAGGACTTTCAGCCCCTCTAGGTAGTCGTCGTCGCCGAAGTCGTCCAGGCCGGTGACCTTTCTGGCCGAGGCGTGCAGGTCCTCGACGGTGCCGACCGTTTCACGGCCTGGGGTCATCTTCGGTGCGCCCTTTCCTAGTGGTGCCATTCGCCGGCGTTGACGTCCAGGCATTGGCCGGTGACGGCGCGGGCCAGCGGCGACAGCATGAACACCACGGCGTCTGCGATCTCGTCCGGGTCGGGCAATTTGCGCAGGTCCGTGGTAGCGGCGTTCTCGTCATAGATCTGCTGCGCCGTGACGCCACGCTTCTTGGCGAGGTGGTCGAAGTACCACTTGAGGTTGTCGGCCCAGATGTATCCGGGGGCGATCGTGTTCACGCGGACACCGCGCGGGCCGAGTTCCGTCGCGAGGTTCTGCGCCATCGCGAGGAGGGCGGCCTTGGCCATCTTGTAGGCGCCGAACGTCCGCCGCGAATGCCGCAGGACGGCCGAGTTCACCATGACGACGGAGCCGTTGCTCTCTTCGAGGGCGGGGACGAAGAGGCGAGTGAGGTGCAGGGCGGCGAGGACGTTCGTCTCGAAGCCGCGCCTGACCGCGTCGAGGTCGACCTTGGTGAGGTCTTTCAGCGGTGGGGTGGCGAAGGCGTTGTTGATGAGGCCGTCGACGCGTCCGAACTCGTTCCGCGCCGTTTCGGCGAGCCGTTCGCAGGCCGCCGTGTCGTTGATGTCGGTCGGGACGGTCACCGCGCGCTGGCCGACATCCTCGACTTCCTTGGCGACCTCCGCGAGTCGCTCCTCGTTGCGCGCGGCAAGCACCACGTCCGCCCCCGCCTTGGCGCACTGGAGGGCGAGCCCGCGACCGAGACCAGGACCGACGCCGGAGATGACGATGACCTTGCCGGCCAGCAACTCGGCGGCCATCAGCCGAGCATCCTTCGGGCGACGGCGACCTGCCGGGCGGCGATCCGTTCCTTCCACTCCTGCTCGCTGACCCGCTGGCGCTCATAGTTCGGGAGCCGGCGCGGCAGCTCGTCGAACGGCATGACCTCGACGGTCGGGCCGTCCGCGGGGGTGAGGTCGCGGGTGAGTCGCTGCCAGCGGAACTGGAGGTAGCCGCGGCGGTGGCCGGTCCGCTCGATCCAGTTGGCGAGGCCGGGATCGCGCTCGCTGACGACGTACCGGATCATGCCGTCGTCGTCCACGCGGGCCTGGTCGGCGGTGAGGCTGGTCTGGTGGTTGATGTAGTCGAGCGAGACGTACCACATGCTCCCGAGCTGGAAGCCCTGGTAGGGCGCGACATCGCGGTCGGCGGCGGGGGCCGTGATGACCATGACCTCGTCGTCGTCCAGGTCGTAGTGCCCGACGGACGAGAACTGCGTGGCCAGCCCGCCCGGCGTGGGCCGCGGCTCGGTGAGCGTGTTGACCGGCAGGTTCAGGTAATGCCATTCGGGAAAGGCGAGGAAGGTGCGCAACCGCGCCACCAGCATCTTCCCCGCGACCGCGTACCGCCGCGCCATCCGATCGGACGGGACGGGCGGCGGCGACGTACCGAGCGTGTCGGCGCGGTGAATGCGGATCTCCCCCGGCCGCTCGTTCTCCCAGTCGCTGAACACCTCCCGGACGATCAGCATTGCCGACCCGGGGGCCACGGGCACGTAGCCGGGCCCCGCGTCCTCCTTGGGCGGGCCGAAGCGGAGCTGGAACGTCCCGTCCGCCGCGATGTCCAGCTCACGGTCATCGAACGCGGTGAGGCTGTCGGGCGACTGCGTGGGCGAGTAGTCGCCGTTCATGATCTGGAAACTGAGATCGGCAGTACTCCCCCGCCGCCCGGTGACGACGTACTCAGCGTCGTCCCTGATGTACGCGTGGAAATACAGGGTGTCCGGGTTGTCGAGGCCGAGCTTCGTGTAAGGCCCGGTGGACGAGGCGAAGTACGGATATTCGTGCTGGTACGCCTGCACCATGTGCAACGAAGCCTTGATGCTGCCCGCGAGGTAGTCGAGCCCCTCGGCCAGGTCCTGGTCGGTCTTGACGTGCGGCGCGCTGCGGATGATCTGCTCGGCCTCGGCGATCGCCTCGGCGAACGATCGCGTGGCAGAGGTGGATTCGTCGGTCTGACCTGCGCCTGAGTCGATGGCCACCGGACTCCCCTGGGATCGCATCATCGCGTTGGGTTGACGGCCCCTCCTACGCGATGGCTGACAGCGCCCTCGCTCGAAGAGATCGATCGTCGGACGGACGGTAGAACGCGTTCTAGACAGCGTCAATGCCGGTCCCGGTCATTGGGAAGCCGGGACCCCGGCGGTGAACCTGAGGCTGGGCGCGTCGTCCAGCGACACCATGTACTCGTACGTGCGCTTGTGCCCGGTCTTCTCGACCAGCCAGCGTCCGTCCGCCCCGCGCCGGTAGACGTCGTGGTAGAAAGCGGCACCGCGGATGAGCAGCCGCTGCTCGATGAGGATGATCGAGTCGTCGAGCGACCACGTGCCGGTGGCGCGATCCCCGTCTATGTCGATCTCGGGTGCGCCCGCCGTGTGGGCGGAGATCTTGTCGGGCCCGAGGTTGCCGCGCATGTAGTCGACGATGGCGTCCCGTCCCTCCAACCGGAGGGTCTTGCCGAGCACGGGCGTGTCGTACTCGGCGACGGCGTCCTCGGTGAACACCTCGGCGAACTCGTCCCACAGCTTCAGGTCGACGCAGCGCAGGTAGCGGTACTTGAGCCGCCGGATCTCTTCCAGAGCAACCAGGTCCATGCGACACAGCCTGCTCGCCTCGGGCGCTTCAGACAAGAACAAGTTCTACTCTCCGCGCCCGCCGCCCCCGCCGACGCGGCGGACAGATCTGGGCGACCTGGGCGGCCTGGCCGTCTGGGTGATCATGTGCCGCACGCGGCTCACATCAGACCAATGGCCTTCGTGACCATTGTCACTCATCACTTACCTCAGGCTCACCATTGTCCTCTCGTCGATGCCCATTCGGGCATTAGCCAACATTCGTCCTGGTTGATTATGATCTCCGAGGCGACCGAATCAGGGGGTGGGTTCTCGATGACAGGGGTCCCTGGCAGCGAACTGGAACATCTGCTCAACGAGACGCGAGCCGTGCTCGGAACGCAGGGTGCGGGCGGCGGGGGGGGATCCGGCGAACGACCGGACGGTGCGTCCGCCGAGGCGTCCGCCAAGGGGCACGGCGAGGCGGCCGGGGGGCTGGTCCGGGCGACCGTGTCGGCGAGCGGGGAGATCGAGAGCATCGACCTCGCCCCGCGCGCGATGCGGATGCCCGCCGAGGAACTCGGGGAGCATGTCGCGGAGGCCGTGAACACCGCGTTCCAGGGGCTTCGCGCCGATCCGGCGAGGTTGCCCGCCGGCGCGGACACCGAGCAGCTCACGGCCCGCGCACGCGCGGTCCAGGACATGAGCATGCGGCAGATGCAGCAGATGACCCAGTCGATCGCGGACCTGATGGCGCAGCTGCACGGGGGACGGCGATGACCGACGGCTTCCAGGTATCGACCGAACAGCTCACCTCGTCCGCCGGCGGGCTCACCCAGGCCGCGGAACAGTTCAGCCGGCAGGTGCAGCAGTTCGAGGCGCAGATCAACGGCTATGGCGAGCCATGGGGCGGCGACGATATCGGAATGCTCATCGGAATCGCGCACGCCGCCTGCTTCGAAGCGGCGATGAAATGCTTCAAGGAGAACGCCGAAGAGTTGAGCGAACGCGCCAAGGCACTGGAAGCGGTCGCGAAGAACTACACCACGATGGAGCAGTCGAACGTCCAGACGGTCAATTCCATCAGCAAGGCATTGGGGTAGCCCATGGGCATGCAACTGCCCGGCGAACTCATCAGCCTGCTCGGCATGCTCGGCTACACCTGGCCGGAGGGCGACGAGACGAAGCTGATGGAGATGGGCGGCACGTGGATCTCCTTCGGCGGCGGTCTCCAGTCGGCGTCGGCCGGCGCGGACGCGGTGGCGCAGGGCGTCTGGACGGCCAACAAGGGCGAGGACTTCGAGGCGTTCCAGAAGGCGTGGACGGACGATGAGGCCGCGTCCGCCAACATCCGCGACGCCGGGACCGACTGCATGCTGGTCGGCGCCGGACTGCTGATCGCGGGCATCATCATCCTGGTGCTGAAGATCAACGTGATCATTCAGCTGATCATCCTCGCGATCCAGATCGCGCAGGCCATCGCCACCGCGGCGGTCACCTTCGGCGCATCCCTGCTGGAGATTCCGATCTTCAAGATGATCACCGGCGCGATCATCGACCAGCTGCTCGGCATGGCGGTGGAGGCGCTGCTCAATGG
>NZ_SMKM01000274.1 GCF_004348665.1 Actinomadura sp. GC306 | reverse complement strand
AACCTGACCCCCCTCCCACCGCCGTCACCCACTAGACGCGCGCTTGGGCACCAAGCTCTCCGCAACCCCGGCGACCACCCCCGGGCCGCCAACCCGTTGACTTGCGGCGTGTTGCCCTTATGGAGCGCTCCATAAGGGCAACACGCCGCAAGTCAACGAACGCGGACCTTGGTGAGGGCCGGCGTAGCCAAGACGGCTCGCAGCGACGTCAGGTGCGCCCGGCTGCTCGTGTCGTCACTGTCGTCGGCCGGGACGGGTCCGGGGGCGGCAACCCAGATACGCACAGACACCAGCCACCACCGCAACCACGCGGCGACCCCAACCGTCGCGATCGCGTCCGAAGGCAGGTTCCGAGCCTGCGAGGAATCTGATCGCGCAGCGAGCCGCTAGGCGAGTCGGAGCGATGCAGCGATCGCACGTTTTTCTGTGGGTTGAGCGCCCCCAGGGCGCTCAACCCACAGAAAAACAATAAATACGAGGGCTTCCTACCGCGCCGCAGGAAGCCCTCGTATGTCTAGGAGATGCGGTTGGCGCCCGCGTAGTCGGAGCGGTCCGACAGTTTTGAGATCTTCACCACATCGCCGGTTCGGGGGGCGTGGACGTATTTGCCGTCGCTGAGGTAGATGCCCATGTGGTGGAGGCTTCCGCCGAAGTAGACGAGGTCGCCGGAGCGGAGCTGGTTCCGGGGGACCTTGGTGCCGAGGCCGTAGAGGGCGCCGGTGTAGTGGGGGAGGCCGCGTTTGCCGACCTGGGCGTAGGCCCAGACGACGAGGCCGGAGCAGTCGAAGCTGTTGGGGCCGGAGGCCGCCCACACGTAGGGGGAGCCGAGTTTGGTGAGGGCCTTGCGGGCCATGTCGGCGGGGAGGTCGGAGCCCTTGACGGTGGCGCGGAGGCCGCTGCGGGGGTCGCTGACGCGGGTGGTGGTCAGTTTGTCGAGGCGTTTCATGACCTCGGCGACCTTTTTACGGGCGGCTTCGCGGGCCTGCTCGGCGTCCTCGGTGGCCTTTTCGACCTGGGCGGTCTTGGCCTCGGCGGTGCGCTGCGCGGCCTCGGCCTGCTGGATCTGCTGCTGCAGGGAGAGGACGGTGCTGGCCTGGCTCTGGGTGAGGTAGGCGCGTTCGGCGAGGCCGTCGGGGGAGCCGTCGGCGCCGAAGATGACGTCGGGGGCGCCGGTCATGTAGTTGGCGGCGGCGAGCCGGCCGAGTCGCTCGCGGGCGGGGGCGGCCTGGGCGCGGAGGTGCGCGGCCTGCCGGGCGGCGGCGCGTTCGGCCTTCTGGGCGTTGCCGAGGTCGACGCGGGTCTTGTTGTACTGCTCGGTGAGGATCTCGGCCTCTTCGTTGAGCGCGTCCAGGCTCTTGCGCAGGCCCTCTTCGGTCGTCGGAGCGGGCGTGGGGTTCAGCCGGGCCGGTGCGGCGGCGTGCGCGGTCACGGGCGAGGCGGTGCCGAGGCCGATCAGGAGCATCGTGGCCGTGGTGGCGGGCGCGATGCGGCGCCACCGTCGGGGGGCCGGAGCCAAGCCGGTCTCTCCTCTCCTCGTGCGCCTACCGGGTTAGCTGACGGGTTCGGGCGGGGAGGTCGCCCTACGACGTGTGTCGATTCACCCCAGGGACCTGGGTCCCCGGCTCTCCCGTACGCGGGAGATTAGGCGCTCCGGTCGCTGTCCCAGAGGAGGGACTCCGGACGACCGGATCTCGGGCAGATTACAAAGAACGAGCAAAGTTGGCGAATCGGGGGCCGGCGGGCTCTGCAGGGCGGGCCGGGGGCTCGGGCAAGTAGAATGGTCAAGTGCCGCGCTCTGCGGCGATCCCCGTTCTCTCAGCCAAGGCGAGCCTCGCATGCCCAACTCCACGCGCGACGACCTCCGAAACGTAGCGATCGTCGCCCACGTCGACCACGGGAAGACGACGCTCGTCGACGCCATGCTCTGGCAGTCCGGGGCCTTCCGCGAGAACCAGAACGTCGACGACCGCGTGATGGACTCCGACGACCTGGAGCGCGAGAAGGGCATCACGATTCTCGCGAAGAACACCGCGGTCAAGCACGGCGGGATGACGATCAACATCATCGACACGCCGGGCCACGCCGACTTCGGCGGGGAGGTGGAGCGCGGGCTGTCCATGGTGGACGGCGTCGTCCTGCTGGTGGACGCCAGCGAGGGCCCGCTCCCGCAGACCCGGTTCGTGCTGCGCAAGGCCCTCGCCGCGCGGCTCCCGGTGATCCTGGTGGTGAACAAGACCGACCGTCCCGACGCCCGCATCGACGAGGTCGTGGACGAGACGTACGAGCTGTTCATGGACCTCGACGCCGACGAGGAGCAGATCGACTTCCCGATCGTCTACGCGTCGGGCCGGGCCGGGCGGGCGTCGCTGGAGAAGCCGGCCGACGGCGCGATGCCCGAGGGCGAGGACCTGGAGCCGCTGTTCAAGGTCATCACCGAGACGATCCCGGCGCCGTCCTACGACCCGGACGTCCCGCTGCGGGCGCACGTCACCAACCTGGACGCGTCCAGCTACCTCGGCCGGATCGCGCTGTGCCGGGTGCACGCCGGGACGATCAAGAAGGGCCAGCAGGTGGCCTGGTGCCGGCATGACGGCTCGGTCGAGCGCGTGAAGATCACCGAGCTGCTGATGACGGAGGCGCTGACCCGCAAGCCCGCGCGGGAGGCGGGGCCGGGCGACATCATCGCGATCGCCGGCATCCCCGACATCATGATCGGCGACACCATCGCCGACGCGGACGACCCGCGCCCGCTGCCGCTGATCACCGTGGACGAGCCCGCGATCTCCATGACGATCGGCACGAACACCGGGCCGATGGCGGGACGCGAGAAGGGCACCAAGGTCACCGCCCGGATGGTCAAGGACCGGCTGGACCGCGAACTCGTCGGCAACGTGTCGATCCGGGTGCTGCCGACCGAGCGTCCCGACACGTGGGAGGTGCAGGGCCGCGGTGAGCTGGCCCTGGCGATCCTCGTCGAGAACATGCGCCGCGAGGGCTACGAGCTGACGGTCGGCAAGCCGCAGGTCGTCGCGAAGGTCATCGACGGCCGCAAGCACGAGCCGGTCGAGCGGCTCACCATCGACATCCCCGAGGAGCACCTCGGCGCCGTCACGCAGCTGCTGGCGGTGCGCAAGGGCCGGATGGTCCAGATGACCAACCACGGGACGGGCTGGATCCGGCTGGAGTTCCTGGTCCCGGCGCGCGGGCTCATCGGGTTCCGCACCGAGTTCATGACCGAGACGCGGGGCACCGGGATGGCGCACCACGTGTTCGAGGCGTACGAGCCGTGGTTCGGGGAGCTGCGCACCCGCCCGTCGGGGTCGCTGGTCGCCGACCGGGCCGGCGCCGCCACCGCGTACGCGATCATGAACCTGCAGGACCGGGGGACGTTCTTCGTCGGCCCGACGACCGAGGTGTACGAGGGCATGATCGTCGGGGAGAACTCCCGGTCCGACGACATGGACGTGAACATCACCAAGGAGAAGAAGCTCACGAACATGCGGTCGTCCACCGGCGACGAGCTGGAGCGGCTGACCCCGCCGCGGCAGCTGTCGCTGGAGGAGGCGCTGGAGTTCTGCCGCGAGGACGAGTGCGTCGAGGTGACGCCGCGGTTCGTCCGCATCCGCAAGGTCGTGCTGGACGCCAAGGAGCGCGAGCGCAGCCGCGCCCGCACCAAGCGCGCCGGCTGACCCGGCCGAACACCACCGGACGGCGCGCCGGAACACCACCGGACGGCGAAAGGGCGGCCCCGATTCTCTCGAACCGGGGCCGCCCTTTCGACGTGCCGTTCAGGCCAGCTGGACGGTCCCCGTCACGTCGGCGGCGAGGCGGAGCTGGTCGCCGTCGCGAAGGGGCGCCTCCACGCCGCGGGGGAGCCGTTCGCCGTTGACGAAGGTGCCGTTGGTGGAGCCCTCGTCCCGCACCCAGGCGGTGCCGGACGGGTCGAGCCACACCGTGGAGTGGCGCCGCGACACGTTGTCGTACTGCGTGAACGTCGACGCCACCGGGGACTGGCCCGCGTCCCGGCCCAGCACCAGGTGCTGCCCGACGGAGACCTTCAGCTCACCCGTGGGGAACTGCACGCGCAGGACGGGCGTGCCCTTGCCCGGCAGCGGGCGCAGGCACGATTCGCACTGCGCGGCGCCCGGGTTGGACAGGACCGCCTCGCAGTACGGGCACATGAACGCCGTGCCGCCCGGGTCGGCGGCGGGACGGTGGCCCTGGTTCTGCTCGGGCGGCAGCAGCGTCGCCTCCCGGCCGTGCGGGGGCGGCATGGGCGGCTGGCCGCCGCCGTGCTGCGGCGACGGCGCCCCGAAGCCGTGGTCCGCGGGACCGGGCTGCGGCATGCCGAACTGGTCCTGCGGGGCGTACTGGTCTTGGGGGGCGTACTGGTCCCGCGGCGGGTACTGCGGCTCGCGCTGCTGGTACTGGTCCTGCGGCGGCGGGAACTGCTGGTCCTGCGGCTGCCCGAACTGGTCCTGCGGCTGGCCGTACTGCTGATCCTGGGACGGCTGCCCGAACTGCTGGTCCTGGGGCTGGCCGTACTGCTGCTGGGACGGCGGCGTGCCCCACTGGTCCTGCTGGGACTGCTGCGGCAGGCCCCACGGGTCGCCGCCCGCGGGCTGCTGCGGCATGGGCGGCTGGCCGCCGCCGTGCTGCGGCTGCCCCCCGTGCTGGCCGCCTTGCTGGCCCCCGGGCTGGCCCGGAGGCTGGCCGTACTGGTGCTGGCCGTGCTGCGGTTGCCCGTGCTGGGGCTGCCCGTGCTGGGCTTGGCCGTGTTGCGGCTGGCCGTGCTGGGGCTGCCCGTGCTGCGGTTGTCCGTGCGGGTCGGGCAGGGGCGGTGCGCCCCACGCGTCCGGCTGGCCGGACGGTGCCGAAGGCTGCTGCGGCGCGCCCCACGGGTCCTGCGGCTGACCGGGCGGGCCCGGCTGGTGCGGGGCCTGGTGCTGCGGCGCCTGCTGCTGGTAGGGATCGTGCTGCGGTGCCTGCTGGTAGGGCTGGCCGTGCTGCCCCGGGCCCGGGGCGCCGTACTGCTGGCCGCCCTGGGGACCGCCCTGCGGCGGGTATCCCTGCCGCTGGTCGTCGTACCCGCCCGGCGCCTGCTGCCGGTGGGCGCCGCCGCCCCCGGCGCGCGCCAGATTCGCCCCGCAGCTCATGCAGAGCAGGTCGCCCGGCTGGAACGGCTCGTCACAGACAGGACATTTCAAGGTCGCCATGACACATCCCCCGAGCGCACGCCGGCGCGGTCGAGCCTCGACGTGAGGTGATCCATGTCACCTCTTCGCGGGATCCCGATGTAGTACACCCGCCTTCCCTCCGGCCCTTCGTCCACGGACACCTGTACTCGGGGCCCTGTAGCCTTCTCAGTCTTCCCGATGCCGGCCAGTGCTCCGTACCGTTCGCGCCCCAGCGGGGACAGTGGAACGACACGCTGGTTGGCCGACCCCCTCCAGAGTAGAGAGCCACCCTCGGCGTGTCGCCCCTCGGGGTTGAGCCGGTCGACGTACGGCCCTGTGATCACGGCGTCGCACATGTCCAGGATCTCGCGTGTCGCACCGGTCCGGGCGAGCCGAGAGTAGACATATCCGCTGTAAACCAATATGTCCAACGCAATCGTCTCACGGTCGCGGTTCTCTCGCCACGCGCGTATCCCCTTCAGCAGAGCCGCCAGCGCGGCCGGCTGCTGGAAGGGTTCGCCGCCCGAGACGGTCACCCCGTCCACCGGTCCGGGCAGGGAGTCGAGCCAGCCCAGGACCGCTTCGACCGGGACGGCCCGGCCCGGATCGGCGTCCCAGGTGTCCCGCGAGAGGCAGCCGTGGCAGTGCAGGGTGCAGCCCTGCGTCCAGATGCCGGCGCGGGTGCCGGGGCCGAGTGTGGTCACCGGGTAGTGCGCCTTGGCGAGCAGCAGGGACGCCCCCGGCGGGCCGGCACCGCCCGCCGGGCGCTCCGCGCTCACGTGAGGTCCAGATGGACGATGCCGCCCTCGCGGCGGATACCGGTCACGGTGATCTTCTCGTCCGGCGTCAGCTCCCGGTCGAACAGCGCGCGCGCCAGCGGGTTGACGAAGGACGACTCCAGCGCCATGCCGATCCCGCGCCCGCCCTTGTCCAGCTCCTCGGTGCACCATTCGCGGAGCGTCGCCAGCGGCTCGCTCTTCACCGTCAGGATGAGCCGGTGCTCGTCGGTGACCCGCCGGCAGATGTTCGCGAACTGCAGATCGAAGATCTTGTGCGCCGCCTCGGCGGAGATGAAGTCGAACACGACGATGTTGTCGCCGAACCGGTTGAGCAGCTCCGGCCGGTTCAGGACCTCGGTGAAGTGGTCGGCCACCGCGGTCTTGATGCGGTGCTGGACCTCCTCGTACGACATCCCCGGTGTGATGTTCTGCACCCGGTTGCCCATGCCGGGGTCGTGCGGCGACGCGTCGCGGAGCGTGAGGTCCCGGCCGGGGACGAACATCCCGAGGTTCGACGTGAAGATCAGGATCGACTCGGAGAAGTGCACGGTGTTGCCGCGCCCGTCGGTGAGGCGGCCGTCCTCCAGGATCTGGAGGAACTTGTCCAGGATCCGCGGGTGCGCCTTCTCGATCTCGTCGAACAGGATCACCCGGAACGGGTCCTCGCGGACGGCGTTGGTCAGCTCGCCGCCCGCCTCGTGGCCCACGTACCCCGGCGGCGACCCGATCAGCCGGTCGCCGGAGCCCTCGCCGGAGAACTCGCTCATGTCGAAGCGCAGGTAGGCGGACTCGTCCCCGAACACCAGCTCGGTGATCGCCTTGGCCAGCTCGGTCTTGCCGGTGCCGGTCGGCCCCGCGAAGAACAGCACGCCGCGCGGCCGGCTGCCGGACCGCGTCGCCTGCGCGCCGGACAGGCCGAGCACCGCCCGCTTCAGGATGTCGAGCGTCTTGGTGACGGCCTGCGGCTGCCCGATCACCCGCTCCGGGACGCGCCGCTCGCCCTCCAGCACCCGGCGCCGCAGGTGCCCGCGGCTCCACGGGTTGTCGAGCACGCCGAGCTTGTAGGTGCGGACGGCGTCCGGCAGGTCGGCCAGGTCGACGCTGCGCTCCTTGGCCAGCCGGGTCACCTCGATCATCGACTGGAGGGTGAGCCCGTCGGCCTGCTCGGCGAACGCGTCGCACGCCGCGGCGGCGACCTCGTCCTCCCCGACGTCGCTGATCCCGAACGCGCGGGCCAGCAGCCGGGCGGTCTCCTGCCGGTCGCCGAGGTGCGGCCGCGGGATCGTGATCTCGCGGATGGTCTCGTTGTCGGTCGTCAGCCACGGCGGCAGGTCGCCCGGCCGCTCCACCAGCCACACGATCGGGTTGTAGAGCGGCTTCGGCCGCGCCCCCGTCACCCGGACCGGGCGCGCGGTGCGCGACAGCTTCGCGCACACCCGGAAGAAGTCGCGCTCGGCGGGCTCCAGGTCGGTCGGGGTCCGGGCGATCCGCGACGCCGAGTCGATCACGAACGCGGCGCGGACGTTCTCCTTCGGCCGGGCCAGCGCGGCCAGCAGCCGGGTCAGCGCCTCCAGCGACGGCTTGTCGGCCGGCTTGATCTTGCCGAGCAGCCGCTCGGCGGCCTGCGCCGCCTCGTCCCCGCCCGGCTCGCCGGGGCCGGGGATGATCTGCAGCCCGTCCACCGGGTCGTAGACGGCCATGAACGCCGCGCCGCTCGACCGCAGCGTCTCCCACAGCAGGGCGCGCAGCGGCAGCAGCTGCCCGTGCCCGCCGCCTTCCGCCGCCGGCGTCAGGAAGCTGTCGTAGAGGTTGCCCGACAGGACGTACTGGGAGTGCACGGAAAGGGTCGCGTCCAGCTCCCGGATGAACGGCGGCCACCCCTGCAGCCGCCCCCCGAGCGTGGGCGATTCAATGCTCATACCTGTACCTGCTCCCCCGGCGATCCCGCACCTCAGTTGTGACGCTCGCGATGGCGCTCGCGTTGGCCCGCACGGCCCCTAGTCTGCCCCGGCCGCGCCGAAACCGGCAGTTCGCGGACGCCCGGCTCCAGCCGCCACGCCACGTCGGAGCGGATCCCGGCGTCGCGCAGCCGGTCCCGGGCGGCCTCGAACGCGTCGCACCACTCCCGCTCGCGCTCCACGTCGACGCGCCGGTCGTCCTCGCTCTCGGCGGGCCGCTCGCGCACCATCGACGCCCGCACGTGCGCGGCGTCGTCGACCTTCATCTTCACGCTGTGGTCGGGCCAGGCGCCCTTGGTCAGCGTGAGGGTGCCGTCGTCGGCGGTCAGCGTCTCGAACCCCTCCTGGACCTCGTACCCCATGTCCTCGAACGCCGCGGTGATCGAGTCGAGGACGTAGCGGCGCTCGGCCGCGGCCTGCTCGGCGGCATCGCGCTCGGCCGCGCGCCGGCGCTCCTCGGCGCGGCGCTCCTCGACGCGGGCGTTGGCGGACTGGATCCGCAGCCGGACCTCCTGCAGGACGCCCTCGGCCTCCTCCGGCGTCCCGATCCCGGCGAGCAGCCCGGCCGCCTCGGCGACGGCCCGCCGCTCGTCCTCGGCCGCGTCCGGCAGCAGCCGCGCCATGATCCGTTCGAGGTTCCGGCGGACGTCGTCCAGGGTGGGCGGCGGCGGTGCGCTCTTCCCGGTGTCGGCGCTGAGCCCTTCCGCGGGGGCCGTGAAGATCTGCGTGCTGACCTGGGCGGCGAGATGCTCCGACAGGCCGCGCTCGGCCTCGTCCAGCAGGGGGTCGGTCGCGGCGCACCAGGCGGTCAGCTCCGCGGCGGACATGTCCGCCGGGTCGAGCCGCTCCGGAAGCGCCGCCGTCGCGCCGAGCTTCGCCGCGGTCTCGGCGAGCGCCGCGATGCGGGCGTTGCGCTCCACGACCTCCCGCAGGGCCCGCTCGTGGGTCTCGACCTCGGCGAGGGCCGCCGCCCGCGCCTCCGCCCGCCCCTCGGCGAGCGCGGCCAGCGCCTCCGCGCCCCGCTGGAGGGGAT
>NZ_SMKM01000273.1 GCF_004348665.1 Actinomadura sp. GC306 | reverse complement strand
ACGTTGAACCGGGCGCCGCCCGTTGCGCGTGCTGGAGGTGTCGCGTCTGCGGCGGGGGGACCGGACCAGGGGAGGGCGTGCTGACCACCGATAGCCGCATGGAGCGGGTGAACGACGAGGGCTCCGCCGGCGGGCCCGCGCCGGCGGAGGCCGGGCCGCAGGAGGCCGGGCCGCAGGAGCCGGGCAGGGGCCGGCGGTGGCGCCGGATCGCGGGCCGGGCCTGCACCGCGGCGGCCTTCCTGTTCGTGCTGTCGGCGCTCGTGGCACCGGCCGAGTTCACCGCCCTGACCCCGGCCGCGTTCGCGCGGATCCCGGTCGAGGCCCTCGCCGGCGTCGCGGTGATCCTAGCCGTGCCGGCGCGGGCGCGGCGGTACGTCGCCGGGGCCGCGGGCGCCGCGCTGGGGCTGCTGCTCGTCCTGAAGGTCATGGACATCGGCTTCGGGGCCGTGATGTTCCGGCCGTTCGACCTCGTGCTCGACTGGCCGCTGCTCGGTCCCGCCGTCGAGTTCGTCGAGAAGTCGTCCGGCCGGACGGGCGCGATCGGCGTGCTGGTCCTCGTGGTGGCGCTGGCCGCGGCCGTGGCCGTGCTCATGTCGCTGTCGGTGCTGCGGCTGAGCCGAGCGGCCGTCCGGCACCGCGTCGCGGCGGTGCGCGCCACCGCCGCGCTCACCGCCGTGTGGGTGCTGTGCGCGGTGCTCGGGGTCCAGGTCGGTGACGGGCTGCCGGTCGCGTCCAGGAGCACCGCCGTCCTCGCCTACGACCACACGGCACAGGTCCGCTCCAGCCTGCGCGACGGGGAGGAGTTCGCCAGGGCCGCCGCCGTCGACGCCTTCCGCGACACGCCCCCGGACACGTTGCTGGCGGGGCTGCGCGGCAAGGACGTCGTCCTGGCCTTCGTGGAGAGCTACGGACGCTCGGCGCTGGAGCACCCCGAGTACGCCGCGCAGATCGGCGGCGTCCTGGACGCGGGCACACGCCGCCTGGACGAGGCCGGGTTCTCGTCGCAGAGCGGATGGCTGACCTCCCCCACCACGGGCGGCGGGAGCTGGCTCGCGCACGCCACCCTGCTGTCGGGCCTCTGGGTCGACAACGAGCAGCGCTACCGCACCCTCGTCAACAGCGACCGCTTCACCCTCAACCACGCGTTCCAGCGGGCCGGCTCCCGCACGGTCGCGCTCATGCCGGCCATCACCCGGACCTGGCCGGAGGGCGGGTTCTTCGGCTACGACAAGGTGTACGACAGCCGCAACGTCGGCTACCGGGGGCCGCGCTTCGCGTTCGCGACGATGCCCGACCAGTACACGCTGTCGGTCCTGCAGCGCAACGAGCTCGCGGGCGACGACCGCGCCCCCGTGATGGCGGAGGCCGCGCTGGTGTCGAGCCATGCGCCGTGGGCGGCCATCCCCCGCCAGGTCCCGTGGGACCAGGTCGGCGACGGCTCGGTCTTCCAGGGCATGGGCGCGGGGGACGACGCGCCGTGGCCCCCGCCGGACGAGATCCGCGGCGAGTACCGCAAGTCCGTCGAGTACACGCTGAACACGCTGATCTCCTACATGGAGACCTACGGCGACGACGACACCGTGCTCGTGTTCCTCGGCGACCACCAGCCGTCCCCGGTCCTCGCCGGCGAGGGCGCGAGCCGGGACGTGCCGGTCACGGTCGTCGCCAAGGACGACGCGGTGCTGGAGAAGATCTCCGGCTGGGGATGGCAGGACGGCCTCAAGCCCGCGAAGAACGGTCCCGTCTGGCCGATGCACGCGTTTCGGGACCGTTTCCTCACGGCTTTCGGCGGTTGACGGGATCGGCGAGACGGCACGCCGGGCATGATCGACCTCCTGAACGGTCTCCTGCCGACTACTACCGCCGGGACCCCGCGAACGGTTGCCCGCCCTCGGCGCGGGTCAGCGGCCGCAGGCGCGGTGCAGGGCGTCCGCCACCGGGCCGGGGGCGGCGGACGGGAGGACGGCGGCGAGATGGCCGTCCGGACGGACGACGTGGACGGTGTCCGGCCCGGCCCGCAGAGCCTCCCGGAGCACGCCGTCGGTGTCGATGTCGTCCAGCGCGTGGACCGTGTGGGGGACGCCGGCCGGCAGCCGCAGCGGCCGGCGCTGCGCGGTCAGGACGACGAAGCCGGTGCCGAACAGGCGGCGCAGCCGGGTGCGCTCGCCGGCGACCGTGCACGGGCCGTCCGGGCAGAGGACGCCGGGCACGGGCGGGCGGGCCGCCCCCGGTTCGCGGGGGAAGCCGCCGAGCGGGCCGGACGGGGTGGTCAGCGGCGAGTCCAGGTACCAGAACGGCTCGGCCAGCTTGCCCGAGTCGATGATCGTGCGGGGGTCGGGGTGCGTGCGGGCCCGCTCCAGGGACTCCAGCCGGTGGGCGCGCTGCTCCGGCGTCTGCGGGACGAGGAACTCCATCGTCCGGGTGGTGACGCGGAGGTTCTCCAGCGCGGCGGCGCGCCGCTCCGCGTCGTAGGACGCGAGCAGGCTCGCGGGCGCGAGGCCCCGCCGGACGAAGGCCAGCTTCCAGGCGAGGTTCTCGGCGTCCTGGATGCCGGAGTTCAGGCCGCGGGCGCCGAAGGGCGCGAACAGGTGCGCGGCGTCGCCGGCGAGGAACGCGCGCCCGGTCCCGAACGCCTCGGCGCACCGCTCGTGGAACCGGTACACGGTCGCCCAGACGAGCTCGTACGGGAGGTCGCCGATTATCTTCCGGATGCGGGCGTCCAGCGCCCCGGAGGCGCGTTCGGCGTCGAGGTCGATGCCGGGCGCGACCTGCCAGTCGATCCGCCAGGTGCCGTCCGGGCACTGGTGGACGAGGACCTGCCGCCCCGGGTTCCACTCCGGATCGAAGTGGAACCGGCGCTCGCTCGGGAACGGCAGCTCGGCGCGGACGTCGCAGATGAGGAACCGGTCGGTGAACGTCCGGCCGGGGAAGCCGATGCCGAGCAGCTTCCGGACGGCGCTGTGGCAGCCGTCCGCGCCGACCAGGTGGCTGCCCCGCACGGTGGCGCCCGCGTCGGCCTCGACGCCTCGCTCGTCCTGCCGGACGCCGCGCACCGCATGCCCGTACCGGACGTCGATCAGCGGTTCGGCGGCGGCGAGGTCGCGCAGGTACCCCTCCACCTCGGCCTGGGAGATGTTGATCCAGGGCGGGACCGCGCCGGGTCCGGTGCCGGGGAAGGTGACCGAGAACAGCTCGTCGCCGCGGTGGTAGGTGCGGCCGGTCGTCCACGTGACCCCGCGGGCGAGCATCCGCTCGGCGCAGCCGGTGCGGTCGAGCACGTCGAGGACGTCCCGCTGGAAGCAGATGGCCCGGGACCCGGACGGGTTGCGGCGCCCGGCGGCCTCCAGCACCGTGCTCGGGACGCCGTGCCGCGCCAGCAGCAGCGCGGTGACCAGGCCGACCGGCCCGGCGCCCGCGACCACGACCGGCTCCATGTCACGTCTTGGACGTCTCGCGTGCGCGCTGGGCGGCCTGGGTGATGGTCTGGTCGGCGACCTGGCGGTCCTGCCAGCCGCGCACGTCCGAGCTCTTGAGCGGCTCCAGGTTCTTGTAGATGTCGAAGAAGTGGGCGATCTCGTTGCGGACGTGCTCGTGGACGTCGTCCAGGTCGCGGATCTGCGCGTACCGCACGTCCGTGGCCGGGACGCTCAGGATCTTGGCGTCGGGGCCGCCCTCGTCGTGCATCCAGAACACGCCGACGCTGCGGACGGTGATCTCGCAGCCGGGGAAGGTGGGCTCCTCCAGCAGCACCATCACGTCCAGCGGGTCGCCGTCCTCGGCGATGGTGTCCGGGATGTAGCCGTAGTCGACCGGGTACTGCGTCGAGGTGAACAGCATCCGGTCCAGCCGGATGCGGCCGATCCGGTGGTCCATCTCGTACTTGTTGCGCGATCCCTTGGGGATCTCGACGACCATCTCGATCTCCATGCGTGCCTCCCCAGCAGTCCTGTACCCAGCGGCGGGGACACGTGATCGTACCGGCGCGCCCCAATGGCCGGCGGCGGGAGACGGGGCCGGCCGGTCATGCGTTTCGTCCTGGCACCGGGGAACGGGGCACGAAACGACCGGACGGCGCGTTGGGAGCGACATGACCAAGATCGAGCTGGGACGTCTCGGGATCTGGCGCCCGTGGAACGAACTCGACCCGGAGCTGGCGAAGGACGTCGAGGACCTCGGCTACGGCACGATATGGATCGGCGGCTCCCCCCGCGGGGACATGAAGGTGGCCGAGCGGCTGCTGGCCGCGACCGACCGCATCGTGATCGCCACCGGGATCGTGAACATGTGGACCACGCCCGCCGAGGAGGTCGCCGAGTCCTACCACCGGCTCACCGACGCCTACGGCGGCCGGTTCCTGCTCGGCGCCGGCATCGGCCACCCCGAGGCGACGCAGGAGTACCGCAGCCCGTACGAGACGATCGTCCGGTACCTCGACCGGCTCGATGCGGCGAAGGTGCCGGTGGAGCGGCGAGTGCTCGCCGCGCTGGGGCCGCGGGTGCTGCGGCTGTCGGCCGAGCGCGCCGCGGGGGCGCACCCGTACCTGACGACGCCCGAGCACACGCGGCTGGCGCGGGAGACGCTGGGCGACGGCCCGCTCCTCGCCCCCGACCAGAAGGTCGTGCTCGGCACCGATCCCGAGGCGGCCCGCGCGCTGGCCCGGGAGAAGATCTTCTTCTACTTCCGGCTCCGCAACTACGTCGCCAACTGGAAGCGGCTCGGCTTCACCGACGAGGACGTCGCCGGGGAGGGCAGCGACGCGATCATCGACGCGCTGGTCGCGCACGGCGACGCGGCGGCGGTGGCCGCGCGGCTGTCCGCCCATCTGGACGCGGGCGCCGACCAGGTGGCCGTCCAGGTGCTGGCCGAGCAGGGCGCGGACCCGCGGCCCGCGCTGCGCGCCATCGCGGAGGCGCTCCCGGCGCGCTGAGCCTGACGCCGGCACGCCGGAAAAAGGAGAGGGACGCGCCCGCCTCCGGGCGCGTCCCTCGGGTGTCACCGCTCAGCCGGTCACCGGGTCGCGTGGTGACCGATCACGCTGGGCGCCGCCTGCAGCTTGAGCTGCGCCCGCTGCCGGACGAGCTCGTTGCCGTTCACGGTCAGCGTGCTGTACGCGAACTTCTGGGTGACCGCCGCCGCGGCGTCGATCATCTGGTCGAAGCCCTTGAGGTCCACGTTGTCGAGGTCGTCGCACGCCGCGTGGTAGCACGGGTCGTAGGCGACCCCCGCCGTCCCGCCGTACGTCGCCGCCTGCTCGGGCGTCTTGATGCCCTCGGCGCCGGTGAACAGGCCGCCGGCCGGGATGCCGACGTTGATGAAGGCGTTGTAGTCCGACCGCCCGTTGAACGGCGTCGGGTCGCTGGCGAGCCCGCGCGAGGCGAAGTGGTCGGTGAACGCCTTCTCGATCGCGCCGGAGCCGGCGGGCGACTCGATCGGGTTCTGCCCCTCGCTGTTGTCGCCGTCGTAGACGAACCGCACGAAGTTCGGCGAGCCGATCATGTCGAAGTTGAGGTTCAGCGCGATCTTGTTCCGCTCGGCCTCGGACAGGCTGTCCACGTAGTACTGGGAGCCGATCAGGCCCTCTTCCTCGGCGTTCCAGAACGCGAACCGCACGGTGTTGCGGACCTTCGGACCGAGCTTGTGGATCTGCTTGGCCATCTCCAGCAGCGCCGCGATGCCCGAGCCGTTGTCGTTGATGCCGGCGCCCTCGGCGACGCTGTCGAGGTGGGCGCCGAGGACGACCACGTTGTCCTTCTTGCCGCGGCGCGTGTCGGCTATGACGTTGGACGCCCGCCGCTCCTCCGTGAAGGTGTCGGTCTTGATGCGCAGCGTGACCCCGCCGTCCTGCGCCTGCCGGACGAGGTCGGTACCGACGGCGTTGGTCGGGCCGATGACCGGGACGCCGTACGGCGCCGCCAGCGTGCCCGCGACCGGGCCGGGCTGGCCGGGGAGCTGGTAGATCGCGACGGCGGAGGCGCCGGCCGCGACGGCGTGGTCGGTCTTGAGGGCGAAGGTGCAGCCGCCGCGCTGGATCAGCGCGATGTTGCCCGCGGGGAAGCCCGCGAAGTCGTCGGCCTCGCACCCGCTGCCGACCCCGGTCGCGCCGGAGTCCACCGGGGTCGCGGCGGCGGTGACGTCGCCGGCGCCGGAGTACTGCATCGTCGCGAAGTCCTCGCCGGGCGCGAAGGCGTTCTGCTCGGGCGCGGTCTGCTCGAAGACCGGTTCTGACAGTTCCTGCCAGAAGTCGAACGAGAACTCCTGGATCGTCGGCTTGTATCCGGCCCTTTTCAGTTGGTCCGCGATGTACTTCACGGTGATCTCACTGCCCGGCTGCCCGGCGGCCCGGTTGCCGCCGTTGGCGTCCGCGATCTTCTGCAGGTTCTTCTGGTGATGGCGGACGTTCTTCAGCTTGACGAGCTTGGCCAACTGGGATGGCGTCGGCTTCGCCTGGGCCGGTACCGCCGCCACGGTCGTGGTGGCGAGGGAAAGGCCCAGGAGTGCCGCCAGCGCGGCTTTGCGCATGACCCTGTCTCCGATCTTGGGGGACGAGCATCCGAATCCTGGCATAAGCCTTTTCTGGCCACAAGACGCCCGGGTGTGCGGGGCGGCCCCATTGACCGCGCCCCTTCCGCCCTTTACCAAGATCGATAAGTGCGGCCTCCGGTTGGCCCGGCCGGGCCAATGCCGCGGCCACCTGCATGATCACCCGGAACGCGGCCATTGGCGGCCCCGCAGATCATCGACGGCGCGGCAGTTCGGCGGAATGGCCGCGTCCGGTCCGGGCGGGGGCCCGCAGAGGGGGTGCGGTGTCCCGGCGTACTGGGACAAAAAGCCCGACCAGAAAGGGGTAGGTACCCCTGGCCTCGGAGTAAGGGACTAAGTATGCTGCCCAGACTTTGGCCGTGGTGGGGACCGACGGGGAGCGACTAGGTGGCACGACGCGAGCAGGTACACGAGTCTCATAGGAGGCCCCGCACACGTCCGATCGGACGGCGGATCATGCCGCTCCTGGCGATCCCGCTCGTGTCGCTCATGGTCCTGTGGGCCTTCTCGGCCGTCCCCGCGGTCAGCGAGGCGCTGCGGCAGAACCGGTACGCGGCCGACTACGACCGCGCCGGCGACCCCGCCAGGTTCGCGATGCAGGCGGTCCAGGCGGAACGCGCCGCCGCGGTCGCCGTGCTGACGTCGGAGTCCGCGGCGGCCGCGCAGAAGTTCACGGAGATCACCGCCAAGACCGACCAGGTCACGGGCGCCTTCCGCAGCGCGGCGCTGTCCCCCGAGGCCGTCTCGAACATGGACGCCGAGGCCGAGCAGCGGATGCGCAGCGCCACCGGGCAATTCGACCGCCTCGCCGAGGTCCGCTCGCGAATCGGCGCGCGGAACATCTCCGTGCTGGACGCGATCAACACCTACAGCAGCGTCTTCGATAACACGGCGCGGCTGCTCAGCACGCTGGTAACGCTGGAGGACGTCACCGTCTTCTCGCAGAACAAGGGCGTCCTGTACCTGTTCTGGTCGCACGACTTCATGCTCCGCGAGACCCTGCTGCTCTCCAGCCTGCGCGGCCGGCTGAAGCCCGACGAGCGCGCCGCCTTCGCCGCGTGGGCGGGCGGCCGCGGCAACCTGTTCGACCTCGGCGAGATCCAGCTCAGCGGCCGAGCCGCGCAGACCGCCCGCGACCTCGTGGAATCCTCCGCCTACGGCGGCTACGAGGCGCTGGAGAGGTCCGTCGTGCAGCAGGGCGCGGCTCCGGATCCGCAGCGCTGGCAGACCGTCACCACGGCGGCCGGGCAGGTCTGGCTCGGCGCGGTCATCAAGGCCAGCGACGAGATCCGGCAGGACGACGTCGAGCCCGCCGACCGGCGGATCTGGCTGCGGGTCTACCTCACCGGCGGCGTGGGGCTGCTCACCGTCATCGCGTCCATCGCGCTGTCGCTGCTGTTCGCCCGCCGCCTCGCCCACGAGCTCAGGCGGCTGCAGCGGTCGGCGCAGGAGCTGGCCAACGAGCGGCTGCCGCGCGTCGTCGCGCGCCTGCGGCGCGGCGAGCACGTGGACCTGGAGGCCGAGACGCCCCGCCCGGAGACCGGGCAGACCCGCGAGGTCGCCCTGGTGGGCGAGGCGCTCGACACCGTCCAGCGGACGGCCATCAGCACGGCGATCGGCGAGGCCGACCTGCGCGCGAGCATCAACCGCGTCTTCATCAACCTGTCGTGGCGCAGCCAGTCGCTGCTGCACCGGCAGCTGCGCCTGCTGGACCAGATGGAGCGCCGCGCGTCCAGCCCCGAGGAGCTCGACGACCTGTTCCGCCTCGACCACCTCACGACCCGCATGCGGCGGCACGCCGAGGGCCTGGTCATCCTGGCGGGGTCGCCGACCGTGCGGGCCTGGGACCACCCCGTCGCCGCCGAGGACGTCGTCCGCGCCGCGATCGCCGAGGTGGAGGACTACACCCGCGTCGAGGTGACCGGCGCCTCCTCGGCCGCCGTCACCGGCGGCGTGGTCGCCGACGTCATCCACCTGCTCGCCGAGCTGATCGAGAACGCCGCCGCGTTCTCCCCGCCGACCACCGAGGTCACGGTCAAGGTGGAGAGCGTCGCCAACGGGCTCGCGGTCGAGGTCGTCGACCGCGGCATCGGCCTGGCCGCCGAGGAGCGCGAGGAGCTGAACCGGCGGCTCGCCAGCTCCGCCGAGTTCGACCTCGCCGACACCGAGCGGCTCGGGCTGTTCGTCGTCGCGCGGCTGGCGGCGCGGCACGGCATCAAGGTGTCGCTGCAGCCGTCGGTGTACGGGGGCACCACGGCCGTCGTGCTCATCCCGCACACGCTGGTGGTCGTGGACGAGGAGTGGCGGCTCGACGGCGCCGGGGAGCTGGAGCCGCAGGGCGCCGGCGCGGCGGCGGGCGGCGGCGCGCCGCGCCTCGGCCGCCCGGCGCGCCCGGCGCTGCCGCCGGCTCCGCACGCCCAGCCGCCGCCCGCCTT
>NZ_SMKM01000272.1 GCF_004348665.1 Actinomadura sp. GC306 | reverse complement strand
CCGCCACGACGGGCAAGGTCGGCGGAGCGTCGGCCGTGAAGGCGTTCTTCGGCGGCGGCGCCGGGGCGACGGCCGCCGTGGTCGGCGCGGCCGTGGTCGTCGGGGGCGGCGCCGTCGCGATCCAGCGGGGCGGCGGCGACCCCGCCCCGAGCCCCGCGGCGACGACGAGGGTCGCCGCCACCGTCGCCGACGTGCGGGACTGCACCATCCTGGGGCCGGGCGGCGCACCCGTCACGCCGTCGACCGGACCCGCGCGGGTCACGCTGCCCGCCCAGGTCGAGCTGCCGCCCGGCGCGACCGTGCACCGCACCGGGCAGGGCCTGCTGATCGGCCCGGCCGGCGCGTCCTGCGAGGGGTCGATCGGCGTGAACGCGGGCGCCAACAGGGCCGGCGACGTCCGGACGGCCCGGGTCACCCAGTCGTGGCAGGGGTCGATCGGCGGGATCGCGAGCCAGCTGTGCCACTACTTCCCCGACTCCCCGCAGGCGCGGCGGGAGAGGGAGCGCACGGGCGACTGCACCTCGCGCATCACCGGCCGCGAGGACCTTCCCACGGGTACGCCCGCCTACCTGGCGGTGCTCGCGCCCAATGACCCGGAGCCGCCGGAGCGGCCGTCGTCGCCCTTCGTGGCGGCGACGCTCGCCACCCTCGATTCGCAGGGGGTCGCGTCGCCGATCACCTGCACCGCACCGGCGGACAACGCCGGCATCTGCACCGCCGCCCTGACCTACTGGTATCTCCAGTCGCTGGAGGGCGAGGAGATCGCCGAGGCGGATCTCGACCGCGCCGCCGAGCACATCGCGCGATTCGTCTCCGCCACCCGCCGCTGAGCCGCCCCCCGGGTCGACGGGCCGGGGGAACCGGACCGGTGGGCCGGAGGAGGGGGCGGCGAAGGTACCCTGACCTCGCGATGACTGACAAGACGATCGTTCACCTGATGCGGCACGGCGAGGTGCACAACCCCGAGGGGATCCTGTACGGGCGGCTGCCCGGCTACCGCCTCAGTGAGGACGGCGTCCTCATGGCGAAGGCCGCCGCCAAATGGTTCGCCGACCGGGACGTGGCCGCGCTGTTCTCCTCGCCGATGCAGCGGGCGCTGGAGACGGCCGCGCCGCTCGCCGACGCGTTCGACCTGCCCGTGACGGTGGAGGACCGTCTCATCGAGGCCGACAACCGGTTCGAGGGGCTGACGTTCGGGGCCGGGGCGGGGTCGCTGCGGCACCCCGTGCACTGGTATCACCTGCGCAACCCGTTCCGCCCGTCCTGGGGCGAGCCGTACCGGGCGCTCGCCGCCCGGATGCGCGGCGCCGTGATCAGGGCGCGGGAGGCGGCGCGCGGGCACGAGGCCATCTGCGTCAGCCACCAGCTGCCCATCTACACGCTCCGGCTGCACGCCGAGCGCCGCCGCCTCTGGCACCTGCCGAACCGGCGCGAGTGCTCGCTGGCGAGCGTCACCAGCCTGACGTTCCAGGGCAGCCGGCTGGTGGACGTCGCCTACAACGAGCCCGCCGCCGGGATCGCGAAGGGTCCCAGTGTCGCGGGTGCCTGACGGCACCGGTAGATTGTGTACTACGTCCTGTAGTAGGAGGGTCCGTTGAGCCCCCGAGTCTCCCCTCTGCGCGCCGCGGCCGCCGCGGTCGCGCTCTGCGGGCTGCTGGCCGGCTGCGCCGGGACCGGCGCGGCCGGGAACGGGTCCGGCGGCTCCGGCAACCGCTTCATCTCGGGCGACGGGAACGTCACCGAGTACGAGCCCGCCGACCGGACGAGCGTGCAGGGCGTCAGCGGCGAGCTGCTGACCGGCGAGGCGTTCGAGCTGTCCGAGTTCCAGGGCAAGGTCGTGGTCGTCAACTTCTGGGCGTCCTGGTGCGCGCCGTGCCGCGGCGAGGCGCCGTCGCTGCAGCACGTCTACACGGAGAACAAGGACGAGGGCGTCGAGTTCCTCGGCGTCGCCTTCAAGGACTCCAAGCCCAACGCCGAGGCGTTCGAGCGCAAGTTCAAGATCACCTACCCGAGCCTGTTCGACGCGAGCGGCCAGGTGACGCTGGCCTTCCGCGAGGTGCCGCCGAGCGCGATCCCGAGCACGCTCGTCCTCGACCGGGAGGGCCGGGTCGCCGCGCGCATCGTCGGCGCGACGACCGTGTCCAAGCTCGCGCCCCTGGTCGCCAAGGTCTCCGCCGAGCGATGAGCACGGCGGACCAGTGAGCACGGCGGACCAGTGAGCACGGTCGGCGATACGGTCGTCAGCGGGTCGCTCGTGGCGGCGGCGCCGCTGGCGGCGCTCGCCGGGCTCGTCTCGTTCGCCTCGCCGTGCGTGCTGCCGCTGGTGCCCGGCTACCTGTCGTACGTGACGGGCATGTCCGGCGTCGAGCTGGCCGAGCAGCGGCGCGGGCGGCTGCTCGCCGGCGTGCTGCTGTTCGTCGCGGGCTTCAGCGTCGTGTTCGTCAGCTACGGCGCCGTCTTCGGCGGGCTGGGCCGGTGGCTGCTGGAGTACCAGGAGCCCATCACCCGCGTCCTCGGCGTGATCACGATCCTGTTCGGCCTCGCGTTCATGGGGTTCGTCCCAGGGCTGCAGCGGACGCTGAAGTCCGGGCGGCTGCCCGCGGCGGGCCTCGCGGGCGCGCCGCTCCTCGGCGTCCTGTTCGGGCTCGGCTGGACGCCGTGCATCGGGCCGACGCTCGGCGCCGTGCAGAGCCTCGCCGTCACGGAGGCGAGCGCGGGCCGCGGGGCGCTACTGTCGCTGGCGTACTGCCTCGGCCTCGGACTGCCGTTCGTGGCGGCCGCGGTCGCCTACCGCCGGGCGCTCGGGGCGTTCGGCGCGGTGAAGCGCCACTACCCCCTGGTCATGCGGATCGGCGGGGGGATGCTCGTCCTCATCGGGGTGCTGCTGGTGAGCGGCCTGTGGGGTGACCTGAACATCGAGCTGAAGTCGTGGATCAGCGGCTTCCAACCGGTGATTTGAGATGACTGACTACCAGGGCACGGACACCACCGACACCACCGGGGCGACCGGGACCGCCGACCCGGCGGGCACCGAGGCGCCCGCCGCGCGGCAGGCGCCGGGGGAGACGCCCCGGCCCGCCGGCATCGGCCCGCTCGGCTGGCTACGGTGGGCCTGGCGGCAGCTCACCACGATGCGCACGGCGCTCGTCCTGCTGTTCCTGGTGGCGCTCGGCGCGGTGCCCGGGTCGATCCTGCCGCAGCGCGGGCAGGCGCCCGAGGAGGTCGCCGCCTACCTGGAGGACCACAAGACCACGGGGCCGTGGCTCGACCGGCTGTCGATGTTCGACGTGTTCGCCGCGCCCTGGTTCGCGGCGATCTACATCCTGCTGTTCGTCTCGCTCGCCGGGTGCGTCATCCCGCGGGCGGCCCAGCACTACCGGTCGATGCGGGCCCGGCCGCCCGCGGCGCCGCGGAACCTCGGCCGGCTACCGCAGGCCGCGAAGTACGAGACGGACGCGTCCCCGGAGGACGTCCTCGCCGAGGCGCGCGAGGTGCTGCGCGGGCGGCGGTTCCGGGTGGACGTCTCGGGCGGCGCCGCGTCCGCCGAGAAGGGCTACCTGGGCGAGTCCGGCAACCTGCTGTTCCACGTCTCGCTGCTGGGGCTGCTGTTCGCGCTCGGCCTCGGCAACCTGCTCGGCTACCAGGGCAACGTGCTGCTGACCGAGGGCAAAACGTTCGCGAACTCGCTGAGCCTGTACGACCAGTTCACCCCCGGGCGGGCCTTCAAGGACGGCGAGCTGTCCCCGTTCACCCTCACCCTGGACGACTTCAAGGCCGAGTACGAGACCGAGGGCGACAAGCGCGGCCAGGCCACCGCGTTCAACGCCGACGTCCGCTACCGCCCCGGCCCGGACGCCGCCGAGAAGCCCTACGACCTGCGCATCAACCATCCGCTGAACGTCGGCGGGACGAAGGTGTACCTGCTCGGGCACGGCTACGCGCCGGTCTTCACGGTCAAGGACGCCGAGGGCGACGTCGCGTTCCAGGACGCGGTGCCGTTCCTGGAGATGGAGCCGCGGAACCTGACGTCCGAGGGCGTCATCAAGGTCCCGGACGCGCAGCCCGACCAGCTCGCCTTCTACGCGATCCTGTGGCCGACCGCGATGGCGAGCGAGGACGGCGACCAGATCGTCTCGGGTTTCCCCGCGCCGCTCCGCCCGGTCGTCACGGTCACCTCGTTCAAGGGCGACATCGGCCTCGACTCCGGCGCCCCCCAGTCGGTCTACAAGCTGGAGGGGGTCGGCGAGACGCTGCACCCCGTCAAGGACGGCCAGAAGCTGCTCGAACCGGGCGAGACGTTCGAGGTGCCCGGCGGCGGCTCGATCACGTTCGACGGGCTGCGCGAGTACGTGACGCTCTCGGTCAACCGCGACCCCGGACGCATCCCGGCCCTGGTCGCGGCCATCCTGGCGGTGCTCGGCGTGGCGACGTCGTTCATGGTCAGGCGGCGCAGGGTGTGGGTCCGTGCGAGCGCCGCGGAGGGCGGGCGTACGGTTGTCGAGGTCGGAGGTCTCACGCTGGGGAATCCGACCCCGGAGTTCGACGAGATCGTGACCGCGCTGCGCGGTCCGCAGGACGAGCCCGGCGACGAGCCCGCCGACGAGCCCGGCAACGAACCCCCCGACGAGCCCGCCGGCGAGTCCGACGGCGAGTCCGACGAGGGGCCCGGCGATGGGCCCGACGCCGGCCGCGGATCCGGTCCGGCCCCCGAATCGAAGGAGTGACGAGGTGAGCGACGCCGACCTCGCGAACCTGAGCGACAAGCTCATGCTGACCACCGTGGTGATGTACGTGGTGGCGCTGGTGGCCTACGCCGTCGACCTCGGCTTCGGCCGCCGCCGCGCGGTGGCCGAGGCGCGGGAGAAGGCGGAGGCGAAGGTCCTGGTGGGCGCCTCGGGCGCCGCGGCCGGAGACCCCGCCGCCGACGACGGGGACGCGGGGGACAGCGACGAGGGCGAGCGCCCGCAGGTCGACTGGGTCCGCCTCGCGGTCTTCGTGAGCGTGCTCGGCTGGGCCGCGCACCTCGGCGTCATGGTGTCGCGCGGGCTGGCCGCGAGCCGCTGGCCGTGGGGGAACATGTACGAGTTCCTCACCGCGATCGCGTTCGCCGCCGTCAGCGCGTTCCTGTTCGTGATGTACAAGTACAAGGCGCGGTTCCTCGGCGCGTTCGTCATGCTCGCCGCCGTCATCGGGCTGGGCGTCGCGAACATCTGGCTGTACGACTCGGTGGGCCCGGTCACCCCGGCGCTGAACTCGTACTGGATCGCCATCCACGTCAGTGCGGCGATCGTCGCGACGGGCGCGTTCACCGTCGCGGGCGCCGCCACGATCCTCTACCTGCTGAAGGCCCGCGCGGAGTCCCGCGGCGGCGTCGCGGACGGCGGCGTGCTGTCCCGCCTGCCGTCGGCCGAGAGCCTGGACCGCCTCGCGATGCGGGTCACGATGTTCGCGTTCCCGATCTGGACGGCCGCGATCATCATGGGCGCCATCTGGGCCGACCAGGCGTGGGGCCGCTACTGGGGCTGGGACCCGAAGGAGGTCTGGTCCTTCATCACCTGGATCATCTACGCGGCCTACCTGCACGCCCGCGCGACGGCCGGGTGGAAGGGCCGCAAGGCCGCGATCCTCTCGCTGATCGCGTTCGCGGCCCTGCTGTTCAACTTCTTCGGCGTGAACTACATGTTCTCGGGGCTGCACTCCTACGCGTGACCCCGTGGCCCGGTGGCCCCGGGGCCACCGGGCCCGGTGACCCGGGCGCCGTGACCCCGGGCGCCGTGCTCAGCCGTCCCCGTCCTTGAGGCGGCGTTCCAGATCGCGGAGGAACGCCGGGTCGTCGTCCGGCCCCTTGGGGGCCGGGGCGGCGACCCGCGGACCCGGCACGGCGGCCCGCCGGGCCCGCCCCTCCAGGAGCCACAGCACGGAGCCGACGAGCGGCACGAGGACGATCGCCAACCAGGCGCCCTTGGGCAGGTGCTGCACCTCGGACGCGTCGGTCCGGAGCACGTCCAGGACGCAGAAGACCCAGAAGCCGACCAAAAGCAGCGTAACCAGCGCGTATATCACGCCTAAAGGGTATCCGTGACTTGCGGGGATGACGCCGAGTCGGGTCCCGGCTTACCCTTCCGGAGGGGGCCCCGTCCTTCACCGGACTCGACGAGCGTCGCTCGTGACCCCGCGGGGCCCGCGGACAGAGGAGCCCGATGCGCTTCAAAGGCGTCCACCGCAAGCCCCGGCAGTTCCGGGGCCGGGAGTCGCTGCGCGGCGTGCGGAGCCGCGCGGACGACGCCGCCTACTCCTCCTCCCCGCCCGACTCGGGGCAGGTGCGGCCGCGCAGCAACCAGCCCCGCGACAGGTTCGGGCGGTTCCGCAAGGCGGGCCGCGACGACGACTTCGCGCTCGGCCCGGCCGGGGCCGGCGGCGCCGACCGCGTGGAGCCGGTGGCCGAGGCCCCCGGCCGGCCGGAGCGGCGCGGGCCGGTCCGGCGCAGGCTCGGTCGGCCGCGGCCCGGCGACTACTCGTGGAGCGACTTCGAGCTCGACGACGACCGGCTGCGCGTGGAGCCGTACCCGCCGGGTATGCCGCACGCCGCCGACGGCCGCCGCAACTGCGGCCCGCTGGAGGGCATCCTCTACCGGCAGTGGGACGTCCGGGACGGGCCGCCCACCCCCGAGGTCATCGCCGCCGTCGACAGCCTGGCGTCGCTGCCCGCGCCGCTGAAGGACAAGCTCGCGAGCGGGCTCGACGGCATCTACGTGGGGCCGGGCGGCGTCCCGCAGCTCGACGACATGGGCCACCTGCGCGGCCGGCCGCTCCCCTCCGGCCGCGCCACCTGGGACATCTGCGCCGGCGCGTACGGCGACCGCAAGATCGTCGTGGGCGACCGGCCGTCCCCGACCCCGGACGTGATGCTGCACGAGGTCGGGCACGCGCTCGACGACATCGACGGCGACGACGGCGAATGGACGTCCGACTGCCCCGCCTTCCGGCAGCTGTACGAGGAGTGCCGGCCGCACCTGGCGAGCGACTTCCACCGCCAGCCGGACGCGCTCGGCCGCCGCGAGTTCTTCGCCGACGCGTTCGCCGCGATCTCCTCCCGCCAGCGCCCCGCCCTCGTGGATATGCTCGGCGGCAACATCCGGACGGCCCTGGAGGTCATGCTCTTCTTCAACCGCAGGTACGGGATCTAGGAGGGCGATCGAGGATGTACGTGATCCGGCTCCCCGATGGCACGCTCCGGGTTCCGCACAGCGTCCTGACCGAACCCGGCGAGCCGGGCTCCGGAACGGGCGAGGGACGGATCATCGCCGACGCCTACGTCGAGATCGGTCCGGGCGACCCGGACTACGACCGGCTCCTGGACGAGTCGCTCACGGAGGAGGAACTCGCCGAGCGGCGGCGCCGCTGGCGGGACGAGGACGCGGACCTGCTCCGCCGGTTCGAGGAGTGGAAGGCGGGCGACGCGGGAGATCAGGCGTAGCCGGGAGATCAGGATGGCGGGGAGTGAAGGGCCCCGGCCGCCCGGGCGGAGAGGGACTGCCGGCGCGGCGGTCCGGGCGGCTGAGGTCCGGTCAGCGGGCCGAATGCTCGGCGACGGGCTCCTCGCCGCGCAGCAGCGCGTGCACCTCGGACTCGCGGAAGCGCCGGTGCCCTCCCGGAGTGCGGATGCTGCTGATCCGGCCCGCGGCGGCCCACCGGGTGACCGTCTTCGGGTCGACCCGGAAGAGGGCGGCGACCTCCCCTGGGGTCAGCAGGCGCTCGCTCGTGCTCTCCACGTTTTCTCTCCCCCTTTGTCCCGCTCTCGGCGCGGGTGGACTGTTTAACAGTGTGGCGGGTCAAGACCGATTTCTCCCTTGTTTTCGGAAAAGATCACGGTCTGTAGTACGCCGAGCAGGAGCGATGACTCTCGGTACCCGGGACATGGGCAACGCCGTGCGCGTTGACCCCGTTTGACCTGCCATGTCACGTCCGGGAAGGGCCGCGGGGCCGCCCCTGACGGCCGTGCGAAGTAGTCTCCCAGAACATGTCCGACCTCGTATCCCTGCCGGAGATAGAGAGCGCCGCGGAGCGCATTGCGGGCGTGGCGGTCCGCACGCCGCTCGTGCCCTTTTCCCGCGACCCCGCCCCCGCGGCGGCCGGCGAGCCGGCCCTTCTGCTGAAGGCCGAGTCGCTGCAGCCGATCGGCGCCTTCAAACTGCGCGGCGCGTACGCCGCGATCTCCGCCCTCCCGCCGGCCGAGCGCGCACGCGGCGTCGTGACGCACTCCAGCGGCAACCACGCCCAGGCCGTCGCCTACGCGGCCCGCGCCCTCGGCACCAAGGCCGTCGTGGTCATGCCGCACACGGCCCCCGCCGTGAAGGTCGAGGCGTGCATCGCCCTGGGCGCCGAGGTCGTCTACGTCGAGCCGACCTCGCAGGCCCGCGCCGAGACCGCCGGCAAGCTCGCCGCCGCGCACGGCTTCGCGATGATCCCGCCCTACGACGACGCCCGGGTCATCGCCGGCCAGGGCACCATCGGGATCGAGATCGTCCAGGACCGTCCCGACGTGGACGTCGTGCTCGTCCCGGTCAGCGGCGGCGGCCTGATCGCCGGGATCTCCGCCGCGGTCAAGGCGCTGCGCCCCGAGGCCATGGTCATCGGCGTCGAACCGGAACTCGCCGCCGACGCCCGCGACTCCATGGCCGCCGGACGCCCCATCACCTGGGACGCGGAGAGGACCGGCCGCACCATCGCCGACGCCCTGCGGGTCCAGCGGGTCGGCGACCTGCCCTTCGCCCACATCCGCGCCCACGTGGACGGCATCATCACCGTCACCGAGGACGAGATCGAGACCGCGATGCGCCGCCTGGTCCGCGAGACCCGCCTGATCGCCGAACCCGGCGGCGCCGTGGCCACCGCCGCGTACCTCTTCCACCAGGCCGAGCTGCCGGCCGCCCGCACCTACGTCTCCGTCCTCTCCGGCGGCAACCTCGACCCGGCCTGGCTCCTCGACCTCCTCAAGTAGCAGGCCGCGCGGGTGGGGGTGTGATCGGGGCCGGGC
>NZ_SMKM01000271.1 GCF_004348665.1 Actinomadura sp. GC306 | reverse complement strand
CCGGGACGACCGACCCGCCGGCGCCCAACACCCCGATCACCGGGGAGCCGGCCAACGTCGTGCGGACCGACCCGCCCCCGGTCGTGCGGGCGCCCAAGCACGTCGACAACTCGTTCTCGGTGCCCGGCGCCAGCGGCTGCGTGTTCAATGGCGGGGTCGCCAACTGGCTGATCAACCAGATCGGCGGGTTCCCCTCGCCGGCCGGGAAGAACACCGTGATCCAGAACGAGTACGTCGTCCAGAAGCAGTACTCCCAGCTGTAAGGCCGACAGCGGGACCACGGCCGTGCCCGCGGCGACCCCGCGGGCACGGCGTTCTTGCGTTTCACGAGTGTGGACGAGGCCGACCCGGTGGTCTCCGATGCCGCTGGCACCCCGCGCGGCCGGAAAAGGAGTGCTTTTCATGCGACCTGACGACACTCCCGACGGACTCTCCGATGGTGCCTATATCGCCCGGCAGAGCTGGCGCGGCAACCTGCCGATCCTGGTGTTTGTCAGTGTCGTGGACGTGTTCCTGCTGTACCAGACCATTCGGAACCCCCAGCCCGGCGCCGTATTCGCGGTGGCCGCGTTCTGCACGATCACCGTGGTCATGGCCGTCCTCGTCATAAGGCCGGTACGTCGCGGAGAGGTGTCGTTCGCGGTGGACGCCCGCGGCGTCTACTTCGGCCCCACCGGTGAAAGAGAACTGGCGGAGTTGATCCCCTGGTCGTGGATCGACTGCATCGTGACTTTCGACCGGATCGTGCACAGCGGCGACGGGAAGGCGCGACGCCACTGCGTGGGGGTCGAGCTCAATGCCGCGGGCGTCACGGAGCGGTTGAGGCGTTTGCCCAGGCCACCAGGGCTGCCGCCGCCTACCGCGCTGGAGCAGGAGTTCAACGAGGCGGCCCTGTGGCCTTGGTTCGATCGCCTGCTCGGCCCGCCGTCGCTGGTGCAGACAGATATTCAGGGCTGGCGACTGGACACGGCAAGCCTGGCCCGAGCGGTCGCGCTTTACGCGCCTGACACGTCCATCGAGCGCCGGCCCACCCAGCCGGCTCCGAGCATCGCAAGGGTCGCGGCCACCGCCTGGGAAGTCCACAAAAACCTCAAACGCCGAACCGACCGAGACGACCCCCACCACTAACGCGACGACCACCAGCCCCCCGTTCTCGTTGACTTGCGGCGTGTTGTTGTTATGGGCGGCCGGATAACAACAACACGCCGCAAGTCAACGGCTGCGGGTCACCGGTCGCGGGAGTGCGCGGAGGTGTTCGCCGCCAGGGCGGACTCCTCGTGGGCGCCGTCAGCGGGACGCGGCGGAGTTGGTGCGTCCTCCGGTCCGGTCGGGCGAGCGTCGGGCGGCGCGGTGTGCGGAACCTCGAACCAGACGCGCAGCCGGCCGTCGTCGAGCTGCTCGAAGCCCCACGACTTGGCGAGCATCGACAGGATGGGCAGGCCGCGCCCGTGTTCACCATGGGGGTCGTCGACATGATGCGGGACGGTGGCACCGCCCTCGTCGGTGACCTCGATCCGGATGTTGGCCGTGTCCACGTAGGCGTCCACCTCCACGAGGTGACCCTCGCCGTGGACGATCGCGTTGGTGAGCGTCTCGGACAGCAGCAGGACGCTGTCGTCGCAGGCGCTGTGCTCCGCCCCGAGCAGCGGTTCGAGCCGTCCGAGCAGCCACCGCCGCCCGTTCGCCACGTTCTTCGGGCTGGACGGGATGACGCACGTTCCCAAGTGCTTCACCGGGTCCGCACCGCCCACGCCACCCGCGCGGCCGTCTCCGCGACGTCCCCGGCCCTGCACCACTGCCCGCCGAAGGAGTAGAGCCACCGTCCCCGATGGTCGATCGCCGCGACCCCGAGCCAGGTGCGCGGCCACGCCCGCTCCGGCACCCACAGCACGGCCTCACCGCGCGAGGGGTGGACCAGCATAGAGGTGCATTGTTGGCTTTCGCCCAGTTTGTAACACAGATCAGCCAGGAGGCTGAACCGCACCGAATGCGGTCGCTGATCCGCTGACATCGTCGGACGCCCTTTCTCCGGGCACGCGAACGACCACGATTCACCCGACTTTCTTGCGTGATCGCCCGTCCACCGTGCGTGACTTTCGCTACGGTCAGAGCATGAGGCGGACGGCCCGCGTCTGTAAACCCAAAGAAGTGAACTCGCTCAAAGAATCATGGTCCGCTCGATGGGCAAATACCTAGCGGAGGTGCAAGCGTGGCAAGTCGGACGAGCCCCACGGTGCGGAGGCGCCGCCTCGCGTCCGAAATGCGGAGGCTGCGCAGGGAGTCGGGAAAAACCCGCGAAGAGGCGGCCAGGTTCGCGGACATCGCCCCCGCCACGGTCAGCCGCATCGAGGCCGCCGTGCACGCGCCGAAGGTCGCCGACATCATGGCCCTCTGCAAGTTCTACGGCCTAGACGACGAGCGCACCGACGTCCTCGTCACCCTCGCCCGCCAGAGCCGCCAACGCGGCTGGTGGCAGAAGTACGGAGACGCGATCCCGGCCTGGTTCGAGGTCTACGTCGGCCTCGAAGAAGAGGTCTCGGAACTCCGGACTTACCAGTCTGAGGTGATCTTCGGCCTTTTGCAGACGGAGGCATATGCCCGCGCCGTGCTGCTCGCGGACGACAATGTCTCACCTGACGATGGGGAGCGCATGTTGGAGGTCCGCATGCGGCGCCAGAAGCTACTCGACGAAGGTCCTGAACGTCCGAAGTTGTGGATCATCCAGAACGAAGCGGCCCTGCGCAGGGAGGTCGGCGGCCGAGCTGTGATGCATGAGCAGCTGGATCGCCTCATGACCATCTCTCAACTGCCGGGTGTGACCATCCAGGTGCTTCCGCTGTCCAGCGGTGCGCATCCGTCCATGCACGGTTCCTTCGAGATCTTGGGGTTTCCGGATCGCCGTGATCCGGACGTCGTATACGTTGATTACCGAAATGGGTGCATTTATCTTGAGGGGCCAGGAGAAGTAGATGACTACGCGCAGCTCTTCAACCAGCTACGGGCGCGGGCACTCGGCCCGGATGAGACCCGTGCCTTGATCGGCGAGGTAGTCCAGCGGATGGCGTGACCAATGAGGAAGTGGAGATCTCCATGACGGACCTCTCCCAGGTCAGATGGCGCAAGACGAGTGCCAGCGCCAACAACGGTTCCTGCGTGGAGGTCGGAGCCTGGCGCACGAGTAGCTACAGCATCGGCAACGGCGGAGAGTGTGTAGAGGTCGGAGCCTGGCAGGCGAGCAGCCACAGCACCGACGAGGGCAACTGTGTTGAGGTGAGCGAAGCCTGGAGGACAAGCAGTCACAGTGCTAACAGCGGTTCCTGTGTCGAGGTCGCGCCGGGCCAGGTGTCGGTGCTGGCGCGGGACTCCAAGGATCCGGACGGGCCGGTGCTGGGCTTCGGGGCCGACGCGTGGGGTGCCTTCCTCGACACCGTGAAGAGCGGCCGCCTCGACCTCACCTGACGGGAACGCGGGGCCGGCGGCGACCTGTCGGTGCGCGTCGTACGTCCCGGCGGCCCCATGCATTTCATGGGGGAAATCGGCGCGTGTGAATACGCGACGGGCCGGTTCGTCAGCCGGCGGAATCTTTTCCTCACCCGTTGCCAATCGAGCAAGCCGCAATGGTCGGCGACCTGTCAGCGGATGATGATGTCCGTCCGCTTCAGGACAGTGACCTGGAAGGGGACGAGCGCGCGGGTTAGCCTGCGTCCGCTGATCGTTCCGCGGTTCCCCAGGCAAAGGCCCACACCGATTCTCGGCAGCGCATAAGGGTGCGGGCCACGGTGCCCGGCCGCGCCAGGCCGTCAGGAGTGGGTGAGCGGTATGGAGACCTCGGAATCTCGGGCGGAAGAGGACTTCGAGGCGATCCGCGTCCTGGTGATCGGGGCGATGGTGCTGTGCGCGGTGGGCACCCTCGGGGCGGTGGCCAAGGCGGCGGCACCCGCCAACATCCCTGCACGCGCACCGGGATTCGCGGACGTGTTCCGCATCAACCCCGGCGTGGTCTCCGTGTCGGCGACCGTCGTGGTCGCGATCGTGACGGTCGCCGGAGTGGCGGCGCTGTGGTGGTCGGTGCGGCGGACGTGGCCGTGGCTGCTGATCGCGGGCGTGGTGCTCGTGCTGATCGGCGAGTCCGCCGCGTCCCCCGTTCCAGTGACCTCGACGACTCCCGGGGAACCCTCCTGGCTGGCCCAGGGGACGGCCACCGCCGGGGCGCACCTCGTGCTGCTGGGGACGCTGGGCGCCGCGCTGATGTTCGTCGGCATCAAGGCGGCCGGCGCCGGTGCGGTGCTGATCGGGGCGGGCCTGGGCGCCCAGGTGTTCGGCGCGGCCACCGACGTGCTGATGGCCGAGGCCCTGCCGCTGGAGCCGGGAGGCTACGGCTACCACTACGCGCCGGTGGCCAAGTCCCTGCTGCACATCGGGCTGCTGCTGGGCGCCGTGGGCGCGATGGTGCTGGTGGGGACGCTGCACCTGCGCTACGGGAAACGTCCCGAGTTGGCGGGGCCGTCCGACGCCGAGCCCGCGGTGGGACGCCTCCAGGCGCTCGCGGGCGCGGCCGGTGCGCTGCTGTTCATCCCCGCCGCCATCATCGGTGACGGCGCGTTCGGTGTGGCCGCCTCCGGGCTGTTGCTGGTGGCGGGGCTCGCGTTCTCCGTCCTCGCAGGCTGGCGGGCGGTCGCCGGACTGGTGCTCGCGACGGCCGTCGTCGCCGGTGTCTCCGGGCCGGCGGGCGCGCTGATCCAGGCGGGGTCGATCCCCACGGTGAGCATGTGGTTCTGGACCGCGTCGGGGGTGGTGGTCGGAGCCGCCGTCGCGTTCCCGGCCTGGCGGTCGTGGTCGGCCGCGGTTGGGTGCGGGCTCTGCGGGGTCCTGCTCCTGGTGCTGATGGCGGTGCGGCCGGACGGGGTGCCCCTGGTCGTGCTGGCGCTCCTGACCGGTGCGGCCACCGCGGCGGTCGCGGCGCTGGGGGTGTGGCTCGCCAGGGACGGTTCGCTCCCGGTCGTCCTCGGGCCGCTGGCGTTCGCGACGATCACCGGGGCCTGCGGGCTCCTCGCGCACTGGCAGGGATCCGGACGGCGCGCACCCGGCGAGGAATTGTTCCGCGAGCCCGGCCACCTCTGGCTCTACGCCGTCCTGCTCCTCCTGGCGGGCGTCGCCCTCGCCGCCCTCGACCGATGGCGAACCACCCCGCCCCCGGCCTGAACCGTCGTCGGCGGCAAGGGAAAACCGCGGCTCGTCACCAAAGGCGAGCCGCGGTTCGGACGTGCGGACGTCAGCTCAAGACCTCGTCGAGGGACTCGGCGGTCGTCGCGCGGCGGGCCCAGGTGTGGAGCTGTTCGTGGTCCTGGCAGGTGGTGATGCGTTCCCGGAGGTCGTCGTCGATGGTGAAGCCGCGCGTCTCCAGGACGGTGAGAAGTAGCTTGGCCTCGCCCCTGGCCTCGCCTTCGGCGATGTGCTTGAGGGCGAAGTCGCTCTTCCACTCGTACGTGCCGGCCTGCATGATCTCCTCCAAGCGGTGTCGAGCGGCACCTCATGTTTGGCGGGGGGCATGAGGTGGACGCTATCGGTGTTCGTGTCGCTACGGAGAGCGAAAAGCGTTACGTGGGGCGATGGGGGATCTTCTTGTTGCATGTCCCTGTTCGTGATGCTTCTCCGCCGGTTCCGGGCGTCCTGCGACCTGGCCGGGACGGTAACGATTCGGCTGGGGGGTTCGAGGCCCTTAATCATCCGGTGATCAACACCGAACGTCATTCGCTCGCAAAGTGAGCCTGTATGTGGTGTGCGGGACGGAGCAGGCGCCCATAAGTGAGCAATTGCCGATGTAGAACGGCCTGCACGGAGTGTGAAAGTCTTTCAGGAATGGTGCGCGGCGTGCGCCGTTGGGTTACTTTCATTGCATCGTTCCTCTGCCGGCGCGAAGGAGGCCGACGATGACGGGGACCGTCACCGGGCGGGGGCGTCCGGGACCGATCCCGCCGAAGGTGATCGCCATTCTGAGCGCCGAACTGCCGTCCCTCACCGAGGAGATCGTCAGCGAGGTCAAGCGGACGGTCCCGGCGCAGGCGCCGCAGGCACCGCCGGTGCCGCAGCGTACGATCCGGGTCGGCGTGGAGCAGGTCATCTCCGCGTTCGTCGACCAGGTGACCGGGGTGGGCGACACCCACGAGCGCCGCGACGAGCTGTGCCGCGAACTCGGGCGCACCGCGGCCTACGAGGGGCGCAGCCTGGACGCGCTGCAGGCCGCCTACCGGGTCGGGGTCCAGGTCGCGTGGCGGCGGGTCGCGGACGTGGCGAGCAGGCGGCGGCTGCCGTCGGCGATCATGACGCAGCTCGCCGACGCGCTGTTCTCCTACATCGACGAGCTGGCCTCGCTGACCGTCCAGGGGTACCTGGAGGCCCGGTCGCGGTCGGCGGACGAGCTGGCCGGGGCGCACCGCAGGCTGCTGCGGCTCGTCCTGCGGCCGGGAGCGCCCGGCGGCGCGCTGGCCGAGACGGCGAAAAGCGTGGGCTGGACGGTGCCCGACGAGGTGACGATGGTCGCCCTCCCGGCGCGGACGCGGTGCATCCGGGCCGCGCTGGCCCCCGACGTCCTCGCCGACCTCGGGGACACCGAACCCCACCTGCTGGTGCCCGGCGCCTTCGACGCCGCCCGGCGGGAGATGCTGGTAGAGGCGCTGCCCGAACGCCGTGCCGCGGTGGGGCTGACCGTCCCGCTGGCGGAGGCGGCCGACTCGCTGCGGTGGGCGCGGCGGGCGCTGGCGCTCGTCGAGGCCGGCGTCCTGGAGGACGGCGGCCCGACCCTGTGCGAACGGCACCTATTGACGCTGTGGCTGCTGTCCGACGAAGCCTTGCTGGACCAGCTTTCGCGGCGCCGCCTGGCGGCCCTGGCGGGGATGAGCCGAACGCAGCGATCCCGGATGACCGAAACCCTGGGTGCTTGGCTTGAGGCACAAGGCAACGCGGTTGAGACCGCCCGGCGACTGCGCGTCCATCCGCAGACGGTGCGGTACCGGATGCGGCGCCTCAGCGAGACGTTTGACGAGCAACTGGCCGATCCGGCGTCGCGTTTCGTCCTCGACGCGGTGCTCCGGGCGAGCCGTCTCCGGCAGGAGCGGAGGCCGTCGATGCGGTGAGTGGAGTGCGGTCGTACCGTGCGTGTCCGCATGGACGACACAGAGTGATTTTATGTTCTCTTTACCTTGAGTCATGGCGGCTTGGACCTACGGTCGCTGTGTCTCAGTTCACAGCCTGTCGGGGGCGCACAGGGGTCCCCGCTCGGTGCGTCCCTGATGTCCGTAGCGAAGCCGACCGTCCGGGACGCCGGGTGCCCCCTGCCCGGACCCACGCCACGACCCGTGACGGCGGCGTTCTCGGAGGTGTCTCGATGACGCGGACGCTCACGCCGGAGGCCCTGCGGTCGCAGCCGAAGCTGCCGCGGCGGCTGGCAGCGATGATGCGGCCGGAGCTCCCGAGCCTGTCCAGGGAGATCATCCAGGAGGTGCGCAGGTCGATTCCCGAGTACGGGCGGCCCATGGAGGGGCCGTACGTCGAGGCGCTGAGGATCGGCGTCGAACGGGCGCTGACCGATTTCGTCGAGCAGGTCGCGAACCCCCGCGCGCCGCGGGAGCGCTACCGCGAGACGTACCGCAGGCTCGGCAGGTTCGAGGCGCAGGAGGGCCGCACGCTCGACACGCTCCAGGCCGCGTTCCGCATCGGCGCGCAGGTCGCCTGGCGCCGGATCATGAAGGTCGGCCCGCGCCGGCATCTGTCCAGCGACGTCATGGCGCAGCTCGCCGACGCGCTGTTCACCTACATCGACGAGCTGGCCGCGCTGGCGCTCCAGGGCTACCTGGACGAGCGGCCGGACGGCGAGATCAAGGGCCACCGCAGGCGGCTGCTGGAGCTGCTGCTGCGTCCGCGCGGGCCCCGCAGCGCCCTGGACGACGTCGCGGCACGGGCGAAATGGCCGATCCCGGACGAGATGACCGTCGTCGCCGCCCCGCCCGGCTCCCCCTACGTCCGGGGGGCCCTGGACGAAGACGTGCTCGCCGACCTCACCACCCCCGAGCCGTTCCTGGTGGTGCCGGGCAGGCTGACGCCCGAGCGGCGGCGGTCGCTGCTGCGGGTGCTGCCCGAGGGGCAGCTCGTCGCCGGGCCCCGGGCGGCCGCCGGGGGACTCGCCGACTCGCTGCGCTGGGCGCGGCACGCGCTGCGGCTCGTGGAGACGGGCGTCCTGCCGGGCGCCCCCGTGACCGACTGCGACGAGCACCTCATCACGCTGCTGCTGCTGTCGGACCAGGCCCTCGTCGACCGGCTCGCTCGCCGGCACCTCAGCGGGCTGTCGGAGTTCCCGAGCCGGCAGCGCGGCCGGCTCATGGACACGCTGCACGCCTGGCTGGTGAGCCGCGGCACCGCCGCCGAGATCGCCGAGGAACTGAACATCCACCCGCAGACCGTCCGCTACCGGATGCGGCAGCTCGAAGGCGTCCTCGGCGACCGGCTCAACGACCCGGAGGCCCGTTTCGCGATCGAGGTGGTGCTGCGCGCGACGTCATTGCGGCGGCGGTCCGCGGAGGACGCCGCCGACGGCCGCAAAAGGCTCACTCGCTGACAATCGGAGAATGTCGCCCCGTCCGTTGATGAGCATGCGGCAATGACATTGGCGGACGGGGTTGATAGCCCATTAACGCGCGTGCTTCCATCCAATTCTGAGACATTAATCGGGATGGTCTCCGCGGGGTGGAGGTGCGTGCAGGGTGCGCTCACGTGCGGCACGTTCGGTCGTGGCGGTCCTGGGCGCGGCGGCCCTCGTCGGCCTCACGGGCGCGCACCCGGTGAGCGCTGACGAGACGAGCCCCGCACCGTCCCTGAGCGCTACGGGCACACCGACTGAGACGGCGACTGAGACGCCCACCGAGACTCCGACTGAGACACCGTCCGAGACTCCGACTGAGACACCGACGGAGACGCCCACCGAGACCCCCACGGAGACGCCCACCGAGACTCCGACCGAGACTCCGACCGAGACTCCGACTGAGACACCGACGGAGACCCCCAC
>NZ_SMKM01000270.1 GCF_004348665.1 Actinomadura sp. GC306 | reverse complement strand
GTCCAGGGCGCGGCCCGTCGATGCGTACAGGCAGTCGGGGCCGAGGGGGCGCTGGACGAGTGCCGGCCAGCCGCCCAGTTGGTGGGCGGGCATGCCGGGGGGCCAGATGTGCTGCGACCAGACGGCATGCAGTTGCTCGTAGACCGACAGGAGGCCGCTGTAGGCGGCTTCCAAACGGCGCACAGCGGGCTCCTTAGGAGAGGGCAGGGAGAGGAACGGCGTGGCGTGCAGGCGCGTCTGGGGGTAGGTCAAGGCGCCGGAGGGCGGGGATGCCGCCCGGAGGTCGCCCGTGAAGAGGCGCCAGCCGTCGCGCTGCGCCGCCGCGTCGCCCCAAGGACGCGGGATGTCGCTCGCGTAGTAGAAGGCGACCCTGCCCGACGACGGGATGCCGGAGATCTCCCCGAAGGGGGTGAGGTCGGCGAAGTCGATCGCGCCGAGGAAGTCCAGAGGGCGGTCGTTCCACCGCGGCCAGGGCTTGCCGGGCGGCAGGAGCGGGGTGCCGCCGAGGTCGACGGGGGCGTCGCCATCCGTGCCGAGCCTCAGCGCCCGGCCGGCCAGCGGCAGCAGGGCCGCGGTGACGTCCGGGGGCAGGAAGGCGGCGAAGAGCGCTCGGAGGCGGGCGTACTGTTCCGCGAAGTGATCCATGCGGGTAGCCTCACCCGGCGCGGGAGCGGCGCGCAGGTTCCCGCGAACATGTGGATAACTTCGTTCAGCGGCGTTCGAGGGCGCTCGCGAGCTGCAGCAGGAAGCGGTCGACCTCCTGCTCGTCGTAGCCTGGGCCGAAGCGGACGACGCGGAACGCGCTCTCCCGTACGTCGCGGGCGGTCACCGGCGGCGCCGAACCGCGCAGGCCGGCGATCACCCGGTCCAGGAACGCGTCCACGTCCCGGACGTCGTAGCCGGAGCGGACGCCCGCGCCCGAGAACCGGGCGTTCTGGATCCAGTTGATCAGCCAGGCTGGCTGGGCGCGGGACCGGCCCGGCCGCTCCCCGATCGGCGCCCGTGCCCGCAGCTCCCTGATGCACTCGCTGACCAGCTCGTCGACGGTGCGGGGATCGTAGCCGCGCAGGACGACGTCGAACCGGGTGTCCCGCACCTCGTCCGCGGACATCGGCGGCCCGCCGTTCAGCGCCCGCGAGATCCTCATCAGCAGTGCGTCCACCTGACGGCGGTCGTAGCCGCGCAGGACCACCGGCAGCCGTGCGCCCGTCCTCACCGGTTCCGTGCTCCTCAAGCCCGCGTCGGCGCGGCCACCGGGCGACCTTGGCACGCCCGCGGCGCGCTCAGTCCCTGGTCGCCGCGGCCAGCTGCCCGCAGGCCCCGTCGATCTCCCTGCCCCGAGTGTCGCGCACCGTCACCGGAACCCCGTGGGCCTCCAGGCGGCGGACGAACTCGCGCTCGTCCTCGGGCCGGGAAGCGGTCCACTTGGAACCCGGTGTGGGGTTCAACGGAATCAGATTGACGTGTACGAGATTCCCGCGCAATAGCCTGCCGAGGAGATCCGCCCGCCACGCCTGGTCGTTGATGTCCTTGATGAGGGCGTACTCGATGGAGACACGACGTCCGCTTCGGTCCGCGTAGGCCCAGGCGGCGTCCAGGACCTCGGCGACCTTCCAGCGGTTGTTGACCGGGACGAGTTCGTCCCGTAGCTCGTCGTCGGGTGCGTGCAGGGACACCGCCAGCCGCACCGACATGTCCTCCGCGGCGAGCTTCTCGATCGCCGGAACGAGCCCGACCGTGGAAACCGTCACCGAACGCTGGGAGATACCCAAGCCCGCGGGTGCCGGGTCGGTGATACGGCGTACCGCGCCTATGACGGCCTTGTAGTTGGCCAGCGGCTCCCCCATGCCCATGAAGACGATGTTGGAGACACGTCCGGGCCCGCCTGGGACGCGCCCGCCCGCCAGTGCGCGCGCGCCCGCGGTCACCTGCTCCACTATCTCCGCGGTGGAAAGGTTGCGGGTGAGCCCTGCCTGACCGGTCGCGCAGAAGGGGCAGTTCATGCCGCACCCCGCCTGCGACGAGACGCACATCGTGGCCCGGTCCGGGTAGCGCATCAGCACCGACTCGAACAGCACGCCGTCGAACGCCTTCCAGACGGTCTTCAGCGTCGTGCCGCCGTCGCAGTCCATCTCCCGTACCGGGGTCAGCAGCGACGGCAGCAGTTCGGACACGAGACGCTCGCGGACGGCGGCCGGCAGGTCCGTCATCTTGGCCGGGTCGTCGGTCAGCCGGGCGAAGTAGTGCCGCGACAGCTGGTCCGCCCGGAAGGGCTTCTCGCCCAGCTCGGCGACGGCCGCGCGGCGTTCCGCGGTGGTGAGGTCGGCAAGGTGCCTCGGCGGCTTCCCGCGCCTTGGGGCGGCGAAGACGAGCTTGGCCGGGGTCTTCCCGGACGCGGGGCCGGCGGTGGCGGGCTGGGTAGCAGACATGGTGCCTCCAGTGTCGCAAACAAGGCCCTGTGCCTCGTCCGTCTGGTGCACGGCGTACGGCCGAGATGCTGACGCCCGCCGGACCTGTACGACGACATACCTGCACATGACCTTGTGTGCGACTAAGGTCTCGATCATGTCGGTATTGCGTAAGGGCGCCGCCTCGTCCGGGGGCTCCAAGGCCACGGTCGTCCACGCCGCTGCCAGCCCCTACGGCAGTCGGCGGCTCATCATCGAGACCGACGGTGACGTCACCGCCGCCTACCTGAAGGACGCACGCGACTCGGTGGTCGGCGCAACGTGGGTCGGAAACCACCGCAAGGCCCCGGCGGAGCTCGACCGGTCCCGGCTGGAGGCGGGCCGTGCCCCGCTACTGCCGGAGTCCCATGTTCGCCATCCGGAGGGACGCAAGGCACTCGACGCCGAGAATTTGGAAGTCGTCTGGTTCGAGGAGGGCGACGGTGTGGCCGTCCTGGAGGCGGGTGACACGCTGTTCGTCATCCCGGGGTGGTCCGACATGGGACGGGGCATTCCCGGATACGCCCGCGACGCGACCCTCCAGAGCCCTTTCGCGTTCCCGCTGGACGAGGAGATCGAGGACTTCGGCCCACGCATCGACCGCGCGCGCGAGCACTGGAAGATGTGCCGCGCAGAAGGTTCCTGGGCCGACTTCCAGCAGGCGGTGCTCGGCCATCTGCTGCAACGTCTCGGGCCCGGCGGCCACTACTGGCACGATGTCGGCCGGCAGTTGGGCAGCGCACGGACGGGCGTGGCCCCGACCGTAGGGGTATCCGAGCGTCCCGCACGGGGCGACCGCGAGTTCACCGTGTTGAGCACGGTCGGGATGTGCCGCCAGCGGATGCCCACCGTCGAACTGTACGAGGACGACGTCGCCCCCTTCGCGCGGATCGAACTGGCCGTCGCGAGCACCCTCCCCAGCCAGCGCGCCGGCAGCATCTTCCCGTGGCTGGCGCAGTACCCGTGGCGGTCCGTGACCTGGTTCGCCCCTGGGGACGTCGTCAAGTGGTACCACGAGGCCCGCACGTTCCCCCTGGGCGGCGACGAGGGGAAGTGGGAGGGCGTGCTCCTCCTGGAGGATCCGAGCCGGCTGGCCGGTCCTTCAGCCCCTGCCATGACGGGGTTCACGCTCAATGGCGACCCCGTCCGGTGGCTCTGGCTCGTGCCCATCACCGGCGAGGAGCACCGCTACGCCAAGAGCGAGGGTTCCGACGCGCTCATCCGGCGCCTCGCCCAGCAGGGCAGGTCCTGGGTGGTTTCCTGACGCCCCGGCTCGCTTGCCGAGCCGGGGCCTCCCGGCGCGCCGCTAGCTCGGGACGAACAGCTCCAGCAGGAGCCAGACGACGGGAGCCGTCGCGACCAGCGAGTCGAGACGGTCCATCACACCGCCGTGGCCCGGCAGGAGCGTTCCCATGTCCTTGATGCCGAGATCGCGCTTCACCATCGACTCGACGAGGTCGCCCGCGGTGGCCGTGACAACGGCGGCGAGGCCGACGAGCACGCCCTGCCACACATGTCCGCCGTCCAGCAGCCACCACACCAGCCAGCCGCCGACGAGCATGCACATGAGGGCCGAGCCGGTGACGCCCTCCCAGGTCTTCTTCGGGCTGATCGTCGGCGCGAGCTTGTGCTTGCCCAGGAACGACCCCACGAAGTAGCCGCCGATGTCGCTGGCGACCGTGACGGCGATGAAGACGACGGTGCGGTGGTCGCCGTCGTCGGGCCGCATGAGCAGCGCGACGATCCCGCCCATCAGCACCAGGTAGCCGGCCAGGAACGACCCTGCGGCGACGTCCCGTACGTAACCCTCGGCGCCGTCCAGCATCCGCGTCATCAGCAACGCGAGGATGGTGAGGGAGACCGCGGCGACCGTGGCCGTGGGCCCCCAAACGTAGGACACGACCGGTGCGCCGACCATGCCCGTCGCCAGCGGGATGAACGGGACGCCGATGTCGCGGCTGCGGAACGCCTCGGCCAGTTCCCGCATCCCGAGGAAAAGGAACACGACCATCACGGCAAGGAAGATCTCCTTGACCGTGTAGAGAGAGAGCAGCACCAGGGCGCCGAGGGCGGCTCCGACGGCGACGGCCAGGGGAAGATTGCGGCCAGTCTTGCCTACGGACTTGCCGCCTTGGGGCGTTCCAACGGACGCGCCCGCGGAAGCCTCGCCGGCAGCGGCCGCTGGGGTCTCCCCAGCGGAGGGCTCGTTCGCGGGCGCTGGGTTTGCGCGCGCGCCGGTCTCATGGGGGGTGGGGCCGGAGGACGAGAGCTCCTCGGGAGAGGTGCCCGGCGCCTTCCCGGGCTCGGCGGCCTCCGGTTCGTCCGGGGAACCCAAGGGCTCCCCGGCATCATCCATCTTCATCAGACTTCGAGGAGTTCTGCCTTCTTGTGCTCGAGCAGCTCGTCGATCTGCGCCACGTAGCGGTGCGTGACGTCGTCGAGTTCCTTCTCGGCACGGTGGACCTCGTCCTCGCCTGCCTCGCCGTCCTTGGCGAGCTTGTCCAGCGTGTCCTTGGCACGGCGGCGGATGTTGCGAATCGCGATCTTGCTGTCCTCGGCCTTGCCGCCCGCGACCTTGATGAACTCCTTGCGGCGCTCCTCCGACAGCTCGGGGAACACCACCCGGATGACGTTGCCGTCGTTGGTGGGGTTCACGCCCAGGTCGCTGTCGCGGATGGCCCGCTCCACCGCCGACATGGACGACTTGTCGAAGACCTGGACGATGACCATCCGGGGCTCCGGCAGCGTGAAGGACGCGAGCTGGTTGATCGGCGTCGGCGTCCCGTAGTACTCGGCGGTGATCTTGCTGAACATCGCGGGGGTGACCCGGCCGGCGCGGATGGTCTGGAAGTCCTCCTTGGCGACCGCGACCGCCTTCTCCATCTTCTCCTCGGCTTCGAGGAGGGTCTCGTCGATCACTGCGACTCCCATGTCGTCTGGTCGGCCCTAATCCTACGGTTCCACACTGCGCTCCGCGCCGCCTCGCGCACTGCGGTTCCCGGCTGTGGTCAGCCTTCCGCCGGGCTGACCAGCGTGCCGATCTTCTCACCCCGGACGGCCCGGACGATGTTGCCCTGCCCCATGAGGTCGAAGACCACGATGGGGAGCGTGTTGTCCATGCAGAGGCTGATGGCCGTGGCGTCCATGACCTTCAGGCCCCGCTGTAGAACTTCACCGTAATCCAAACGGTCGAACTTGACCGCGTCTGGATTCTTTCGTGGATCGGCGTCGTACACACCGTCCACCTGTGTGCCCTTCAGTACGGCCTCTGCACCGATCTCCAGTGCGCGCTGGGCCGCGGTGGTGTCGGTGGAGAAGAACGGCTGCCCGAGGCCCGCGCCGAAGATGACGACACGGCCCTTCTCCAGGTGCCGGATGGCGCGCCGCGGAATGTACGGCTCGGCCACCTGGCTCATGGTGATGGCCGTCTGCACGCGGGTGTCGAGACCCAGCTTCTCCAGGAAGTCCTGGAGGGCGAGGCAGTTGATGACCGTGCCGATCATCCCCATGTAGTCGGCGCGGCCGCGGTCCATGCCGCGTTCGGCCATGACGGCGCCGCGGAACATGTTGCCGCCGCCGCAGACGACCGCCACCTGCACGCCTTCGCGGACCGCCTCCGCGATGGCCTCCGCCACGTGCTGGACGATCTCGGGGTCGATGCCGAGGGGCTCGCGTCCGGCGAACGCCTCGCCGGACAGCTTCAGCAGCACCCGCTTCCAGCCGGCGCGCGGGGCGTGCTGGACGGACGCGTCCCCGCCGGTCTCCCGCCGACCGGACGCGCCGCCGCCCGCCCCGGCCCGGCCGGCCGCGCCGCGTGCGGACGCGTCCCGATCGGACGACGAGGCCGCCGTCGCGCTAGTGGTCGTCTTGTCCGGCACGTCGGCGGCCTCCTCGTTCCTTCGCTTTATCTATCGGGTATCCGTTTCCAGGATGCCCCTACGCCTGCCCGACCTTGAACCGGGCGAAGCGGACGACCTGCACGCCGGCCTCGTCGAGGACCTTCGCGATCGTCTTCTTGCCGTCCTTCACGAACGCCTGCTCCAGCAGGACGAAGTCGCGGAAGTAGGCGTTGACCCGGCCCTCGACGATCTTCGGGATGGCCTGCTCGGGCTTGCCCTCGTCGCGGGTGAGCTGCTCGGCGAGCGCCCGCTCCTTCTCGATCGCCTCGGCGGGGATCTCGTCGCGGGTGAGGTACTTGGGCGCCATCGCCGCGATCTGCTGGGCGACGTCCTTGGCGACCTCGGGGTTCTCGCCGTCCAGCTCGACCAGCACACCGGTGGTCGGCGGCAGGGACGGGTCGGACTTGTGCAGGTAGCTGGCCACGTAGGCGCCCTGGAAGTGGGCGAAGCGGCGCAGTTCGAGCTTCTCGCCGATCGTGGCGCTGTGCTCCTCGATCAGGCCCTGCACGGTCTTGCCCGGCTCGATCTCGGCGGCCAGCAGGCCCTCGGCGTCGGTGACGCCGCTGCCCGCGGCGAACTCGACGATCCGGTTCGCCAGCTCGATGAACTGCTCGTTCTTCGCGACGAAGTCGGTCTCGCAGTTCAGTTCGAGGAGCGCCCCGTCGCCGGAGTTCGCAAAGTACTCGGCGACCAGCCCGTTGGCGGCGGTGCGCTCGGCGCGCTTGCCGACGTCCTTGGCGCCCTTGAGCCGGAGCAGCTCGGTGGCCTTGTCGAAGTCGCCGTCCGCCTCGGTGAGGGCGTTCTTCACGGCCATCATGCCGGAGCCGGTCAGGTCACGCAGCCGCTTGACGTCGGCGGTGGTGAAGTTAGCCATCGCTCTCTTCGCTTCTCTCGTCGTTGGTCGTGGGACCCGCGACGGCCCGGCGGTGCCCCGGAGGGCCCGCCGGGCCACGGGATCAAGCCTGCTCGGCCTCGGCGGCCTGCGGAGCCTCCTGCGCCTCGGCCGGAGCCTCGGCCGGCGTCTCGGCCGGCGTCTCGGCCGGAGCCTCGGCGGCCGCCGGAGCCTGCGCCCCGTCCTCGGCCGCGGCGGGGGCCTGCGCCGTCGCCTCGGCGGACTCCTCGGCCGGCTTGTTCTCCAGCAGCTCGCGCTCCCACTCGGCCAGCGGCTCGGCGGCGGACGCGGCGCCGGCGGCCGGCTTCTCGTCCCCGCCGGACGCGGCGCCCGCGCGGGCGATCAGGCCGTCGGCCACGGAGTCGGCGACGACGCGGGTCAGCAGGCTGACGCTGCGGATGGCGTCGTCGTTGCCCGGGACCGGGTAGTCGACCTCGTCCGGGTCGCAGTTCGTGTCGAGGATCGCCACGACCGGGATGCCGAGCTTCTTGGCCTCGTTGACCGCGATGTGCTCCTTCTTGGTGTCCACGATCCAGATGGCGCTCGGAACCTTCGCCATGTCGCGGATACCGCCGAGGGTGCGCTCCAGCTTGTCCTTCTCACGCCGCAGCCCGAGAAGCTCCTTCTTCGTCATGCCGGAGCCGGCCACGTCGTCGTAGTCGATCTCCTCCAGCTCCTTGAGCCGCGTGAGCCGCTTGTGGACGGTGGAGAAGTTGGTGAGCATGCCGCCCAGCCAGCGCTGGTTGACGTAGGGCATGCCGACGCGGGTCGCCTGCTCGGCGATGGACTCCTGGGCCTGCTTCTTGGTGCCGACGAACAGGATCGTGCCGCCGTGGGCGACCGTGGCCTTGACGAACTCGAACGCGCGGTCGATGTAGGACAGCGACTGCTGGAGGTCGATGATGTAGATGCCGTTGCGCTCGGTGAGGATGAAGCGCTTCATCTTCGGGTTCCACCGGCGGGTCTGGTGACCGAAGTGGACGCCGCTCTCCAGGAGCTGCCGCATGGTGACGACGGGTGCCATTGCCCGTGCTCTCCTTCTCTGGCCCTGCCGGGCCGCATTTGGTTGTCGCCTACGCCCGGGTGTCGCCCCACCGTCGCCGTTGCGACGGACCTAGGGACGGCGCCCCACCATGTCTTCGGTGGCATGCGGACGCGTGAAATCGCCGCCGGGATGCCCCAGGCGGCTGTGCCCGTTACCGGGTCCGTGACCTCTCCGCTCACCGGGAGCGGCTTCTCACCGCCCCGCCCGGGGACGGATCGGCGACGGCCTGGCCCTGGCCGGTGTCCTTTCGGGCACCCTCACAGATTATCAGGGCCCGGACGCGTCCGGGAATCGACGTTCCACGGGGTTATCCACAGTTGGCGGCGGACACTTCGAGCGGTGCCGCGGACCTGCAGTCTCGGGTGCATGACCATGTTGACTCTACTCCTGACCTGTGTGATCGCCGCCGGGACGCCGGGCCTGGACGCCTGGCGGTGGCCCTTAGGGCCGCCCGCCCCGCAGGTCGTCCGGGGGTTCTCCCCGCCCGCTTCCCCGTGGGGGCCGGGCCACCGGGGCGTGGACCTCGCCGGGCGGCCGGAGCAGCCCGTCCTCGCCGCCGGCGCCGGCCGCGTCTCCTACGCCGGCCGGTTGGCCGGACGCGGCGTCGTCGCGATCGACCACGGCATGCTGCGCACCACGTACCTGCCCGTCCGCCCCAGCGTCCAGGTGGGCGGCCGCGTCACGCCCGGCGCCCGGATCGGCGTCCTGGAGGCGGGCCGGTCCCACTGCCCCGCACCCTGCTTGCACTGGGGCCTACGCCGCGGCGTCCTCTACCTGAACCCGCTCGACCTGGTCCAGCGC
>NZ_SMKM01000026.1 GCF_004348665.1 Actinomadura sp. GC306 | reverse complement strand
GCCCCCGCCTCCGGGCGGCGCCCGGCCCCGGCGCCCGCCGGCGCCCCCGCCGAGCAGCTCGCGCTGCGCGGCCGGACCGAGAAGATGTCGCGCATGCGGCAGACGATCGCCCGCCGCATGGTGGAGTCGCTGCAGGTCGCCGCGCAGCTCACCACGGTCGTCGAGGTGGACATCACCAAGATCGCGCGGCTGCGGGAGCAGGCCAAGGCCGACTTCCAGGCGCGCGAGGGCGTCAAGCTGTCGTTCCTGCCGTTCTTCGCCATGGCGACCGTCGAGGCGCTCAAGGCGCACCCGAAGCTGAACGCGGTCATCAACGACGAGACCAGCGAGGTCACCTACCACGACGTGGAGAACCTCAGCATCGCGGTGGACGTGCCGGAGCGGGGCCTCATGGTCCCGGTCGTGCACAACGCGGGGCAGCTCAACCTGGGCGGCCTCGCGCAGCGGATCGCCGACCTCGCCGAGCGCACCCGCGCCGGCAAGGTCAGCCCGGACGAGCTGGCGGGCGGCACGTTCACGCTGACCAACACCGGCAGCCGCGGCGCGCTGTTCGACACCCCGATCCTCAACCAGCCGCAGGTCGGCATGCTCGGCACCGGCGCGGTCGTCAAGCGGCCCGCCGTGATCGACGACCCCGACCTGGGCGAGGTCATCGCGGTGCGCTCGATGGTCTACCTGGCGCTGACCTACGACCACCGGCTGATCGACGGCGCGGACGCCGCCCGCTTCCTCGCCACGATCAAGCACCGCCTGGAGGAGGGCAACTTCGAGGCCGACCTCGGCCTCTGAGCCGCTGAGCGACGCATGACCCGGGACCCCGCCGCAGGCCGGCGGGGTCCCGCGGTCCATTCCGGGGAAACCCGGGAGCCGCTGACAATTCCGGCTTCCGGCGGCGCGGCCCGCCTAGGGTGGTGCCATGAGGGTCACCGTCACGGGCTCGTCGGGCCTCATCGGCTCGGCGCTGGTGAAGTCGCTGCGGGAGGACGGCCACGAGGTCGTCCGGCTGATACGGCGCGAACCGTCCGCACCCGACGAGGCGCGGTGGTCCCCCGCCGACGGCTGCGTCGAGGCCGCGGCGCTGGAGGGCACGGACGCCGTCGTGCACCTGGCGGGCGCCGGGATCGGCGACCGGCCGTGGACGCGGGCCTACAAGCGCAAGGTCAGGGACAGCCGCGTCGTCGGCACCCGCACGATCGCGGAGGCGATCGCGGCGGCCGGGCGGCGGCCGCCCGTGCTGGTGTGCGGTTCGGCGATCGGCTACTACGGCGACACCGGCGGGCGCGAGGTCGACGAGGGCGCCCCGGCGGGCCGGGGGTTCCTGGCCGACCTCGTCCGCGACTGGGAGGCCGCCGCCGCGCCCGCGGCGGAGGCGGGGGTCCGGGTCGTCCACCCGCGCACGGGCGTCATCCTGACCCGCGCCGGCGGGATGCTCGGCCGGACGCTGCCGCTGTTCCGGCTCGGGCTGGGCGGCAGGCTCGGCGACGGCCGGCAGTGGGTCAGCTGGATCTCGCTGGCCGACCAGGTCGCGGCGCTGCGGTTCCTCATCGACCGGGAGATCGCCGGGCCGGTCAACCTCACCGCGCCGGCCCCGGTGACCAACGACGACTACACCAGGGCGCTCGGCCGCGTCCTGCACCGGCCGACGAAGGTGCCGGTCCCCGCGTTCGCGCTGCGCGCCGCCCTGCGCGAGTTCGCCGGGGAGGGGCCGCTGATCAGCCAGCGGGTCCTGCCGCGGCGGCTGGAGGAGGCCGGGTTCCGGTTCGCGCACGAGGACGTGGCCGGTGCCCTCGCCGACGCCCTGCGCGCCCCGAGCCCCGCCGTGTGAACCCTGTGCGCCGTGTGAGCCCCGCGAGTCCAGTCAGTCCCAAGAATCGTCAAAGTCCCGGCCGCTCCCGTTCGGTGGCCATACGGTGACATTGAGAGAACTCGGCCGCGCAGGAGGGTGAATGAGCACCGACGGACAGCCGCACATTCTCGCGATCGGCGGGGGCACGTTCGTGCCGGACGGCAGGGAGGGCCTCACCCCGAGCCCGCTGCTGCGCTACGCGTTCGACCTGACCGGCCAGGACCGGCCGAGGGTCTGCTTCCTCACCACGGCCGTGGGCGACGGCGCCGAGTACGTCGCGCGCTTCTACGCCGCGTTCTCGTCGCTGGACGCCGAGGTCAGCCACCTGTCCCTGTTCCCCATGCCGAACGTGCCCGACATCCGGGCGCACCTGCTCACCCAGGACCTCGTGTACGTGTCGGGCGGCAGCGTGGCGAACCTGCTGGCGCTGTGGCGGCTGCACGGCCTGGACGAGATCATGCGCGAGGCGTGGCAGGAGGGCGTCGTCCTGTCCGGGCAGAGCGCGGGCGCGCTGTGCTGGCACGTCGGCGGCAACACCGACTCGTACGGGCCGCAGCTCCGCCCGCTGACCGACGGCCTCGGCTTCCTGCCGTTCTCCTGCGGGGTGCACTACGACAGCGACCCGCAGCGGCGCCCGCTGCTGCAGCAGCTCGTGGGCGAGGGGTCGCTGCCGGGCGGGTACGCGGCCGACGAGGCCGTCGGGCTGCACTACGTCGGCACCGAGTTCGTGCAGGCCGTCTCCTACCGGCGCGAGGCCGGCGCCTACCGCGTCGAGCCGGACGGGCCGGGGACGGCGAAGGAGCACCGGCTGCAGCCCCGCCTCCTCGCCGAACTCTGAGGCCGCGCCCCCGCGAGGGCATAAGCTGGCTCGTGTGAGCGATGTGGACGTACGCGAGCTGGTGGTGGTGCACGCCGGGTTCGGCACGGCGGCCGTTCCCTACGCCGACGGGTGGGAGCTGCAGAAGCGCACCCACGCGCTGCGGGTCGACGACGCCGTCCCCGACACCGTCCTGCTGATGGAGCACGAGCCGGTCTACACCGCGGGGCGGCGCACCGGCGCGCTCGACCGCCCGCTCGGCGACCCCGGCGCCCCGGTCGTGGACGTGGACCGCGGCGGCAAGATCACCTGGCATGGCCCGGGGCAGCTGACCGGCTACCCGATCGTCCGGCTGGACGACCCGAAGGACGTGGTCGGCTACGTGCGGCTGCTGGAGCGGATGATGATGGACGTCTGCGCCGAGCTCGGCCTGGAGACCGTCACCGTGGAGGGGCACAGCGGCCTGTGGGTGTCCGGCACCCCGAACCGCAAGATCGGCTCGATCGGGATCCGGGTGGCGCGCGGCGTGGCGATGCACGGGTTCATGCTCAACTGCGACAACGACCTGGGCTGGTTCGACAAGATCGTCCCCTGCGGGATCCGCGACGCGGGGTCCACCAGCCTCAGCCGGGAACTGGGCCGCGACGTGCCGGTCGCCGAGGTCGTCCCGGTGGTCGAGCGGCACCTCGCCGCCGCGTTCGGCGCGGTGGCGACCCTCCACCGCACGACGGCGCAACTGGGCGCCTGAGCGGCCGCCGCCCCGGCGGCCCGGCGGCTCAGCCCTCGGGGGCCATCACCTTGTACACGGCCTGCCCCTGGGCGGCGGCGGCCCCGAAGAACGCGGCCAGCCCCTCGTAGGCGGGCTTGAGCACCCTGTCGCGGGCGGCGCCGTCGAGCCTCCCCGCGTCCTGCACGCCCGCGCGGCCCATCGCCGCCGGGTCGTACCGTCCGGCGATCTGCGCGAACGGCGTCGCGGCCAGGTGGTCGGCGGCCGGCTTGACCCGGTCCGGCGCGAGGTAGATGACGTCCATGCCCAGTTCGTCGGCGCCGTCCTCGGTGAGCAGCCGCCCGCCGCACACCAGGTCGGCCTCGGGCTGCCGCCCGTCCCACGGGTCGCCGGTGACGAGGTAGTGCACCGCCTGCCACGCCCAGCCGAGATCGAACAGTTCCGCCGCGCCGCGCCGGCGCCAGTCGGCGGCGCCGAAGATGTGGCGGGCGACCCGGCCGGGGTCGGGCTCCCCCTCCAGCACCGGCGGCACCCTGAGGTACGACATTGCCAGACCCACGGCGGTCCTCCTGCTAACGCTGTTGCGTGACGACAGGGAGTCACCCTAGAGAGATCAGCTGTTGGACATGGCGGAAACACGCGAATCGGCGAGGTGAACGGGGTACTGTCATACGTTCGAGATCGCTCCGATACGCCATTGAGCCCCGCGGCGGCCGATGTGCCGGACCCGGGATCGCGACGTACGCTGGGTGCCGTGACGACGGTGACACCTGAGGGACGCAAGCTCCTGCGCGTCGAGGCGCGCAACAGCCAGACCCCGATCGAGCGCAAGCCCGAGTGGATCAAAACCCGGCTGAAGATGGGCCCGCAGTACCGCGAGCTCAGCGGGCTGGTGAAGTCCGAGGGCCTGCACACCGTGTGCCAGGAGGCCGGCTGCCCCAACATCTTCGAATGCTGGGAGGACCGGGAGGCCACGTTCCTGATCGGCGGCGACCAGTGCACCCGGCGCTGCGACTTCTGCCAGATCGACACGGGCAGGCCGGCCGAACTCGACCGGGACGAGCCGCGCCGCGTCGCCGAGTCCGTCGCCACGATGGGCCTGAAGTACGCCACCGTCACCGGTGTCGCCCGCGACGACCTGGACGACGGCGGGGCCTGGCTGTACGCCGAGACCGTCCGGCGGATCCACGCGGCGGTCCCCGGCTGCGGCGTCGAGCTGCTGATCCCCGACTTCAACGCGGTGCCCGAGCAGCTCGCCGAGGTCTTCTCCGCCCGCCCGGAGGTCCTCGCGCACAACGTCGAGACCGTCCCGCGGATCTTCAAGCGGATCCGGCCCGGGTTCCGCTACGAGCGCTCCCTCGACGTCCTGACGATGGCGCGCGAGGACGGCCTGGTCACCAAGTCCAACCTGATCCTCGGCATGGGCGAGACCCGCGAGGAGGTCTCCCAGGCCCTGCGCGACCTGCACGCGGCCGGTTGCGAGCTCATCACGATCACCCAGTACCTGCGGCCGAGCCCCCGCCACCACCCGGTCGAGCGGTGGGTGAAGCCCGAGGAGTTCGTGGAGCTGGCCGCCGAGGCCGAGGAGATCGGTTTCGCGGGCGTCATGTCGGGGCCGCTCGTCCGGTCCAGCTACCGCGCGGGCCGGCTGTACAAGCAGGCGATCGAGGCGCGCGAGGGCTGAACGCGCGACCGCCGCGGCGCGACTATCCTTGGATTCATGTCGAAAAAGCCCACGGACGGGGCCCAGGAGCGTCCGGGCCGTTTCAAGCAGATCCGCATGGTCGCCCAGCTGCTCCGCAAGGCCGACCCGAAGGCCCTGCCGATCGTGTTCGCGTCGGCGATCGGCGCCCTGGTCGTCGTCATCCTCATCGGGCTGGTATTCGGCCAGCTGTGGTTCTTCATCCCGATGGGGGTGCTGGTCGCGCTGGCGGTCGGCATGATCGTGTTCGGGCAGCTCGCGCAGCGCGCGCAGTACAAGGCGATCGCCGGGCAGCCGGGCGCCGCCCTCGCGATCCTGCAGAACATGCGCGGCGGCTGGACGATCACCGAGGCCGTCAGCGGCAACCGCAACCTCGACATGGTGCACCGCGCGGTCGGCCGCCCCGGCGTGGTGCTGGTCTCGGAGGGGCCGCGCAACCGCGTCGGCCCGCTGCTCGGCGCCGAGAAGAAGCGGCTGTCCCGCGCCGCGCAGCAGGTGCCGATCTACGACGTGCAGGTCGGGGACGACGAGGGCCAGATCCCGGTGGACAAGCTGCAGCGCCACCTGATGAAGCTGCCCCGCAACCTGAAGAAGCCGCAGGTGGCCGAGCTGAACGACCGGCTGCAGGCGCTCCCCCGCTCGATGCAGATGCCGAAGGGTCCGATTCCGAAGGGCGTCAAGATGCCCAAGGGCCCCAAGCCCAAGATGCGCTGAGACACGAGGAAAGCGCCCCCGGCCGGGGGCGCTTTCTCGTCTCCGGGGTCAGATGTTGACGACGACCGTGTTGGCGGCGCGGTCGTGGAGGCCGCGGTGGTCGCGGTCCCAGAGCAGCGCGGGGACGACGAGCACGAGCAGGACCGTCCGGACCAGCGACCAGCCGAGGCCGACGGGGCGGCCGTCCAGGCGGGCGACGCGGATGCCGCACAGCCGCTTGCCGATCGTCGTGCCGATGAGCGCGGTCAGCAGCCACGCCTGGATCGCGAAGACGACCAGCGTCCACGTGCTGCGCTGGGACGGGTCCCAGCCGAGCGAGCGCGCGAACAGGCTCGCGACGAGCATCGACAGGCCCCAGTCGACGAACAGCCCGACGAGCCGCCGGCCGTAGGACGCGACGGCGCCGCTGCCGCTGACGGGGAGGCCGAGCCGTTCACCCGGATCGCCGAGGTCCGCGCCGGCCGAGCGCGCCCCGGTCAGCCACGTCTGCGTCCACCGCGGCCCGCCCGCCTTCGCCTTGCCACTGCTCATGGCCCCTACGCTATCCGGTCCCCCCGGTGCCCCGGATCCGGCCGCCGCGGACGGGCATGCCACCCGTAACACAGCGGAAACATATGAGACACGGCCGGGAAACGGCACCGCCATAGCCTGCGATAAGCCAAGAAGCGCCCCAAGGAGGCTGGATGTTCAGCAGCGCCGACGAGGTTCTGAGCTATATCCGGAACGAAGATGTGCGATTCGTCGACTGCCGGTTCGTGGACCTGCCGGGCAAGATGCAGCACTTCACGTTCCCCGTCGAGAGCTTCGGCGAGAGCGTCTTCACCGAGGGGCTGATGTTCGACGGCTCGTCGGTCCGCGGTTTCCAGGAGATCCACGAGTCGGACATGCTCCTGCTCCCGGACCCGTCGACCGCCGTGATCGACCCGTTCCGCCAGCACAAGACCCTGAACCTGAACTTCTTCGTCCACGACCCGCTGACGGGTGAGCCGTACAGCCGCGACCCGCGCAACGTGGCGAAGAAGGCGCAGGACTACCTGCGCGGCACCGGCATCGCCGACACGTGCTACTTCGGGCCCGAGGCCGAGTTCTACATCTTCGACGACGTCCGGTTCGAGACCAAGGCGAACGCCGGCTACTACTACCTCGACTCGGTCGAGGGCGCGTGGAACACCGGCCGGGAGGAGCCCGGGGGCAACCTCGGCGCCAAGCCCCCGTACAAGGGCGGCTACTTCCCCGTCCCGCCGATGGACCACTACACCGACCTGCGCTCGGAGATGGTGACGCAGCTCCTCAAGTCCGGCATCCACGTGGAGATGCAGCACCACGAGGTCGGCACCGCCGGGCAGGCCGAGATCGACTTCCGGTTCGACACCCTGCTGAACTCGGCCGACCAGCTGATGCTCTACAAGTACATCGTCAAGAACGTCGCGCGCGCCGCCGGCAAGACCGTCACGTTCATGCCGAAGCCGATCTTCGGTGACAACGGCTCCGGCATGCACTGCCACCAGTCCCTGTGGAAGGACGGCGCGCCGCTGTTCTACGACGAGGTCGGCTACGCGGGCCTGTCCGACAACGCGCGCTACTACATCGGCGGCCTGCTCAAGCACGCGCCGTCGCTGCTGGCCTTCACCAACCCGACGGTGAACAGCTACCACCGGCTGGTCCCCGGCTACGAGGCCCCGGTCAACCTGGTGTACTCGCAGCGCAACCGGTCGGCCTGCATCCGCATCCCGATCACCGGCTCGAACCCGAAGGCCAAGCGCGTCGAGTTCCGCGTGCCGGACCCGTCCTGCAACCCCTACCTCGCCTTCTCGGCGATGCTGATGGCCGGCCTGGACGGCATCAAGAACAAGATCGAGCCCGCGGAGCCTGTCGACAAGGACCTGTACGAGCTGCCGCCCGAGGAGGCCCGCGCCATCCCGCAGGTCCCCGGCTCGCTCGGCGAGGTCCTCGCGGCCCTGGAGAGCGACCACGACTACCTCCTGGAGGGCGGCGTCTTCACCCAGGACCTCATCGAGACCTGGATCACGATGAAGACCGAGTTCGAGATCGACCCGATCCGCCTCCGCCCCCACCCGCACGAATTCGAGATGTACTACGACATCTAAGAGTCTCGGGGGCCGAGGGGCCCGGCGGCCGTGTGCCGCCGGGCCCCTCGGCGTTCCGCTACGGGTGGCGGTCGCTTCCACCGCCGCACCTTCTTCCGTGCGGCCGCCCGTCCGGGCCGATTCGTCCGCTTTGACGGTGGCGGCTGGCATCATGTCCGGCGGAGGCGCGAGATGAGGAAGCGTGTGCGGCGCGTCCTGCGGGACGGTGAAGCGCTGCGTCGAGCCGCGTCCCTGCTGGTCTCTGAGTACTCGGCGGCCCGTGGGGCCGTGGAGAAGGCGGCCGAGCCGCTGCGGAGGACGGCGGCGCGGCGGCGGCTCGAAAACGTTCCGGTCACGCGGCTCAAGGAGCTCGGGGACGGGCCGGTGCGGTTCGCCGCGGTGCGGGGTGCGGAGCTCGTCAGCGTCGCGGACGTCCTCGACTCCACGTCGGAGGGGCTGCGGCTGCTGCGGGGCGTCGGGCGGCTGACGGCGGAGCGGCTGTACATGGCGGCGTGGCGGCTGAGGAGCGCGGCGGAGCGGGCACCGGACCTGCGCATCGAGATCGGCGCGCGGGACGAGGCGGCGACGCCGCTGGTGCGCGCGCTGTACCGGCTGGTGAACGCGAGCCCCGACCTGCCGCGCGCCCGTGTGGTGGCCGAGCGGGTGGACGGGGAGGCCGGCCCCCTGCTGGCCGGCGCCCGGGCCGTGACTTGGCCGCGGCGGATGTTCCGGCCGGAGTTCGCGCGGGCGGCGGGCTGGGAGGCGGTCGCCCGGCTGGCGGAGCTGCTGGACGATCCGGACACCGCGCTGCTGTGGTCGCCGGATCTGCTGGGCCCCTACGTCCGGGCGGACGAGGCGTGGCGTGACCATGAGCGCCGTGCGGGCGACTACCGCGCCGTACTGGCGGAGTCGTCAGGGCGGGAGGAGCTGCCCGCCGAGGGCTTCCTGCCGGCCCGTCTGGCGGGCCGGGTCCGGGCGCAGCCCCTCGACGAGACCTTCCTGCGGGTGCCGCTGCGGGACTACCAGTCGTTCGGGGCACGCTTCGCGCTCCTCCAGCGGCGGGTGATCCTCGGCGACGAGCCTGGGCTCGGGAAGGCCGTCCAGGCGATCGCCGCCATCGCGCACCGGCGGGCCGAGGGCGCGACGCACTTCCTGGTGGCGTGCCCCGGGGGCCTGGTGCCCGGCTGGGTCCGCGACATCAACGCGTGCAGCTCGATCACGGCGCATCCTGAGCCGGGCCGCCAAGGGGTGAGGGAGTGGTTCCGCCTCGGCGGCATCGCCGTCACGCGCCTGGATTCGCTGCCGGAGCTGCGCATGCCTCCCGGCGGGCTCGGGATGCTCGTGGTGGACGAGGCGCACCGCACGGCGAACCGCGGGACGCGCCGCGCGACGTCCGTCACCCGCCTGTGCCACGAGACGGAAGACGTCATGCTGCTCACCGGAGTGCCGCTGCACGACCGGATCGGGGACTTCCGCCGTCTCGTCGCCCACTTTCCCCCCGAGGCGGCCGAGCCGATCGACTGGGACATGACCCCCTTGGGGGCGCGGGCCTTCCGGGCGGCGGCCGCGACCGTGCATCTGCGGCGCGACCACCGGGACGTCCTCGCCGAGCTGCCCGACGTCGTCCATGTGGACGAGCTGGTGCCGGCCAGCCACGCCGGGCGGGCGGCGTACCGGCGCGCGGAGGGCGACGTCCCGGCGATGCGCCGCGCCGGATACGCCGTCCCCGCGGCTTCGGCAAAGCTCCGGCGGCTCCGGGACCTGGTCGGGGAGGCGGCGGCCAACGGCGTGAAGGTGGTGGTCCTCTCCTGCTTCGCCGACGTGCTGGCCACCGTCCATGACGCGCTCGGCGCGGATGCGTTCGGGCCGGTGACCGGACGGACGCCGGTCGCCCGGCGTGCGGACGTGGTGGCGCGGTTCTCCGCCGCGCCGGGGCACGCGGTCCTGCTGGCCGAGGTCGAGGTGCCGCTGCGCCTGGGCGGCGCGTCCGTGGTCATCTTCTGCGAGCCGCAGCCGGACCCCGGAGTGGAGGCGCGGGCGGTCGGCCGCGTGCACGGCGCGGGCGGGGCGGGTCCCGTGCGGGTCCACCGGCTGGTGACTCCCGGGACCGTGGACGACTGGATCAGTACGGGCGAGGTGGCCGGATGACGGACGATGCGAAGAGCGTCCTGCGGGGCGGGTACGCGCTGCTGGACGCCGCGCGCGACCTGATCGCCGATCACGGGCGCGCCCTGGCGGACGTGCACGCGGCGCTGGCGCCGGTGCGGGCCGCGGCCGCGCGGGAGCAGCTCGGGTCGATCCCGCTCGCCCGGCTGAAGGACGTCACGGACGGGCGGCTGCGGCTCGGCCCGCTGGAGGACGGCGGGTTCACGAGCGTCGCCGACGTCCTGGACGCGCCGCCGTACCGGCTGCAGCTGCTGCCGGGGATCGGGCCGCAGACCGCGCGGCAGCTGCACGCGGCGGCGACGAGCCTGGCGGAGGCGGCGGAGCGGTCGGCGACCGTCCGGATCGACGTCGACCGGCGGGACGAGGCGATGGCGCCCGTGGTGGTCGCGCTGCACCGGCTCGTCAACGCGGGGCCGGAGCTGCCGCGCGCCCGGGTCGCCGCCGAGGAGGTGGACGAGCGGTTCGGGCCGCTGGTGCACGACGCGCGGCCGGCGGGGTCGTGGTGGCGGCGGGTCTTCACGCTGCCGGCGCGCCGGGAGCGGGCGCGGCAGGCGGTCGGCGAGCTGGCCGAGGCGCTGCGGGCCGAGGAGGCGCGGGGGTCGCGGCTGCTGATCTCGCAGGCGTCGGTGGACCTGCTGCGCCCGCACGTCTCGCCGGACGAGGCGTGGATCGACTTCGAGCTGCGCGCGTCCGACTACCAGACCCTGCTGGCCGAGCTGGCGGCGCTGCACCCGGAGCGGGACGCCGCCCAGGGGTTCCTGCCGGGCGACCTCGCGGCGCGGGTGAAGGCGCAGCCGCTCGACGACGCCCACCGGCGCGTCTCGCTGCGCGGCTACCAGTCGTTCGGGGCGCGGTTCGCGCTCGTCCAGCGGCGGGTGATCCTCGGCGACGAGATGGGGCTGGGCAAGACCGTCCAGGCGATCGCCGCCATCGCGCACCTGCGCGCCGAGGGCGCAACGCACTTCCTGGTGGCGTGCCCGGCGAGCGTGCTGATCAACTGGGTCCGGGAGATCGAGTCGCGCAGCACGCTCGCCGCGCACCCGCTGCACGGCTCCGGGCGGGCGGCGGCGGTGCGCAAGTGGGCCGGGGACGGCGGCATCGCCGTGACGACGCTGGCCACGCTGCACGCGCTGGACATCCCGGACGAGGTCGAGCTCGGCATGTTCGTCGTGGACGAGGCCCACTACGCCAAGAACCACGGGACCCGCCGCGCCCAGGCCGTCGCGCACTGGTGCCGGCGGACCGCGAACGTGCTGTTCCTGACGGGGACGCCGATGGAGAACCGGGTCGAGGAGTTCCGGAGCCTGGTATCGCACCTGCGGCCCGAGCTGGCCGAGCAGGTGCGGCCGAGCGACGCGGCCATGGGCGCGAAGGCGTTCCGGTCGGCGGTCGCGCCGGTCTACCTGCGGCGCAACCAGCGGGACGTGCTCGTCGAGCTGCCCGAGGTGGTGCACGTGGACGAGCTGGAGGAGTTCAGCCGGGCGGACGCGGCGGCCTACCGGCGGGCCGTGGCGGACGGCAACTTCATGGCGATGCGCCGCGCCGCGTACGCCGTCCCGAAGAAGTCCGCCAAGCTCGGCCGCCTGGTGGAGCTGGTGGAGGAGGCCGACGCCAACGACCTGAAGGTCGTGGTGTTCTCCTACTTCCGGGACGTGCTGGCCGCCGTCCGCGACGCGCTCGGCCCGCGGGCCCGCGGGCCGATCTCGGGCGGGACGCCGCCGGCCCGGCGGCAGGAGATGGTGGACGCGTTCACCGAGGAGCCCGGGCACGCGGTCCTGCTGGCGCAGATCCAGGCGGGCGGGGTCGGCCTCAACCTGCAGGCCGCGTCCGTGGTGATCATCTGCGAGCCGCAGGTGAAGCCGACCATGGAGGCGCAGGCGATCGCCCGCGCGCACCGGATGGGCCAGGTGCGGACCGTCCAGGTGCACCGGCTGCTGACGCCCGGCGGCGTGGACGAGCGGATGCTGGAGATCCTCCAGGTCAAGAGCATGCTGTTCGACGAGTACGCGCGGCGCAGCGACCTGGCGGAGCGCACGCCCGACGCGGTCGACATCTCCGAGCAGGCCCTCGCCCGGCAGATCGTCGCGGAGGAGCAGGAGCGGCTCGGCACCTAGGTTCGGCGCCGCTGGCCGCAGCTGGCGCCGTCCGCCGGGAGGGTGCCCTGCAGGAGGTAGGCGTGCACCGTCTCGCGGACGCAGCGGTCGCCGGTGTCGTAGGCGCCGTGCCCCTCCCCCCGGTAGGTGAGGAGCGTCGCCTCGCCGCCGAGCCTCCGCGCCAGCGCGGCCGCCCACGCGTAGGGGGTGGCCGGGTCGCCGGTGTTGCCGATCACGAGGATCGGCGCGGCGGACGGCGCCGCCACCTCGCGGGCCCCGTCATCGCCCGGCACCGGCCAGCCCGTGCACTCCAGCAGGCTCCAGGCCAGCGACGTCCCGAAGACCGGGGACGCGTCGCGGAACCTCGGCAGGAGCCGCCGGACGTCGTCCGGGGTGTACCGGTCGGTGCTGTCCGCGCAGGTGATCGCGGTGTTGGCGGCGGCGAGGTTGCTGTAGGAGCCGTCCTCGCCGCGGCCGTTGCGCGCGTCGGCGAGCATCAGCAGCAGCGAGCCGTCGCGGCGCTTGACCGCGTCGACCAGGCCCTGCGCGAGGTAGGGCCAGGTGTCCCGGGAGTACAGCCCGGCGGCGACCCCGGTCATCGCGAGGCTCTGGGTGAGCTCGCGGCCGGAGGACGTGCGCAGGGGTTTTCGGTCGAGGCCGTCCAGGATCCGCCCGACCGACTCCACGACGGACGGGGCGTCGGTCCCCATCGGGCAGTGCTTGCGGCCGAGCCGCGCGCACGCCGCGCCGAAGTCGCCGAGGGCGCGCTGGAACGCGGCGGCCTGCTGGAGGGCGGAGTCGACGCCGCCGATCCCGGTGTCGACGGCGGCGTCGAGGACCGCCCGGCCGACCCGGTCGGGGAACTGGCGGGCGTAGGCGCCGCCGAGCCAGGTGCCGTAGGAGATGCCGAAGTAGTGCAGCCGCTCGTCGCCGAGGGCGGTGCGGATGAGTTCCATGTCGGCGGCGGCGCTGCGGGTGCCGACGTGCGGCAGGAGGCCGCCGGAGCGGGCCGCGCAGCGCGCCGCGTACTCGGCGCGGCCGGCGAGGTACGCCTTCTCCTCGGCGGCGGTGTCGGGGGTGTCGTCGCGGGCGTTGATCTCGTCCATCCGGCGGTCGCCGACGCAGGTCACCGGGGTGCTGCGGCCGACGCCGCGCGGGTCGAACGCGACCAGGTCGTAGCGCTCGCCCAGCTCCGCGTACTGGCCCGCGAACCGGGCGAGCGTGTCGACGCCGTCCCCGCCGGGGCCGCCGAAGTTGAACAGCAGCGAGCCGATGCGGCGGGCCGGGTCGGACGCCGGCGCCTTGATCAGCGCGATGTCGATGCGCCGGCCGGACGGGTCGGCGTAGTCCAGGGGGACCTTCAGGGTCGCGCACCGGAAGCCGGTCCGCGGCTTCGGGAGGTCCGGCAGCGGTTCCGGAAGGCCGGTGCAGCGCTTCCAGTCCGGCGGGGAAACGGCGGCGGGGAGAATGCGCGATTCGGCGCCGGCCGTCGCCATCCCCGCGCGTTGTTCCGCCATACCGCCCAGGCATGAGATCAGCCCGGAAAGGGCCAGTGCGGCCGCACTGATCGGCACGATGCCAGGTATCGCCCTCTGACGGGCCATTCGTCCCCCCGTTCGTCTCAGGGGGGTGATCAGGGAGTACCCAGGTCCCGCGGAGCTGACTCCGATCAGTGACAAGGTCCACGTGGGGAGGAGCCGCAAATGGGTACGGACCCCGAAAAAATCTCCCCCGGAAGTCCGGATGCCGCGTCAGGGTCGTACTACTCAAGTCTGAGATGAAGACCATTCGTCGCGGTGATCACAGCTCCGGGGACGCCCGCGAAGATAGGTACCATGGCTCAAACCGCCCCCCCAGCAGCCCGCGGACACGAGGCCCCCGAGCCTGGACGAGACGAGCGGCGACCGGCGACCGCGGCGATGCGGCGCCGAGTGCCGGCCGCGCCTCCGGTGTGGCGTGAGCTTCTCATGGTCGCCTTCTTCTACACCGCTTATACGCTGACGCGCATCATCCTGGTTCAGGACGGCACCGGCCCCGCGTTCGAGCACGCCGACCAGATCCTCGCCGCCGAGCGCGCCCTGGGGCTGGACATCGAGCTGTACCTCAACGGGACCCTGCTGAGCGTGCCGTGGCTGGCGCGCGCGGCGAACGTCTTCTACGCGACGATGCACTTCGTCGTGACGCTCGGCGTCGTCGTCTGGCTGTACCGGTACCGGGCGGAGCACTACCGGTGGCTCCGCACATCGATCATGGTGGCGACCGGGGTGGCGCTGCTCGGTTTCTGGCTGTACCCGCTGGCGCCGCCGAGGTTCCTGCACAGCGAGGGCTTCGTCGACCCGGTGATCGCGCTGCACTCGCTCGGGCTGTACGCGAGCGACGCGTCCGCGACCCTCACCAACCAGTACGCCGCGATGCCGTCGATGCACGCCGGGTGGGCGCTGTGGTGCGGGGTGGTCGTGGTCAGGCTGGCCTCGCAGACGTGGGCCAAGGTCCTCGGCGTCCTGTACCCCGCCACGACCGTCCTGGTGATCCTCGCCACCGCCAACCACTACGTCCTGGACGCGGTGGCCGGCTTCGCGCTGGTCGGCGGCGCGCTGTGGATGTCGCGGGTGCTCTACACGCGGTGCCCGGCGCCGCTGCTCCTCGCGCGCGCCCGCGTCGTGCACCGGCTCGCGCAGCGCGGCACGGGCCGGCCGCCGGCCGCCTCCCCCGCCAGGTGCGCCGGCCGCACCTGACCGCCGGGCAGTACGCGGGGACGCGCGGCACGCGGGAAGGGGTCACTCCGCCCCGTAGAAGACGCGGTCCACGACCGCGCGGGCGCGGCGGGCATGCCGGCGGTGGTCCTCCAGGAGGTCCCCCGTCCCCGGGTAGCCGAGGATGGTGGAGACGGCGCTGCGCTCCCGGTGGTGGTCGGTGGGCAGCAGGTCGGACGCGCGGCCCCGCACCAGCATGATCGCGCCGCGGATGCGCGTCGCCAGGCACCACGCCTCTTCGAGGACGCGGGCGTCCTCGGCGTTCAGCAGGCGGGCCTGGACCGCCGCGTCCAGCGCGTCGAGCGTGCGGGTGGTGCGCAGCGCGGGGACCGCGTGCGCGTGCTGGAGCTGGAGCAGCTGCGCGACCCACTCGACGTCGGCGAGGCCGCCCGGACCGAGCTTGGTGTGCAGCCGGCGGTCGACGCCGCGCGGCAGCCGCTCGGCCTCCATCCGGGCCTTCAGCCGCCGGATCTGCCGGACGGCGTCGTCGCCGATGCCGCCCTCCGGCCAGCGGACCGGGTCGATCAGCGCGCGGAACCGGTCGCGCAGCCCCGCGTCGCCGATCAGCGGGTCGGCGCGCAGCAGCGCCTGCGCCTCCCACGGCTCCGACCAGCGGGCGTAGTACGCGGCGTAGGACGCCAGCGTGCGGACCAGCGGCCCCTGCCGGCCCTCCGGGCGCAGGTCCGGGTCGATCTCCAGCGGCGGGTCGGGGGCGGGCAGCGCGAGCAGGCGGCGCAGCTCCTCGGCGACGGCGTGCGCGGCGCGCCCGGCGGCCCGCTCGTCCGCGCCGGGCAGCGGCTCGTGGACGAACATCACGTCGGCGTCGCTGCCGTAGCCGAGCTCGTGCCCGCCGAACCGGCCCATCGCGACGACGGCCATCCGGGTCGGCAGCGGCTCCCGGGACTCCGTCTCGATCTTGTGGACGGCGGCGCGCAGCGCGGCCTCGACGGTGACGGTGGCGATGCCGGTGAGGGCGTCCCCCACCGTCCGCACGTCGGTCATGCCGAGCAGGTCGCCGACCGCGACGCGGAACAGCTCCCGGCGCCGCAGCCCCCGCACGACCTGGACGGCCTCCTCCGCCGAGGACGTGTCCTCCGCGTACCGGCGGACCGCGGCGAGCCCCTCCGAGCGGAGGGCCTCGAAGGGGCGCGGCGCCAGGTCGGCGTCGCTGCCGAGCATCGCGACCGCCTCCGGGGCGCGCAGCAGCAGGTCGGTGGCGTAGCGGCTGCAGCCGAGCACCCAGGCCATCCGCTCGGCGACGGTCACCTCGTCGCGCAGCAGCCGCAGGTACCAGGGGGTGGTGCCGAGCGCGTCGCTGACCTGCCGGAAGCCGAGCAGCCCCGCGTCGGGGTCGGGCGCGTCGGCGAACCAGCCGAGCATCACCGGCAGCAGCGTCCGCTGGATCGCGGCGCGCCGCGACACCCCGGCCGTCAGCGCCTCGATGTGCCGCAGCGCCCCGGCCGGGTCGGCGTACCCGAGCGCCTCCAGCCGGGTGCGGGCCGCCTCCGGGGTGAGGCGCGCCTCCTCCCCGGGCAGCCGCGCCACCGCGCGCAGCAGCGGCCGGTAGAACAGCTTCTCGTGGATGCGGCGGACCTCGCGGGCGTGCCGCCGCCACAGCGCGGTGAACTCCCCGACCGGGTCGGTGCGCAGGCCGAGGGCGCGGCCGAGGCGGCGCAGGCCGTCCGCGTCGTCCGGGACGAGATGGGTGCGGCGCAGCCGGTGCAGCTGGACGAGGTGCTCCACCCGCCGCAGGAACCGGTACGCCGAGGCCAGCGCCGCGGCGTCGTCGCGCCCGACGTACCCGCCCCGGGACAGGTCGGCGAGGGCGTCCAGGGTGGTGGGGCTGCGGAGCGTCTCGTCGGCGCGGCCGTGCACGAGCTGGAGCAGCTGCACGGCGAACTCCACGTCCCGCAGCCCGCCCGGCCCGAGCTTGAGCTGGCGTTCGGAGTCGGCGGTGCGGCGGCCCAGGTCGGCCTCGACGCGGCGCCGCATCGCCTGGACGTCCTCGACGAAGCTCTCCCCTTCGGCGGCCTTCCACACCATCGGGATGATGGTGTCCATGTAGCGGGCGCCGAGGTCGGCGTCGCCTGCGACGGGACGGGCCTTCAGCAGGGCCTGGAACTCCCACGTCTTGGCCCAGCGCTCGTAGTAGGCGCGGTGGCTGGCGAGGGTCCGCACCAGCGGGCCGGCCTTGCCCTCGGGGCGCAGCGCGGGGTCCACCTCCCACAGCGCGCCCTCCTCGGTGCTGGCCGAGCAGGCCCGCATCATCGCCGCCGCCAGCCGGGTCGCGGTGCGCAGCGCGGCGTCGCCGAGCTCGTCCCCGCCGTCGCCGGCCGCGGCCACGAAGATCACGTCGACGTCGCTGACGTAGTTCAGCTCGCGGCCGCCGGTCTTGCCCATGCCGATGACGGCGAGCCGGCACGCGTCGTGCCCGGGGACCTCGGCGCGGGCGACCGCGAGGCCCGCCTCCAGCGCGGCGGCGGCGAGGTCGGCCAGCTCCGCGGCGACCTCGGGGACGTCGGCCACGCCGATCAGGTCGCGGCCGGCCAGCGCGAGGAGCCGCCTGCGGTACGCGACGCGCAGCGCGACGAGGGTCTCGGGACCGCAGCCGGACGCCACCGGGTCCGCCGCGGCCGGGTCGGCTCCGACGGCGGCCAGCAGGTCGCCGCGCGGCGGCCCGGCCGGTGCCGGGCGGCCGTCGCGCAGGACCTTCCAGTGGCCCGGGTGCCGGGCCAGGTGGTCGCCGAGGGCGGCGCTCACCCCGAGGACGGCGGTGAGCCGCTCCCGCGTGCCGGGCTCCTTCGCGAGGGCCTCCCGCAGCTCCGCGCCGGCGCCCTGCCCGTCGGCGGCGGCGAGGAGGCGCAGCAGCCCGGCGAGCGCGAGGTCCGGGTCGGCGGTGCCGCCGAGGGCGTCCAGCAGGTCGCCGCCGAGGGGGCCGCGGCCGTCGATCACCACGCCGTCGCGCTCCGCCTCGCGCAGGAGCCGCTCGGCGTGCGCGGCCTCGGTGAAGCCGAGCCTCGCCAGGCGCCCGGCGAGGGAGGGACGGCGGTCGGAGGTCCAGGACTCGGTCACGGGGTCCACCGTAATCCGAAGCGGGGCCGTCGAGCGGGGCTCGTCGTCCATTGAACGGCGGCGGGGGGCCGGCGGGCGGTCAGAGGACGGCCAGCAGGCGCTTCCGCTCGAACTCGGTCACCTGGCGCCGGTAGTCCTCCCACTCCTGGCGCTTGTTGCGCAGGAAGAAGTCGAACACGTGCTCGCCGAGGATGTCGGCGACGAGCTCGCTGCGCTCCATCGCGTGGATGGCGTCGTCCAGGTCCTGCGGGAGGGGCTCGATGCCGAGGGCGCGCCGCTCGGCGACGGTGAGCGCCCACACGTCGTCCTCCGCGCCCGCCGGGAGTTCGTAGCCCTCCTCGATGCCCTTGAGCCCGGCACCGAGGATCGCGGCGAACGCCAGGTACGGGTTCGCGGCGGTGTCCAGCGACCGGAACTCGATGCGGGTCGAGTGGCCCTTGTGCGGCTTGTACATCGGGACGCGGACGAGCGCCGACCGGTTGTTGTGCCCCCAGCAGATGTAGGACGGGGCCTCTCCCCCGGCGCCGGCGGCGGACCCGACGTTGCCCCACAGCCGCTTGTAGGAGTTCACCCACTGGTTGCAGACCGCGGTGATCTCCGCGGAGTGGCGCAGCAGCCCCGCTATGAAGGCCCGCCCGACCTTGGACAGCTTGAACTCGGCGCCCGGCTCGTAGAAGGCGTTGCGGTCGCCCTCGAACAGCGACATGTGGGTGTGCATGCCGGAGCCCGGGTGCTCGGTGAACGGCTTCGGCATGAACGAGGCGTGCACGCCCTGCTCCAGCGCGACCTCCTTCATCACCAGCCGGAACGTCATGATGTTGTCGGCGGTGGTGAGCGCGTCGGCGTACCTGAGGTCGATCTCCTGCTGGCCGGGGGCGCCCTCGTGGTGGCTGTACTCCACCGAGATGCCCATCGACTCCAGCATCATGATCGCGTTGCGGCGGAAGTCGTGCGCGGCGCTGTGCGGGGTGTGGTCGAAGTAGCCGCCCGCGTCGGCCGGCTCGGGCTCGCGGCCGTCCTCCGGCTTGTCGCTGAGGAGGAAGAACTCGATCTCGGGGTGCGTGTAGAACGTGAACCCGAGGTCGGCGGCCCGCGCGAGCGCCCGCTTGAGGACGTAGCGGGGGTCGGCGAAGCTCGGCGTCCCGTCCGGCATGAGGATGTCGCAGAACATGCGGCCGACGCCGGGCGACTCCGACCGCCACGGCAGCACCTGGAACGTCGACGGGTCCGGCTTGGCGATCATGTCGGCCTCGTACACCCGCGCGAAGCCCTCGATCGCCGATCCGTCGAAGCCGATGCCCTCCGCGAAGGCGCCCTCCAGCTCCGCCGGGGCGACGGCCACCGACTTGAGGAACCCGAGCACGTCGGTGAACCACAGCCGGATGAAGCGGATGTCGCGCTCCTCCAGGGTGCGGAGCACGAACTCCTGCTGACGGTCCAATGCCTTCTCCCTCGGTACTGCCTGCCGTACTGCCCTGCCGATGGCCGCGCGGCGGGCGCGTGCCGGCCGATCGCCGGTCCGGCCACACCCGCAGTATGCCCCGCCGCTGTTACCGCGACGTTACGCGTCCCGCTGCGCTGCACGGAACATATCCGACTCCGCCGCCGTCCCGTCCCGGCGCGGCGGTTTTCCGGGGCGTGATCATCCCCGTCCGGCGGTTTCCCGAAAATTGACGTGGCGGACAAGCGGCCCGGACCAAATGATCATTAGCGTGAGCAGGGTCGTGGACATCTCTCTTCTCTTCTCGATGAGCGACCGGGTGCCCGCGCTGGCGACACCGTCGGCCATGCACCCGGAGTCGTGGCAGCTGCGCGCGCAGGTGGAGGCCTGGGCACGCGGCCGCGGGCTGGTGCTCGGCGATCCGGACACCTCGCCGCTCGGCCGGGCCCGCTGCGAGCGGCTCGCCGCGCGGGTCTTCCCCGCCGCCGACCCGGCCGCGGTGGACCTGTTCGCCCGCTGGCTCACCTGGACGCTCGCGCTCGACGACACGATGGACCACCCCCCGCTCGCCGACAGCGGCAGCGCCGTCCACGCCCTGTACGACGACCTCATGCGCGCGATGCGGCGCGGCCACGCCCGGCCCGGGTCCCGGCCGCTGGAGGGCGCGCTGGTCGAGCTGTGGCAGCTGACGTCCAAGAGCATGAGCCGCGACTGGCGCCGCCGGTTCATGCTGCACCTGGAGGCGCACCGCGACGGCTGCGCGAAGGAGTCGGTCAACCGCCGCATCAGGCACGTGCCGACCGACGCGGAGTACGCGCCGCTGCGCCGCCGCGCGTGCGGGCCGTTCCTGTACGACCTCATCGAACCCGTCCTCGGCGTCGAGCTCCCGGCGCGGCTGCTGCGGACCCCGCGCTGGAAGACGCTCGCGGACGGCGTCGCGGACGTCGTGGCCTGGTCCAACGACCTCGCGTCGCACGACCTGGAGGCGGCGCGCGGCGACGCGCACGACCTGCCCGCCGTCCTCGCGTTCGCGCAGGGGCTCAACGCCGAGCAGGCCGCCGCCGCGGTCGCGGAGCGGATCGCGGACCGGCTGGAGGAGGCGTGGACGGCGGCGCGCAAGCTGCCCGAGATGCTCGACCGGCTGGAGCTCACCGTCGCGCAGCGCTCCGCCGCCGCCCAGGTCGTGAAGGCCCTGTTGAACACGCCGCGCGCCCACCTGGACTGGCTGGCCGAGTCGGGCCGCTACGCGCCCACGGCGGACCCCGCACCGCTGCGCCTGGACGCCCTGGCCTCCCTCCGGTGATCATTCAACGGCCACGGCCGCCGGAAATGCACTTTTCGTCACTATGACGAAGCAAGATCGAGAGATTTATCCTGGGGACGTGGCTCAACTACGGATCGCGCTCGCGCAGGTGAACTCGGCCGTCGGCGACCTCGACGGCAACGCCGACAAGATCGTCGACTGGGTCCGGCGCGCCGCCGAGGCGGACGCGCACCTGGTCGCCTTCCCCGAGATGATGCTGACCGGCTACCCGGTGGAGGACCTCGCGCTGCGCGCGTCCTTCGTCGAGGCGTCCCGGCGCGCCCTGGAGCGGCTCGCCCGCCGGCTCGCCGACGAGGGCCTCGGCGACCTCCCCGTCGTCACCGGGTACCTCGACCGCCGCCCGGTCGAGCTCGTCCGGCCCGGCCAGCCCGCCGGGGCGCCGCTCGACGGCGCCGCGTGGCTGCACGGCGGCGAGGTCCTGGTCCGGTCGGCGAAGCACCACCTGCCCAACTACGGGGTGTTCGACGAGTACCGGATCTTCGTGCGGGGCGACCGGCTGCCCGTCGTCCGCGTCCACGGCGTCGACGTCGCGACCGTCGTCTGCGAGGACCTCTGGCAGGACGGCGGACCCGTCGGCGTCACCGGCGCCTCCGGGGCCGGGCTGCTCCTCGCCGTCAACGCCTCCCCGTACGAGCGCGACAAGGACGACGTCCGCCTCGACCTGTGCGCCCGCCGCGCCCGCGAGGCCGGCTGCGCGCTCGCCTACGTCAACCTGGTCGGCGGCCAGGACGAGCTGGTCTTCGACGGCGACTCCGTCATCGTCGGCGCCGACGGCACCCTGCTCGCCCGCGCCCCCCGGTTCGTCGAGCACCTGCTCATCGCCGACCTCGCGCTCCCCGCCGCCGGCGCCGAGCCGCCGCGCGGCCCCGTGGACGCGCAGGACGGCACCGCCATCACCATCGACCGGCACGTCGTGTCGCCCGACCCGCTGCCCGCCTACCCGGTGGCCCCGCAGAGCGTCGCCGAGCCGCTGGAGGACCTCGCCGAGGTGTACGCGGCGCTCGTCCTCGGCACCCGCGACTACGCCCGCAAGAACGGGTTCCGCTCGGTCGTCCTCGGCCTGTCCGGCGGCATCGACTCGGCCCTCGTCGCCACCATCGCGTCCGACGCCGTCGGCCCCGAGAACGTGCACGCGATCCTGCTGCCGAGCCGCTACTCCTCCGAGGGGTCCGTCGTCGACGCCGAGGAGCTCGTGAAGCGGCAGGGCGTCAACTCCCGCATCGTGCCCATCGCGGGCATGGTCGAGGCGTTCGAGGAGCAGCTCGACCTGACCGGCGTCGCCGCCGAGAACCTCCAGGCCCGCATCCGCGCCAACGTCTGGATGGGCCTGTCGAACGAGCACGGGCACCTCGTGCTCACCGGCGGCAACAAGAGCGAGCTCGCCACCGGCTACTCCACCCTGTACGGCGACTCCGCGGGCGGCTTCGCCCCCATCAAGGACGTCTTCAAGCTCACCGTCTGGGAACTCGCCCGCTGGCGCAACGCCCGGAACGCCTCCGGCCTGCCGTTCCTGCACCCCTTCGCGGAGGAGCCCATCCCCGAGGCGATCATCGAGAAGGAGCCGTCCGCCGAACTGCGGCCCGGCCAGCGCGACCGCGACAGCCTGCCCCCGTACGACGAGCTGGACCCCCTCCTGTCCGACTACGTCGAACGCGACATGGGCCGAGAGGCCCTGATCACCGCCGGCCACGACCCGGCCCTGGTGGACCGCGTCATCCGCCTGGTCGACATAGCCGAGTACAAACGCCGCCAGTATCCCCCCGGCCCCAAGATCACCCCCAAGAACTTCGGCCGAGACCGCCGCCTCCCAATAACAAACCGCTGGCGCGAACGCGGCTAGCCCTGTTGGCCCAGGGGCAACCCCCTGGAACCCCCTCACGCGCGGGGTGATCCTGCAGGGCAGGGTGCCTCTTACTCCCTGTGGTGGTTCTCGCCGGGCCAGGTTTCGCCTGGCCAGCCGGAGACCTGTTCTGAGGCGTCGGGGTCCATGCCGGGGACTATCTGCTCGCACCAGACGACCTTGCCGGCGGCGGTGCGGCGGGTGCCCCAGCGGTGGGCGAGCTGGCTGACGACGAGGAGGCCGCGGCCGTTCTCGTCGTCGTCCTCGGCGCGGCGCAGGCGGGGCAGCGCGGCGGAGCGGTCCAGGACCTCGCAGACGAGGGTGCGCTCCAGCAGGAGGCGCAGCTCGATCGGGCCGGGCGCGTAGCGGAGCGCGTTGGTGATCAGCTCGGACGCGAGGAGCTCGGTGGTGTACTCCAGCTCCTCCAGGCCCCAGTCCGCCAGCCGGGTGCGGACGAGGCCGCGGGCGCGGCGGACGGCGGCCGGGTCGGCGGGCAGCGTCCAGGAGGCGCAGCGGTCCTCGGGGAGGCGGCGCAGGCGGGCGATCAGGACGGCGATGTCGTCGCGGTGCTGGTCGGCGTACACGCCGGCGAGGGTGGCCTTGGCGAGGTCCTCCATGGGGCGGTCGCCGGCGTCCGGGCCGAAGATCCGCTGGAGGCGGGCGAGGCCGTCGTCGATGTCGCGGCCGCGGTTCTCGACGAGGCCGTCGGTGTAGATGACGAAGAGGCTGCCGTCCTCGACGGTGAACTCGCGGCTCTCGATGGCGGCGCCGCCGGCGACGCCGAGCGGCGGGGCCGGCGGGACCCGCAGGTACTCGCCGGCGCTGCCCGGGCCGGACAGCAGCGGCGGCAGGTGCCCGGCGGAGGCGATCTCGATGGTGCCGGTCGTCGCGTCGTACACCGCGTACACGCAGGTGGCGAAGTGCGGTTCCTGCTCGCCCAGCTCGATCATCAGCTCGTGCATGACGTGCAGCGCGTCGGCGGGCGGCAGTTCCAGGTTGGCCAGGGTGTGCAGCGCGGTGCGGAGCCGGCCCATCGTGACGGCGGCGCGGACCCCGTGGCCGGCGACGTCGCCGACGATGAGGGCGACGCGGGCGCCGGGCAGCGCGATCGACTCGTACCAGTCGCCGCCGACCTCGACGAGCTTGCTGCCGGGCAGGTAGCGGTGCCGGACCTCGACCGAGGACGGCGCCGACAGCCGGTTCGGCAGCAGGCTGCGCTGGAGGGCGAGCGCGGTGGCGCGCTCGCGGCTGAACAGCCGGGCGTTGTCGATGACGATCGCGGCGCGGGCGGCGAACTCCATGCCGATCTCGACGTCGTAGGCGTCGAACTTGCGGAACCCGGGGACGCGGGTGCAGGCGATGAACCCGAGCAGGGTGTCGCGGGCGATCATCGGCAGCAGCACCATCGACACGTCCGACAGCAGCTCGCCCGCGGGGCCGCGCCGCCACAGCCGGGCGATCTCGGCCGCGGCGTCCACGCCGACGTGCGGGAGGTGGACGGGCCGGGCCGTCTCCATGACCTGCCGGTACGGGGTGCCCTCGGGGAACACGAGGACCTCGCCGACGGGGAACGTGGCGGGCCACGCCGGGTTGCCGTCGTCGGAGGTCACGGCGATGCGGCGCAGCACGGCCGAGCCGGACTCGGTGTGCACCTCGTCGGCGGCGACCAGGCTCTCCAGCACCAGCACCGAGGCGGCGTTGCAGAAGTGCGGGACGACGACGTCGACGAGGCCGCGGGCGGACTGGTCGAGGTCGAGGGACGCGCCGAACCGGGTGACCTGGTCGTCCATCAGCGCGCGGCGCATGAGGGCCGGGTCCTGGTAGCGCTCGCTGGGCGGCAGCGCGACCCGCACGTACAGCAGGACGGCGGGCGCCGCGCCGGTGGCGCCGCCGACCATCGGCTGCGCGGTCACGACCGCGTCGGCGGACGTGCCGTCGCCGCGCAGCACCGTCATCACGCCGTTGCGCTCGTGCCCGACGTCGTTGGTCTCCAGCAGGGTCTCGAGGTCGGCTTTGGCCTCCTCCCCCACCAGGTCGGTGGCGGGGCGGCCGATGAGCTCCTCGGCGGCGCGGCCGAGGACGGCCCGCGCGTTGGGGCCGCACTGGACGATCCGCCGGGAACCGTCGATGCCCAGGACGAGGGTCCGGGACGCGGAATCGGTGGCGGGCGCATCGCCACGCGGCGCCATCACTGATCTCACCTGACGCGCTCCAGACAGCCGGTCGTCTACGCAATACCCAGCGACAGTATGGGGCATGACCCCGTTTCGATGGGAGAAGATCACGCTTACCAGGCTGAAAAGCCTTCGGCTTTTTCGCCGAATCACTCCATCGGGCGTCCGATTCCCCGCAGGAGGGCCTCGACGACGGCTTCGGCGTAGCCGTCCGGGACCGCCTCCCGCGGCCGCCGCGGCGTGAGCGAGCCGACCAGCATCGACATCGCCACCTCGACGTCGAGGTCGGCCCGCAGCTCCCCGGTCTCGACGCCGCGCCGCAGCACGTCGCGGACGATCGCGCGCCGCGGCTCGATGATGTCCTTCTGGTAGCGCGCGTACAGCTCGGGGTACTTCTCCGCGCTGCCGACGACGTTCCAGAAGCACCGCAGGTGCCTGCGCCCCCGCTCGGCGGTCAGCGCGCGGGCGATCTCGGTGAGGTCCTCCCGGGCCGACCGCCCGGACAGCTCGGGCAGCGGGGCCTTCGCCGCCGCGAGCGCGTCCACGATCAGCGCCTCCTTGCCGGACCAGCGGCGGTAGATGGTGGTCTTGCCGACGCCGGCCCGCGCGGCGACCGCCTCCACGGACACGCCCGCCACGCCGGACTCCCGGGCGAGCAGGTCGAGGGTCGCCTCGAGGATCGCCCGGTCGGCCCGCTCGCTGCGGGGCCGTCCCGGTGCCCGGCCGGTGGCCGTCGTCTCGCCCATGGCGTCAGACCCCCGCCCCCTCCCGCCGGCGCGGCGGCTCGTCCGCGGCGGCGGCCGGCCCGGGACCGGCGGCGGCGCGCCCCGGCATCCACCTGAGGACGACCATGGCGGCGGCGAACGCGATGACGGCGGCGGCCGAGGCGGCGAGGTGCATCGCGTGCACGAACGCGGCGTTGGCGGGTTCGAGGAGGTCCTGGCCGGCGGCGCCCAGCCGCGCGGCGACGGCGTGCGCCCCCTCGATGGACTCCGCGGCGGCCGCCCGCTCGCCGGGCGGCAGCGCGCCGAGGCCGGCGCCGAGGTCGCGGCGGTAGACGGAGGCGACGATCGAGCCGAGCACGGCGACGCCCATCGCGACCGCGACCTGGCGGGCGACGTTGTTGAGCGCCGATCCGGCGCCCGCCTTCTCGCGGGGCAGCGCGGACATGACCGACTCGGTCGCGGCCGGCATCACGTGCGCCATCCCGACCCCCTGCACGAAGAAGATCACGCACAGGAACCACATCGGGGTGCCGGTGTCGAGGAGCTGGTAGCCGGCCAGCCCGGCGGCGACCAGCAGCAGCCCGGACGTGCAGACGGCCTTGGCGCCGAAGCGGCGGACCATGGCCGCGCTGCGCGGCGAGAAGACGAGCTGGGCGACCGCGAACGGCACGACCATCGCGCCCGCCTCCATCGGCGACAGCCCCCGCACCGACTGCATGTAGAAGTTCGAGAAGAACAGCACGCCGGACGCGGCGAAGAAGCACAGCGCGATGGCGGCGACGGCGGCCGACAGCCGCGGGTCGCGGAACAGCCGGACGTCGAACGCCGGGGAGTCGCTGCGCGCCTCGTGCCACACGAACAGCGCGAGGACGGCGATGCCCGCGAAGACCGGGCCGAGCACCGAGGGCGCCGCCCAGTCCCCCGTCTCGCCGCCGCGGATGATGCCGTACGACAGGGAGACCAGGCCGATGACCGACAGCACGACGCCGGCCGGGTCGAGCCGGCCGGGCTCGGGGTTGCGCGACTCGGGGACGAGGAACACCATCAGCGCGATCGCGACGCTGATGACCGGCACGTTGATCAGGAAGACCGAGCCCCACCAGAAGTGCGCGAGCAGCAGGCCGCCGGTGAGCGGCCCGATGGCGACGGCGAGGCCGACCGCGCCCGCCCAGATGCCGATGGCGCGGCCCCGCTCGTGCGGCTCGAAGACGTTGGTGATGATCGACAGCGTCTGCGGCATGACCGCGGCGCCGCCGAGGCCCATCAGGGCGCGGGCGTAGATGAGCTGGTCCGGGGACTGCGCGTAGGCCGACAGCAGCGAGGCGACCGCGAACACCGCGAGGCCGCCGATCAGCACCCGCTTGCGGCCGATCCGGTCGCCGACGACGCCGAACGTGAACAGCAGGCCGGCGAAGACCAGCGTGTAGGAGTTGATCGACCATTCGAGCTCGCTCTGCGTCGCGCCGAGGCCCTGGTGCGGGTCCGCGATGGTCTTCAGGGCGACGTTGAGGATGGTGTTGTCGAGCACCACCACGAGCAGGCTCATGGTCAGCACGCCGAGGATGGCCCACCTGCGGCGCTGGATCGTGGGGGAGTCCATGACGATACGCAACGGTACCGTTTCGGAATTCATTCCCGAGAATCCGGGAATGACGGGGGCTACCCGAATCGTTTTCGAAGTGGCACGATCGGTTCCGTCTGGGTACGCCACCGTGGCGCCTCAAGACCGGAGGTTCTCGCATGTCTTCATCTGCCGCACCCTCAGCACAGCAGCCCGCCGCGCTCTACGGCGGCACGGGCGGGCGGAGGGTCACCGTACGCGACATCGCCGCCGCCAAGGAGCGGCGCGAGAAGTGGCCGATGCTCACCGCCTACGACGCGCTCACCGCGCGGATCTTCGACGAGGCCGGCATCCCCGTGCTGCTCGTCGGCGACTCCGCCGCGATGGTGGTGTACGGCTACGACTCGACCATCCCGGTGACCGTGGACGACCTCGTCCCGCTGACCGCGGCCGTCGTCCGCGGCTCCAAGCGCGCCATGGTCGTCGCCGACCTGCCGTTCGGCTCCTACCAGACCGGCGTGCCCGAGGCGCTGACGGCCGCCACCCGGTTCCTCAAGGAGACCGGCGCGCACGCCGTCAAGCTGGAGGGCGGCCGCCGGATCCTGCCGCAGGTCGAGGCGATGGTCGCCGCCGGCATCCCGGTGATGGGCCACCTCGGCCTCACCCCCCAGTCGGTGAACGTCTTCGGCGGCTACCGGGTGCAGGGGCGCGGGCAGGACGGCGACGAGCTGATGGCCGACGCCAAGGCCCTCGAAGCGGCCGGGGCGTTCTCCGTCGTCCTCGAATGCGTCCCGGAGGACCTCGCGGCCCGCGTCACCTCGTCGCTGTCGATCCCGACGATCGGCATCGGCGGCGGCAACCAGACCGACGCCCAGGTCCTCGTCTGGCAGGACATGGCCGGGCTCACCCCGCGGACCGCGAAGTTCGTCAAGAAGTTCGCCGACATGAACTCCCTGCTCAGCGACGCCGCGCGCAGCTACGCGGAAGAGGTCGTGAACGGCACCTACCCGGCGCCGGAGCACTCCTACCACTAGGCCCCGCGCGAACGACGAAGAGGGCCGGACCCGTCGCGGGTCCGGCCCTCTGCTCGTGCCGCGAGGCCGCCGTCACGTGGCGGCGGGGTCGGCGGACGCCTCCGCCTGCCGCTTCGACCGGACGACGATCAGCCGGTCGCCGGCCATGAGCATCCCGCACCCGGCGTGGTCGAACGGCAGCAGCAGGCCGTTCCGCACCACCGCGAGCACCGGCTCGGGCACCGCGGCGAGCGATCCGCCGACCTCCTCCGGGCGGATGTCGCGCTCGGCCAGGTCGAGGCCGCTGCCCTGGTCGAGGAGGTCCTCGATGACCTGGCCGACGTTGGGCTGGCTGGTGGTCACCCCGAGCAGCCGCCCGGCCGACTCCGAGGACGTGACCACGTGGTCGGCGCCGGACTGCCGCAGCAGCGGGACGTTCTCCGACTCGCGGACCGACGCCTGGATCCCGGCGTGCGGGTTGAGCTGCCGCGCCGTGAGCGTCACCAGGACGGCGGTGTCGTCGCGGGCGCTGGCGACCACGACCTCCCGCGCCCGGTGGACCGCCGCCTGCCGGAGCACCGAGCTGCGGGTGGCGTCCCCGACGACGCCGGCGAACCCGGCCTCCGCCGCCTCGGCGACGACGCGGGGATCGGGGTCCACGACGACGATCGACTCGCGGCTCACGCCGGTGCTGAGCAGCGTCTTGATGGCGCTGCGGCCCTTGGTGCCGTAGCCGGCCACCACGATGTGGTCGCGCACGCGTGTCCTCCAGCGGGCCTTGCGCCAGTCGTCCCGGGTCCGTTCCGCCAGCACTTCGAGGGTGGTGCCGACGAGGACGATGAGGAACAGTACCCGCACCGGCGTGATGAAGACGATGTTGACCAGCCGGGCGGCGTCGCCGACCGGCGTGATGTCGCCGTAGCCGGTCGTGGAGATCGTCACCGAGGCGTAGTAGAAGGCGTCGAGCAGCGACACCGTCCCGTCGGCGCCGTCGCGGTAGCCGCCGCGGTCGGCGTACACGGCGGCCACCACGGCCAGGAGCAGCACCAGGGCCAGCACGACCCGCTTGGCGACCGCGCGCAGCGGCGCCGTCCGCGCCGTCGGCAGCAGGACGAGCGGGCGCCGCACCGCTTCCGGATCGTTCACGATCGGCACCGTACCGGCCGCAGCGGCCGGCCGGGGATCAGACGTCGGTGATGCGCAGCCCGGCGTGCGCCTTGTAGCGGCGGTTCATCGAGATGAGGTTGGCGGTGAACGCCTCGACCTGGTGGGCGTTGTGCAGCCTGCCGCCGTAGACGCCGCGCATGCCGGGGATCCTGCCGGCGAGGGCCTGGACGAGGTCGGTCGCCTCCCGGTCGTTGCCGAGGACCAGGACGTCCAGCTCCATCTCGTCGACCTCGGGGTCCAGCAGCAGCTTCGCCGACACGTGGTGGAAGGCGGCGACGACCCGGCTGCCGGCCAGCACCGCGGCGGCCTGCTCGGCGGCGCTGCCCTCCTCGACGGGCAGCGCGAAGGCGCCCTTGCCCTTCTCGAACCCGAGCGGGTTCACGCAGTCCACGACGATCTTGCCCTCGAGCTCGGTGCGCAGCGACTCCAGCGTGGCCTTGTGGCCGTCCCACGGCACCGCGATGATCACGACGTCGGACTCCCCCGCGGCGACCGCGTTCTCCGCGCCGGACACCGGCAGGTCCGCGCCGAGGTCCTCGGCGGCCTCGCGGGCGCGCTCGGCCTTGCGCGAGCCGATCGTCACCCGGTGCCCGGCGAGCGCGAACCGGCGCGCGAGCCCCTTGCCCTGGTCGCCGGTGCCGCCGAGGATGCCGATCGACAGGCCGCTCGCGTCCGGGAGGTCGTAGGGCGTCTTCTGCTGCTGCTCAGTCATGCGGCCGAGTCTGCCAGGCGGCGCCGCGGCCGCCGCGCCCCGGGTTCCCACATCGCTGAACCGCCCCGTCCGGGACCGCCGGTTGCGGCACCATGGACCGCGTGGACGCCGAGCAGATCACGATGTTGCGCGAGGTGCTGTCGGCCACGGGCTGGCTGGAGCGGACGCAGGAGTTCGGGCGCGCGCTGCGGGTCACGTCGCGGACCCCGGGCGGGCTGCTGCTGGTCGGGACGCCCGGCGGCGACCCGTGGCACCTGGCGGCCCACCTCGACGACGAGAGCCGCCTCGGCGGCGTCCCCGGCCTGGCCCCCACGCTGGTGCGGTGGCGGCCGCCGGCGGACGCGCCGCCGCATCTGCGGGTCGGGCTGGAGCGGCTCGAAGCGGCCCGGCGCGGCGAGACGCTGTTCGTGGTCGCCGAGGACGACGCGCCCGTCCCGCTGCTGGAGCGGGTGGACGACGCGCGCCGCACCGGCGCGACAGTCCTCGCCCTGGAGGGCGGCGACCGGGAGCTGCGCGGCCTCGCCCACGAGGCGCTGACCGTCCCGCCGCGGGAGGCCCTCCTCTCCTTCGACGGCGCCCAGCACCTCGTCAGCGCGGCCGCGGGGCAGGAGCCCGCGAAGAGCCCCCGCGGGCTCCGCCGCCGCCTGGCGAAGTTCCTCGACACGGTCGCCGGGCCCGCGGTCGATTGACCCGTGGTCGACTAGCCCGTGGTCGACTAGCCCGTGGTCGACTAGCCCGTGGTCGATCGACTAAGGGGGCTCAGTCGTCGCCGTTGTCGCGGCGCCACGCCTCGTTCCGCTCGCGCGCCAGGTCGAGGGCGCCCGCCGCCGCGCTCTCGGACTCGTACGGGCCCATCCGGTCCTTGTCCGGGCATCCGGGGCCGTGCTCGACCTTCATGTGCTTCAGGCAGAACCACCAGTCACCGCCGTCACCGGCCATCGGCGCTCCTTTCGCTCGTGCGCTCGGCACGGGATTCGTTGCCGCGATCCCGCTGACTACACTCCATCACTATGACGACCCAGCTACTCCGGCCCGGCCGCGTTTCGCCCATGCGCAAGGTCCCGTCGAGCATTCCTCGTCCGGAGTACGTGGGGAAGAAGCGCCCGAAGACCGGGGAGCCCGACGTCAAGACGCCCGAGATCATCGAGCGGATGCGAGTGGCGGGGAAGATCGCCGCGCAGGCACTGGAGGAGGTCGGGAAGAACGTCCGCCCGGGCATCACGACCGACGAGCTCGACGCCATCGGGCACGAGTTCCTGCTCGACCACGGCGCCTACCCGTCCACGCTCGGCTACCGCGGCTTCCCCAAGTCGCTGTGCACCTCGATCAACGAGGTGATCTGCCACGGCATCCCGGACGACACCGTCCTGTGCGACGGCGACATCATCAACATCGACATCACCGCGTTCATCGACGGCGTCCACGGCGACACCGACGCGACGTTCCTGTGCGGCGACGTCGACGAGGAGTCGCGGCTGCTGGTGGAGCGCACCCGGGAGGCGGCCATGCGCGGCATCCGCGCGGTCAAGCCGGGCCGGGCGCTGAACGTGATCGGGCGGGTCATCGAGTCCTACGCCAAGCGGTTCGGGTACGGGGTCGTGCGCGACTTCACCGGCCACGGAATCGGCACGACGTTCCACTCCGGGCTGGTCGTCCCCCACTACGACGACCCGTCCGCCACCACGATCATCGAGCCGGGCATGACGTTCACGGTCGAGCCGATGCTGACGCTCGGCACCCACGACTACGACATCTGGAAGGACGGCTGGACCGTCGTCACCAAGGACCGCAAGCGCACGGCGCAGTTCGAGCACACGCTGCTGGTGACCGAAGACGGCCACGAAATCCTCACCCTGCCGTGACAGTGCCCTTGATCTAGAGTCCGATTCGCCCCCCATCCCGGCCGGGAGACTCTCTAGAGATGAACGCCCCAGCGCCGTACGAGCCGCGGGTTCCGTCCGACAGCATGCCCCCGGGCCGCGCGGCGCTGAGCGTCACCTGGGCCGCGCTGCCGTTCCTGACCCTGGGCTACGCCACGCCGTTCACGTTCGCGGCGGCGGCGCTGTGGCGGCGCAGCGTGCATTTGATGGTGTCGACGGCCGCCTACGTCGGCGTCTTCGCGCTGATGCTGTACCTGCTGCCCGGGATCGGCGAGGACGACGGCACCGAGCGCACCGTCGGCGTCCTGCTGTTCCTCCTCGCGGTGGTGGGCTGCGCGCACGCGTTCATCATCCGCCGCCGCGTGTTCGACCCGCACGGGCTGTCGGCCGTCGACAACGAGGCCGTGGTGGAGCGCGTGAAGCGGCAGCGGCTGCTGCGGGACAAGGCCCGCGAGCTCGCCGCGGCGGACCCCGGCCTCGCCAAGGAACTGCGGATCGGCCGCCCCGACCTGCCGCGCCAGTACAACGACGGCGGCCTGGTCGACGTGAACCACGCGCCGGCGGAGGCGCTGACCCTGCTGCCCGGCATCACCCCGGAGTTCGCGCGGACGATCGAGCGGGTGCGGGCCGAGGCGGGCGGCTTCATGTCCGCCGAGGAGCTGTCCGCGGTGGCGGGCCTGCCCCCCGCCCTGACCGCCGACGTCGCCGACTACGCCGTCTTCATCCGGTGATCCCGGGTACGAACCGGGCGTGACCCCGAAGAAGCGGAAGAAGGACGCCGGCCCCCTGGCGGAGTACCGCGGGAAGCGCGACGCGGAGCGGACCCCCGAACCCGTGCCCGGCGGCGACGCGGTGCCGCGCGGGGACGACGACACGTTCGTCGTCCAGGAGCACCACGCGCGGAGCCTGCACTGGGACCTGCGCCTCGAACGCGACGGGGTGCTCGTGTCGTGGGCCGTGCCGAAGGGCCTGCCGTGGAGCCCGGACACCGACCACCTCGCCGTGCACACCGAGGACCATCCGCTGGAGTACGCGACGTTCGAGGGCGAGATCCCGCGCGGCGAGTACGGCGCCGGAAAGATGATCATCTGGGACCGGGGGACGTACGAGACGGAGAAGTGGTCCGAGCGCGAGGTGAAGGTCGTCATCCACGGCTCGCGGGTGTCGGGCCGGTACGTGCTGTTCCGGACGCGCGGCAAGAACTGGATGATCCACCGGATGGACCCGCCTGCGGACCCGGACGCCGAGCCGCTGCCGGAGTCGCTGCTCCCCATGCGCCCGGAATCCAGGGCCCGGCTGCCCCGCGACCAGGACGCGTGGGGCTTCGAGTTCGCGTGGGGCGGCCGGCGCATGCCCGCCTACGTCGAGGGCGGCCGGACCCGGTTCACCGACGACCGGGGCCGCGCCGTGGACGGCCCCGGCGGGCTGGGCTCACGCCTCGGCGCCTCCTTGGGCGCCCGGCCCGCCCTGCTGGACGGCGAGCTCGCCACGGTCGGCGGGCGCGAGATCTACATGGTCTACGACGTCCTCCACCTGGACGGCCGCCCCCTGCTCGACACCCCCTACCGAGACCGCCGGGAGGCCCTGGACGACCTCGGCCTGTCGGGCCCGGTGTGGCAGACCGCGCCGTGGTTCCCCGGCGACGGCGACGCCGTCCGCGAGGCGGCGGAGGAGCAGGGACTGCCCGGGATCGTCGCCAAGCGGCTGGACTCCCCGTACGAGCCGGGCGAGGAGTCCGGCGCCTGGCGGTTCCTCCCGTCCCGGTAGCCCGGCAGCCCCGCGCCCGCAAGGGAACCGGGACGCCCTCCGCCGCATCTGACGGACATGGCACCCGGTTCGGCGCGCCGCCGCCGAAAACGATCAGCAGCGGATTAGAGTCCCGCTGACTCCGGGCCGCGGGCGCACGGGAAGGCGGGGGTAACGGCACATGATGGGCAAGACGCACGCCCTGAGCGGCGCGCTGGTGTGGCTGGCGGCCGTCCCGGTGATCGCGCAGGAGCGGCTGCTCGGCGAGTACGCGGTGGCCCTGTCCACCGAGCAGGTCGCGGCGGGCGCCGTGGTGTGCGCGGGCGCGGCGATCCTGCCCGACATCGACCACCACAACGGGCGGATCGCCAACACGTTCGGGCCCATCACCCAGGTCATGTGCAAGTGGGTCGGGAAGCTCTCGGGCGGGCACCGGCAGGCGACCCACTCGATCCTGTTCGCCGTCGCGATGGGCTTCGCGATGGACTTCCTCGCCACCCACTACGTCTACGCGTGGTGGGCCTGCCTCTTCATGATCGTCGGCCTCGGCCTGCGCGGCATCGGCCTTGACTTCGAGGGCAAGGAGCCGCAGTCGGCGCTGGCCGACTGCGCGCTCGCCCTCATCGCCGTCTGGCTCATGCACAAGATCGATATGAGCTTCGTGGGCTTCGCGGTCGCGCTCGGCTGCCTCGCGCACGTGGCCGGCGACTGCCTGACACCGCGCGGCTGCCCGGTCCTCTGGCCGCTCCCCTGGCGGACGGTCGTCCCGATCGTCCCGAAGACCGACGGCAAGGTGGAGCGCTGGGTGATCATGCCCGTGCTCACCGTCGGCATCGCCGTCCTCGCCGTCCGCTCGGTGCTCGGCGACGCCACCGCCCAGTGGCTCACCCGCGGCTGATCAGGGCAGCAGGTCGGCGAAGTCGTCGCAGCCCAGGACCGCATGGCCGGCCCCGCCCGGCTCCCAGGCCGACCACAGGTGGGCGCGCTCGACGCCCGGGACGGCCTGCGCGGTGCACGCGATCTGGCCCATCGCCAGCCGCGACCAGCGCTCCGGGCGCCGCCGGTCGGCCGGCCGGACGACCACGGCGGGGCGCCGGGCGGCCGGGTTGTTCGCTTCGAGGACCACGTACGCGTCGAGCGGCCGGCGGACCTCGGTGCGCAGTCCCATCGCACGCTCCGGCCCGGTCGGCGGCACGGCCAGCTGCTGCACGGCCAGGCTCGGCAGTCCGGGCAGGCCGGGCCTCGCCACCGGCACCAGCCGCCCGTCCCGCACCAGGTAGACGGTGATCGTCGCGGGGGCCGCCCCCGCGGCCGGCGGCTCCCCCGCGCCGACGATCCCCGTCGGCCGGATCCCGCAGCCGGCCAGGGCTGCGCCGGCGGCCAAGGCCAGCAGTGCCCGCACCGCCGGGCGCGGCCGTCTCACACCCGCTCCCCTTCCGCGCCGCCGGGCAGCCACAGCGTGAAGGCCGCCCCGCCCTCCGGCCGGTCGGCCGCCTCCAGCGTTCCCCCGTGCAGCACGGCGTTCTCCTTGGCGATCGACAGTCCGAGGCCGCTGCCCTCGCTGCGCGACCGCGCCGCCTCCGCCTTGACGAACCGGTCGAAGACCACGTCCGCGAGGTCGCCGGGCAGGCCGGGGCCGCGGTCGGCGACCACGAGCCGGAGGCCGCGGGCGGCTCCCCGCTCCTGCGCGCCGAAGCGCAGCGAGACGGGTGGGCGCCCGTGCGTGAAGGCGTTACCGACCAGGTTGGCGACGATGACGTCGAACCGCCGCGGGTCCAGCCGGACGCACAGGTCCGCCGGGCCCGCCACCTCCAGCCGGTCCCGCCAGCCGCGCGCCTCCAGCGTCGCCGCGACCGCCTCGGCCACATTCACGTCGTCGAGGACGAGCGTGGCGGCGCCCGCGTCGAACCGGCTGATGTCGATCAGGTGCTCGATGAGGCGCCCGAGCCGCCGGGTCTCGGCCGCGACCAGGCGGATCACGTCGCCGTCGCCGCCCGGCCCCGCCCCCTCCGCAAGTACGCCGGTCGCGGCGATCATCGAGGTCAGCGGGGTGCGCAGCTCATGGGACACGTCGGCCACGAACCGGCGGGACGCGGTCTCCATGGCGCGCAGCTCGGTCACCGTCCGCTCCAGCGCCTGCGCGGTGCCGTTGAAGGTGCGGGCCAGGTCGGCCAGCTCGTCGCGGCCCCGCACGTCCACCCGCGTCTGCAGCTCACCCTCGCCGAGGGCGCGGGCGGCGGCGCCGAGCCGGCGCACCGGGCCCAGCACGCCCCGGGTGGCCAGCAGTGCCAGGGCGACCGCCGCCGCCAGCGCGGCGACGCCGGCGATCACGAGCGCGCGGGTGAACAGCCGCAGGTCCGCGGCCTCCCGGCTCAGGCTCGCGGACACGAACACCATCGGCGGGGTGGTCCGCCACGGCTCGTCCCGCGACGTGCGGTAGCCGGTGGCGCGGGCGCCGACCAGCAGGTAGGGCGCGCCGTCCCGGACGATGCGCTGGTAAACCACACCGCGCATCGCGCTCCGCGCGAACTCCCGGCTGACCGGCACGTCCAGGGCGCCTCGCGGCGGGACGGAGACCCCGCCGTCCCGCCGCATCGGCACGGCGACCGCCCTGCGCCCCGGCGCGGACAGCGCCTCCTCCAGCGCGGCCTGCACCTGCGGCTGCGCGTCGGGCGGCAGCTCGGCCGGGATCTGCTGGGCGAGGGCGCCGCGAACGTCGTTCAGCACCGCGTCCTGCGCGCGGTGCAGCACGGCCCGCCGCAGCAGCAGGTACGAGATGCCGGACGCCAGCACCGCCGCCAGCAGCGCCACCGCGGTGAACGCCGCCGCCAGCCGCATCCGCAGCCCGGTGAACCGCCGGATCGCGAGCCCCGTCACGGCGCGGTGAACCGGTAGCCGAAACCGCGTACGGTCTCGATCAGCCGCGGTTCGGCGGGATCGTCCTCGATCTTGGCCCGGACGCGCTGGACGCAGGCGTCCACGAGCCGGGAGTCGCCGGGGTGGTGCTCCCAGACCTCCGCGAGCAGGTGCCTGCGGGTCAGGGCCTGGCCGGGCCTGCGGGTCAGCTCCAGCAGCAGGCGCAGCTCGGTCGGGGTGAGGCGCACGTCCGTCCCGGCCTTGGTGACCCTGAGGGACGACCGGTCGACGACGAGCTCGCCGTACACGGACCGGTCGGCGCGGGCGTGCCCGGTGCGGCGCAGCACGGCGCGGATGCGGGCGTCCAGGACGCGGGGCTCGACGGGCTTGACCACGTAGTCGTCGGCGCCCGCCTCCAGTCCGAGGACGATGTCGAGGTCGTCGCCGCGGGCGGTCAGCAGGATCACCGGCAGGGCGGCGCCGCCGCGGGCGTCGTCGCGGCGGATGCGGCGGCACACCTCGATTCCGTCGATGCCGGGCAGCATCACGTCCAGGAGCGCGATCTCGGGGGGCCGCGACCGCAGCGCCTGCAGCCCCTCCTCACCGGTGGCGCGGGACGTCACGCCGTGCCCCTGGCGGGTCAGCGCCAGCTCCAGCGCGGTCCGCGCCGAGGGGTCGTCCTCAATGAACAGAATGCTCGCCACCCAGGCATTATCGAGCACGAACGATCTTCATCGCGTTATGTCACGAGATCCGGACATGACCCGGACGAGCTCATGACACCCCGCCGGAACGGTGGGCCTCATGACGCTCTCGATCGTTCCGGGGTCCCGCGGCTCGGTGCCGCCCGTCCCGCCCGCCGCCCCGGATTCCGTCCGGCGGCGCGTCCCGCCGACCGCGCTGTCATGGGCGCTCGCGGCCGGCATGGCGGCCCAGGTCGCCGTCCGGCTGTGGCTCGCCAGGGCGCGGACGGCGCCGGTCGCGAACCCGGACGAGACCGGCTACCTCGTCGCTGCCCGGTGGCTCGCCGGCGGGCCCGGCGCCGACCTGTCCGGGAACACCTTCTACCAGGGCGGGTATCCGCTCCTGCTGATCCCGGTCCACTGGTTCTCGGACGATCCGGTGACGGTCTACGTGGCCGTCCTGGTGCTCAACGCGGTGGCCGGCGCGGCGCTGTTCCCGCTCGGGTACGCGGCGGCGCGGCGGCTCGGGCTCGGCGGCCGCGCGGCACTGCCGCTGTCGTTCGCCGCGGCGCTGCTGCCGGCCACGACGTTCTTCGGCGCCTTCGCGCTCGCGGACGCCGTCCTGCCGGCGGTCGTCCTGGCCTGGCTGCTCGCCCTCGACCGGTTCGTTCGGAGCGGCCGGGCCTTGGACGCGGCCCTGGCGAGCCTGATCGCGTCCTACGCGGCGGCGGTCCACACACGCGGGACCGTCCTGCTCGCGGTGCACGTCCTCGCCCTGGCCGCGATCGCACGCCGGCGGCTCCGCGCGGTCCTGGCCGGCGGCGCCGTCGCCATCGCCGGCCACCTCGCCGGGACGGCGCTGAACGCGCACATTCGGGACGGGCTGTACCCGGAGGGCGTCCGGGATCTCGCGGGCATCCTCGGCGAGCGGCTCACCACGCTCGCCGGGCAGCAGTGGGCGCTCGGCGGGGCCGCCGGGCAGATCTGGTACCTGGTCGTCTCCACCTGGGGCCTGGCGGGGATCGGCCTCGTCGCCGTGGCGGCGGCACCGGCGCGCAGGCGGACGGCCGCCGCGGACAGAACCATGGCGGCCGTCCTCCTCGCCGCGACCTGCGGCATCGCCTACGCCTCCTCCGCCGCGCTGCCCGATGAGCACCGGGTGGGCAACTTCGCCTACGGCCGCTACCTGGCGTGCCTGGCCCTGGTCTACGCGCTGATCGGGGCGGCGGCGCTCGTCCGGTCCCGGGCACTCGCGGCGGTACGGCTGACGGTGGCGGGCGTCTTCCTGTCGGCCGGCGCGGGGCTCTGGGTCGGCGGCCACGCGGGCGAGCGGCTCCGCACCCACGCGTTCATCGCGTTCGACTTCCCCGAGACCACGTTCCTCACCGGCGACCGCACCGCGCTGAACCTGGCGGAGGCCACGCTCGCCGCGAGCGCCCTCCTCTGCGGACTGCTCGCGCTGTCCCGCCTGGGCCGCCGCGGCCCGCCGGCCATGGCCGTCGCGCTGGCCGGGACCAGCCTCGCTGCCCTGGCGTTCGCCATGGGTCCGTCCCCGG